>NZ_JAFIBZ010000004.1:0-302954 GCF_017832375.1 Methylocaldum sp. RMAD-M | reverse complement strand
GCACCCACCTTGGTCAGAGCCGCCGTCAGGGTCGTCTTGCCATGGTCAACGTGACCAATCGTCCCGACGTTCACATGCGGCTTTGTGCGCGTAAACTTTTCTTTGGACATCCGCCAATACCCCTTAATCTGATAACCGATACATTCAAACTGGAGCCCATAACCGGACTTGAACCGGTGACCTCTTCCTTACCAAGGAAGTGCTCTACCGACTGAGCTATATGGGCAAGAAACCTGACGCCCTTTTTTGCTGGAGCGGGTGATGGGAATCGAACCCACGCCATCAGCTTGGAAGGCTGAGGTTCTACCATTGAACTACACCCGCGCACAAAATCCTAAATCTAATGGTGGAGGGGGAAGGATTCGAACCTTCGAAGGCAGAGCCGTCAGATTTACAGTCTGATCCCTTTGACCGCTCGGGAACCCCTCCAAGGGTTAAGATGTGAATTATTCGGTATTCGATTGTCGGTGTCAATATTCAAGACGCGCCAATTCTTGAATCGTTATGCAGACAGCTTGTTACAGCGCCGAGGTCCCCCTGCAAGATCGCGGGAAACAGTTCGATCACTCGAGAAATTGCGCGATCTATTGATTCGCGCTCGTCACTACCCGGCTTGCCGAGCACATAAGGTACGACATCGTCGCGATTACCGGGGTGACCGATGCCAATGCGTATACGACAAAACCCAGCCGCCCCCAACTTGTCGATTAGATCCCTCAAACCGTTATGCCCCCCGTGCCCACCGCCGCATTTCAGTCGAGCGACACCAGGAGCAAAATCGAGCTCATCGTGAGCCACCAATATCTGCTCGACACCGATTTTATAATATCGAGCCAGTGCCGCGACCGATTGCCCACTCCGGTTCATGAACGTCATCGGCTTTAGGAGCAGAACGCTTTCGTTTTCGAGTTCCGGCGTCGCGACCAATCCCTCGAAACGCCGATCCTCCCTAAACGGAACGCCATACGAAGATGCGAGCTCATCCACAAACCAAAACCCGGCGTTATGCCGGGTTTTTTCATATTTGGTCGTCGGATTCCCTAAACCGACAACCAGCCGGAATCGAATAGACAAAAGCCCCTCCCGGCCATTTTGTCAGCAATGAACCAGCCTATTCAGCCGGACTCTCCGACGATTCAGCAACCTTCCCGGACTGAATCGCCGCGACCGGCAAATCGTGCTCCGGTCCATGAGCGAGAGCGAGAATTTCAACTCCTTCAGGCACCTTCAAATCCGAGAGATGGACCGACTGCCCCACATCAACATGCGCCAGATCAACCTCTATGTATTCGGGTAGCTGGTCCGGTGTACAAGCGACCTCCACGTCGACCAAGTTGTGGGTTACTACCCCGCCTTTTTTCACGCCAACCGAGATATCCTGATTGACGAAATGCAAAGGCACATGAACGCGAATCTTCTCTCCCCGGCTTACACGCTGAAAATCCATATGCATGATAATCGGCTTACTCGGATGCCTCTGCAAACCCTTCAGGATCGCCCGCTCCTCTCGGCCACTGACCTTAACAGTCAGAACATGGGAATAAACGGCCTCGCTCTCCAGACTCTTCACGACCTTATTGTGCTCCAGCACCAAGCCAATCGGGTCGGCGTTACCGCCGTACAAAACCGCCGGAACCTTGCCAGCCCGACGCAGCCGCCGCGCATCACCTTTACCGGTATTCGTTCTCAATTCAGCATCAAAGACAAAACTGCCTACCATCTTTCTCTCCAAAATACTCTTAGCAGTGAGTTAAAAAATTGGATCAATCTACATAAAGCGAACTGACCGACTCGCCGACCGCGATACGGCGTATCGTCTCCGCCAACATCTCAGCGACGCTCAACTGCCGGATCTTTTTACATTGCTGAGCATCCCGACGCAGCGGAATCGTATCCGTCACAACCAACTCATCGAGCACCGAATCTTCGATATTTTCTATCGCCCGCCCGGACAACACAGGGTGAGTACAATACGCCACTACTCGCCGCGCACCATGGTCCTTTAATGCGCCGGCCGCCCGGCACAAGGTTCCGGCCGTGTCCACCAGGTCATCGACCATGATACAGGTGCGCCCTTCGACATCGCCGATGATATTCATCACTTTAGCCTCATTCGGCCTCGGACGACGCTTGTCGATGATCGCCAAATCGGCATCGTCGAGACGTTTGGCCAATGCCCGCGCCCTTACCACCCCACCCACATCGGGGGAAACAACAATCAGATTCTGATATTTCTGCCGCCAAACATCGCCCAATAAAATTGGCGACGCGTAGACGTTATCCACAGGAACATCAAAAAAACCTTGAATCTGATCGGCATGGAGATCCACGGTCAACACCCGATCCGCTCCGGCCGCACAAATCATCTTGGCAACCAGCTTTGCCGTGATAGGAACGCGGGCCGACCTGATCCGTCGGTCTTGGCGCGCATAGCCGTAGTAAGGAATCACTGCCGTAATCACGGACGCCGACGACCGACGAAAAGCGTCGATCATGACTAGCAATTCCATGATATTTTCATTGATTGGCGCGCAGGTGGGCTGAATCAGAAAAACCTCTCGCCCACGGACATTTTCCTCGATCTCGACTGCTATTTCGCCGTCAATGAATCTTCCAATGGTTGCCATCCCCAAGCGCATGTTCAGCTTGCGTACAATGCCTTCGGCCAAGGCAGGATTGGCATTCCCGGAAAACACCATAAACGAGGCGTCTGTCATTCAAGACACTCCAAAGTCGAGACGTCGAGTCGGAATTACTATGGCTGGGGCGCCAGGATTCGAACCTGGGAATGCCGGGATCAAAACCCGGTGCCTTACCGCTTGGCTACGCCCCAATAATGTTGTTGACGGCCCTATTCAGACCAGCTTCAGCGCCTGATGGAGAGCCGACCGATTCCGTCCTCGCGCGACAAACACCGACCAGTCGCTCTCTAATGTCATGGCCGCCGCCCGCGCATCAGCTTCATCAGAAAATGCGGCAAACACGCAGGCCCCGGTACCGGTAAGTCTGGCGGGCGCAAAACGCCCCAAACTGCTCAAGGCAACTCCAACTTCCGGGTAGAATTCCGAAACCACAGGCAAACAATGGTTTTCCTGCTGCCCCGCAAGAAAGTCCGCTATTTTGATCGGTTTGTTATTTCGTGTCAAACCGGGCGCCGAAAAAATTTGCGCGGTCGCCACATGGCAGCTAGGCACCACGACGACATACCAAGGCTCCGGCAGCTCCAATGGAGTCAACACCTCCCCAACCCCCTCGGCCCAGGTCGAACAACCATTGACAAAAACCGGAACGTCAGCGCCCAACTGCAGACCCAACACCATCAGATCCTGCAAAGACAAGCCTGTCCGCCATAAGGCATTCAACCCAAGCAGCGCTGTTGCGGCATCCGAGCTTCCGCCCCCAAGCCCACCTCCCATGGGCAGATTTTTCTCAATTTCAATCTCGACTCCGTATTCAACATCGGTTACGCGACGCAGGAGTTGCGCAGCCCTTACCGTGAGATCCTGCTCTTCCGGCACACCGGGGAGCGGGCTCAACAGCCGAATGCGGCCATCGGAGCGACGGCGCAGCGTAATCCAGTCGCAACGATCGATGAATTGAAATACGGTTTGGAGCAAGTGGTAACCATCGTCTCGCCGGCCCACTATTCTCAGCATTAGATTAAGCTTGGCCGGTGCTGGCAGACGAAGCACTTCCGCGTCCATCATGCACTACCCCTTAACACGCCAGCTATCCGCTATTAGTTTGAGCCTAACATCTGGCCCTTGAATCGCGATCTTCTGCGGCATAACCCGGTCCCCCACATTCATATAATTTTGGAACTGGAGCGTCCAACCCGATTGCCTAAACCCCAGCAAGGAACCGGACTCCCCATAAACAGGGGTATGCGTTTCGTTCGGATCGGGCAACCCCACAATCCAGTACCGCAAGCTCGACAATGGCACGGCAAACCCCAGCCGGTCCTTTAACATGGCATCGGGATCGCGGGACAACTCCGTAACCCCATCGCCTTCGTTAACGTAAATCAGGTCTTTTTGCAGAATGATAGAAACCATGCCCTGGCTAAAAGGCCCCGACACTCGCAAGCGATCCTGCTCCGCATCGTGCTCCCAGAACAGATTAGCCTGCCAGGCATCGTTCGCGGTTTGCACGCCAATCCGCCCCTCCAGCTGCCAGACTTTTAAGTCATAATTTTTCTCTTCGGCCTTTGGGGCTAGAGCAGGACGAGGCGGCTCCTTTTTGAAAACAGCGCAACCGGTCAGCGACGCGACCAACACAAAAACAAGGAATCTAAACAAAATTAGGCCTTTCTAACACCCGCTATTTGAAGGCTTCCCGATACTTGATCTTAATTTTTTTCATGTCCTCATGGCCTGGATCCTTCTTGAGCGCCTCTTTCCATATCTTTTTGGCTTCTTGATGTCGACCGGACTCCCACAACACCTCCCCCAAATGTGCCGCTATCTCAGGATCACTGACCGACTCATAAGCGCGCCGCAGATAATCGAGTGCCGAATCGTAGTTTCCCAAACGGTATTGCAGCCAACCGTAACTATCCAGGATAGCCGGATCATCTGGCTTCAGCTCTATTGCCCGATCGAGATACCGCTTTGCTTCATCCAATCGGTCGCCGCGATCGGCCAGGGTGTAACCCAAGGCATTAAGCGCGTTGGCATCGTCTGGATTCTTTTCCAATACTGCACGCAGGTCCGCCTCTAACACCTCGACACGGTCTAGCTGTTCGGCAACCAAAGCGCGGGAATAAAGCAACTCCATCTGGCCCGGCATTTCTTCCAACGCCTCCGTCAGCAAATCAAACGCCGCCTCATAGTCCTTAGTTTTGGACAAGAGCTCTGCCTCCAGCAGGTAGAGCCGCAACGCCTCATTCGGAAATTCTTTGCGCACGTCAACTAAACGCTGCCGAGCGTCGGCCATACGGCCGAGATTAATCAACGCGGTAATTGAATTAACCTTAGCGTCGAATTCCAATGGCCCGGACCCAACTTTGTCGAACCGCTCCAGCGCATTTTGCAGGCGATTCTGGCGCGCTTCGATCAACCCCAAATAGAAATAGGCCTGTCCCCGCCACTTGGGTACGGTCGTTAGATCGGAAAACTCTTTCCTCGCCTTCTCGTCTTGCCCCGCCTCCATCAACAATGTCGCAAGGCCGAAACGCGCATCATGGTTATCCGGATCCTTCTCCAAAATACGAGTCAGCTCTTTCTCCGCCCCTCGAAAATCTCCAGCTTTCGCCAAAAATTGGGAATAGATCAGGCGCAAACGGACATTATTGGGATCGCTCCTCAGCGCCTTCTGAACCGTAGCCCTCGCCGCCTCGGAGTCACCCATCTGAGACATGACTTGGGCCTGCAATAGGCGAGCCCTATTCCAATCAGGGTGCAGAGCCAGCGCTTTTTCTGCTTCCTGCAGGGCTAACTGATACTCACCCCGGCTGCTGGCCAAAAGCGCATACGCGAAGTGAATCTCGGCCATACTCGGAAATTCTGTGACCAAGCGCTGCATTACTTTCGCCCCATCTTCCTTCGGAACCTCCGAATCCAGCCACTTGACCAATTCGATCAATGCATTTTCCAGGTCTACGTCGGGTAGGGTCAGTAGCGCCCTCAATTGATCCAGAGCCTTATCAGTTTGCCCGGCTTTCAGAAGCAACAAAGCCGCAACACGACGCGCCGAGGCATTTCCCGGATCGCGTTCGCTCCACAATGTAGCCGCTGTTAGAGCTTTTTCTGTATTCTTAAGATAGAGCCCGATTTGAGTTGCTCGCTCTGCGACCTGAGCATCTTGGGTAAGCTTGGCGGCTTCCAAATAATTGTTCAGAGCAATCTCGTACTGCCCGCGCTGGCCGGCCAATTCTGCCGACAATAACAAGTAGACGACTTCCGAATGCTGATTAAGCTCTTGAACATCTGCTTGACGGACCCCTTCCAAGGACTCGTCACTATGAGGCCGCGATGGATTAATACCCGCGCATCCCGATAGCCCAATAGCCCCGACACACGCCAAACAGACCAATCGTTTCAACACTGACGAAATTCCTAAGCCGAAGTTAATAAAAGAACCTTGGATAGTATTGACAACGCTTTTCTCCCTTCATCCGAAGCAGCATCGCGAAAATGTCCCGAGCTTTCGATTAAAGCGGGGTAGACTGACTTATAAGCCGGCGAGATTGTACGCTGTCCGTAACATGCAACAATAGACCCGAACCAACGGTATTTGGCTGCATTTGAGGTTTTTCTTAGAATTATATTTGGAAAGTCTCAGAAATTTGAGCTCATGAGCATTTTAACCTTAGGGTTGAATCACAACACAGCACCGATTTTGATCAGAGAACGCCTGGTCTTTCCGGCCGAACGAATCAAATGTGCCTTGCAGGATCTGATTCAATTACCCCAAATTGGCGAAGCCGCGATTCTATCCACGTGCAACCGAACGGAATTGTACTGTGGCGTCGAAACCGACGATCAAAACATTCTGATCGACTGGATCGCTCAAGAGCAGAGTCTTCAACGGGAAGATTTTCAACCGTATCTCTATGTCCACACCGACGGTGAGACGATCCGTCACATGTTTCGCGTCGCCTGCGGGTTGGATTCGATGATACTGGGAGAGCCGCAGATTCTCGGACAGATGAAATCGGCCTATCAAGCCGCAGCCGAAGCCGGAACTCTCGGCAAAACCTTGAGCAAACTGTTTCAGCACACCTTCACCGCCGCCAAGAAGGTACGAACCGACACCGCGATAGGTTCCAGCCCGGTTTCGGTTGCCTTTGCCGCGGTGCGCCTAGCACAACGAATTTTCGACGATCTTTCCGAACAGGCTGCCATACTGATCGGCGCCGGAGAAACGATCGAACTGACAGCCCGCCATCTGGCCGAAAGCAAAATCGGCCATCTGATAATCGCCAACCGCACCTACGACAAAGCACACACTTTGGCCACCCAGTTCAACGGGTTTGCCATCTCATTGGCCGAATTGCCGAAGCACTTGGCCAAGGCCGACATCGTCGTTTCATCCACCGCCAGCCAATTGCCGATTTTGGGTAAAGGCGGCGTCGAGAGCGCCCTCAAAGCCCGCAAGCATAAGCCGATGTTCATGGTGGATTTGGCCGTGCCTCGCGACATCGAACCGGAAGTCGCCCAACTGAGGGACGTTTATCTCTATACCGTCGACGACCTGCGGAACACCATCGAAGAAAACCTGAAATCGCGCCAGGAAGCAGCCAAGAAGGCCGAAGAAATTATCGACACCGAAGTGGAGCATTTTTTGGGCTGGTTGCGCGCTCAGGGTGCGACCTCCACCATCCGCGACTTCCGCAGCCACGCCGAAACGATCCGAGCCGAAGCCTTACATCGAGCAAAACAGGCATTACGATGCGGTAAATCTCCCGAAGAGGCGCTGGATCTTTTGGCGAATCTGCTCACCAATAAATTGATTCACATACCCAGCGTCCAAATCAAGCAAGCGGGCATCCATGAACGGCACGATCTGATTGCCGCCGCCCGAGAACTTTTTCAACTCAAAAACAGCTCTTCTTAATACGTGAAACCATCCATTCGCCAAAAACTCGATCATCTTGCCCAGCGATTCGAAGAAATTACCGCCCTCCTTGCCGAACCGTCGATTCAGAACGATCAAGACCGCTTCCGTGCCCTGAGCCGCGAGTACGCTCAACTCAATCCGTTGGTCGGCTGTTTCAACAAGTATCTCGGTGCAATCGAAGATCTTTCCTACGCGCAGAGTCTGCTCGACGACAGAGACCCGCAGGTGCGTAGCCTCGCCAAGGAAGAACTGGTCGATGCCGAGGACAGAAAGGAAGCCTTGGAAAAGGAATTGCAAATCCTTTTGCTGCCTAAGGATCCAAACGACGAACGCAATATCTTTCTGGAAATCCGGGCCGGCACCGGTGGTGCCGAGGCCGCACTGTTCTCCGGCGATTTATACCGCATGTACAGCCGCTATGCCGAGCAAAAGGGATGGAAGGCGGAGGTGATCAGCGAAAGCGAGGGCGAACACGGCGGCTACAAAGAAATCATCGTCCGCATCAGCGGTCAGGACGTTTATTCACGCCTCAAATTCGAGGCCGGCACCCATCGTGTACAACGCGTGCCGGAAACAGAGGCCCAGGGCCGTATTCACACTTCGGCCTGCACGGTCGCGGTACTGGCCGAGGCCGACGAAATCGACGTCGACATCAGCCCGGCCGATCTTAGAGTCGATACCTACCGCGCATCGGGCGCCGGCGGCCAGCACGTCAACCGGACCGATTCGGCGGTGCGCATTACCCATATACCCACCGGGATTGTCGTGGAATGCCAGGACGAGCGCTCTCAACACAAGAACCGCGCTCGCGCCATGTCTTTGCTGAAATCGCGCATCCTCTCCGCCGAACAGGAAAAACAGAGCGCCGAAATCGCCGCCTCACGTAAACTGCAAGTCGGCAGCGGCGACCGTTCGGAACGCATACGTACGTACAACTTTCCCCAGGGCCGACTCACCGACCATCGCATCAACCTGACTCTTTATCGGCTCGAAGCCATCATGGAGGGCGATCTCGACCCGGTAATCGATCCCTTGATCAATGAGCACCAAGCCGAATTGCTGGCGCAACTGGCCCAGGACTAATGCGATGAGTACTCCTCTTGCCTCACCGAGATCCAGCGGCATCACCATAGCGGCCGCGCTTCAGACCGCCAGAAGTCGCCTCGAAGGTTTGAGCGAAACGGCGCGGCTCGATGCGGAAATTTTGTTAGCCCGCGCATTAAACCGAGATCGATCGTATCTTCGCGCATGGCCGGAGCGAAAGCTTTCGCCCGATGTAGAAGACCGTTTTCACCATCTGATCGAGCGACGACAGTCCGGAACTCCGGTCGCGTACCTATTCGGCGAAAAGGAGTTCTGGTCTCGTACGTTTAGGGTTAGCCCCGACGTGCTCATCCCACGCCCCGAAACCGAGTTGCTGGTCGAATTGGCGCTGGCGGCCACTCCGGCATCCCAGACGGCCGATATTCTGGATCTAGGGACCGGCAGCGGCGCCATTGCCGTGACTCTCGCCGCAGAGCGCCCGGCAGCCCGCGTCACCGCAACGGATCTTAGCCCCGGCGCTTTGAACCTCGCGCAGGAAAATGCGGTTCTGCACGGCGTCCGCAACGTTCGCTTTCGACTGGGCGATTGGTTCGATGCGGTAGCAAGCGACGAGCAGTTCGATTTGATTGTCAGCAATCCGCCTTATGTCGCAGACGATGATCCGCATTTAAACCGAGGCGATGTGCGCTTCGAACCGAGTTTGGCACTAACAGGCGGACTACACGGACTGGATGCTTTCCGGATCATTGCTCGGGAAGCCTGCGATTACTTAAAACCGCATGGACAACTCATACTGGAACACGGTTTCGATCAGGCGGATTCCCTGGCTGACCTTCTGAACGAATTCGGTTACGCCGAAATCAGCCGCCATTCCGACCTTCAAGGTCACTTCCGCGTCACAACCGCACGGTGGGAACCGAGCAGCCGATCCTTTTCGGAATAAAAGCATGCACGATAAAGAAATTCATATCCCCCGCCCCTTAGTCAACCAACTGTTGCACTATGCCCAAACATCGCCGGAAGTTGAAGTCTGTGGTCTGATCGGCGCGAAAGACGGCACCCCAGGCCACTGTTATCCGGTCAAGAATGCGTCGACTACGCCCGACTGCCGGTTCCAGATGGAACCTCAGGACCAAATCGATGCCATGCGTAAAATGCGGGAGCGAGGAGAGGAACTGTTCGCGATCTTTCATTCGCATCCGGCCGCTCCCGCCGAGCCTTCCGCCATCGATCTCGAACAAGCGGCCTATCCCGATGCGGTATATATCATTATCTCCCTGAACACAAAGGGAGTTCTTGAAATGCGAGGTTTCCGGATCAATCAAGCGCGCCAAATCGAAGAAATCGCGTTGCTCCTGTAACGCTCACGGCGCAAAGTCGGCTAACGGGGCAGGCCTAGAGTTTCTTGCGATTTCGGAAAATCAGACCCCACGCTCATGACGAAACTCGTCACCTCCGAGATATCGAGAGCGGATTTGACTACCTTCGACTCGTGCACGATGACGGTGAACCCATTGGTCGGATTCGGCGAAGTGGGCACGTATAGAACATATCTGTCGCCCTCTCGGTTCGTGACGTAAGCCGGCAGCCACATCCCTTCCCTAGGATATTCCACATAAACGATTTCCCGCTTTTGCTCATCGGGCCTGCTGCGAAACATATCGACAATCTTTTTGGTCACCCGGTAAACCGTGTTTAGGAACGGAACTCGCTCTATCGCGAGATCGACTAGGGAAAGAACCAGGGAATGGCGCCGTTTGTTGACGGTGTGCCCGATGTAAGTCAGCAGGCCGAAAACGCCGGCGAACGCGAGAAAAGTTATGCCGTAATTGCCGACCGCCTCTTGCACGCCGAATACCGTACTCAGAATCAAATGGGCGAGAAATATGACGATCTGCGCCACTACGATGATTGGCAGTACCGCCAGAGTACCGATCAAGAAATTGTTCAAGACGATCTTGGCGAGGTGCTTGGCCTCAGCGAAATTACTCGGCGCCATGAGTTTTCTCCCTGAATGTCTAATTTGCCTTGTTAGACAATACGCCGCGCAACAATGATCACCAGGCCTCCTCATGCCTGAAGCGGCGGCTCCTTCACTGACTTGGCCCGACTTCGGTCCGGCTGTCGAACCACCCGCGCCGAATCATCCACTTCGCTGCTTCCAACACCGGGAGTATCGTGGCCGACGCGCCCAGCACTACCGCCCACTCGATTCGCGACAGGCCGAAAGTGCCGAATGCCTCCTGAAAGAACGGCACATAGATGATAGCGAGGAGCAACATCGCCTCCCAGGCGATCGCCAGATTCAGCCATTTGTTCGCGAACGGCCGACGAAACACGGAAAAACGGTCGGATCGAAAATTGTAGGCCTTGAAGAACTCGATCGAGACCAGCGTCGCGAAAGTCACCGTCATCGCCTTGGAAAGCTCGTTGCCGTTGTGTAACGCCCAGACAAAGACACTGAGATTGACCAGAGTCGACCAAATACCGCCGACCAGCATCAGCGAAACGACGGGAAAACTGAAAATCCCCTGCTTCGGGTCGCGCGGCTTCTGTTGCATCAAGGCTTTGTCCATCGGATCGACCGCCAACGCCAGAGCGGGAAGTCCATCGGTAGCCAAATTCACGTAAAGAATTTGCACCGCGCTTAAAGGCAGCGGCAACCCTGCCAGCGTAGCGCCCGCCATCAGGCCGATTTCACCGATGTTGGAAGACAACAGATACATCAGGTATTTCTTGATGTTGCTGAAAATCCCCCGCCCTTCCTCTACGGCGGCGACGATGGAGGCGAAATTGTCGTCGGTGAGCATCATTGCAGCGGCCTCCTTGGATACATCGGTACCGGTGATGCCCATAGCCACTCCGATGTCGGCCTGTTTGAGAGCCGGAGCGTCGTTCACGCCGTCTCCGGTCATGGCGACGATGCGGCCTTGTTCTTGCAGAGTCCGGACGATGCGAATCTTATGCTCGGGAGCGACACGGGCGAAGACCTCGATTCGCCTGACCGCCTGCGCGAATTCTTCATCGCTCATCGCGTCCAGTTCGACGCCCGTAATCACTCGTCCGTGGTTCAAAATGCCCAGCTCGCGGGCAACCGCGCGGGCGGTGGCAGGATGGTCCCCCGTAATCATGATGACCTTAATGCCGGCCTTTTCGCAGGTGGCGATGGCGGACTTGGACTCGGAGCGAGGCGGGTCGATCATCCCGACCAGCCCCAGGAAACACATGTCTTTTTCAGCCGTTTCCAGAGACGTGTCTTCCTTTTGCGCCACTGCCAGAACACGAAGCGCCTCGCCGGCCAAGCGCTCGGCTTCGGCCTGTATCACGCCGCGGGCCGCATCGTCCAAAGGAGCCTCCCCCTCTGCGCTCAGCCAGCGATCGCTGGCGCTAAGAATGACCTCCAAAGCACCTTTGGAATAAGCTATCCGCCCGCCCTCGGCATTCTCATGGAGCGTCGTCATCCGCTTGGATTCCGAGGTAAAGGGAATCTCGCCCACGCGCGGAAACCGGCGGTCCAATTCGGAGAGTTTTAACCCGACCTTGGCGGCAGCGACCACCAACGCGCCTTCCGTGGGATCGCCTTTAACCTGCCAGCGGCCCTCTTCAGTTCGATGCACGCCCGCATCGCTCGCCAGTGCCGCCGCTTGAAGCAGATTCAACACTGGAGGGGTAGGAGCGACTTCCCGAGCCTTGTGGAGAAACCGGCCCACCGGTTCGTAACCGGCACCGGTAACGCTGAACAAGTCTCCGCCGGTCCAAATCTTGCGGACGGTCATCTCGTCCTTGGTCAAGGTCCCGGTCTTGTCCGAACAAATGACTGACGTGCTGCCCAGGGTCTCGACGGCCGGCAGACGCCGGATGAGCGCGTGACGCCGGACCATCCGGCGAGCGCCGATGGCCAGAGAAATCGTCACCACGGCAGGCAGGGCTTCGGGCACCACGGCAACGGCCAGGGCAATGCCGAAGATCAGCATGTGCTCGAAGGATTCGCCGCGCCAAATACCGAGAGAAACGATAACAGCGACGATGAAAATGGCGGCGACGGCGAGCACGTTCCCGACTTTGTCCAGGCTCTTCTGCAGCGGCGTCTCGCGCTGTTCAGCCCCGCGCAAGAGCCCCACGATACGCCCGAATTCGGTTTCCATCCCGGTCGCGACGACAATGCCCTGGCCCCGCCCATAGGTCACGGCAGTGCCGGCAAACCCCATATTTTGGCGATCACCGATGGCTAGCCCAGGATCGTTCAGCGGCGCGGTACGCTTTTCCACCGGCGCCGATTCACCTGTCAGGGGCGCCTCGTCGATTTGAAGGTTTACGACTTCGATCAGACGCAGATCGGCGGGAATGCGGTTGCCGGTCAGCAAACGGACGATGTCACCGGGAACCAGATAACGTGCGGGCATCTCCACGAACTTGCGGTCGCGCATCACGCTAGCCATCGGTGCCGCCATCTGCTGCAGGGCTTCCATCGCGCGTTCGGCGCGGTATTCCTGAAAAAATCCGAGCAATACGGCGAATAAAACGATCACCGCGATGACGATGGATTCGACGGTATGCCCCAAATAAGCCGAAAAGCCGATGGCAACCAGCAGAATAATGACCAGAACGCTCTTGAACTGCGACAGAAAAAGTCTGAACGCCGAGGCTCCCCTGCCCTGCTCGATCTCATTGAATCCATGCTTGGCGAGACGGTGATCCGCCTCCTCTTCGGTCAATCCGCTTGGACCGGATCTAACGGCCTCATAAATCTGTTCAACCGTCCTGGCATGCCAGGACGGTTGCTGCTCCGTTACATCGGCCAGATCGGGTTTTATCAGCTCGATCCGATTCAGACTATTCCACACGAACCGCCAATGGAAACCGATGCCGGCCAACACAGCAACATGGAACAACTCGTGGGGGCCTAACACCCCGCCGACGATAACCGGCCATCGCAAAAAGTCGAGAAGCGCTCCCGAGGTGTAAGCCAATGCGCTGAACAGCAGCGTTTTGACGAATGAAAAACCGTAACGGCGCCAAACAGCTATCCCGGACGCCAGCCCCAGCCAGCCTAACCCTAAATACAGCGTCAAACCGAGCGCTTCCGGGATGTCCTGGAAAAAGATGACCTTGAGGGTCAACCCCGTAATCGCCAATCCCCAAATCAAAAGCAAAAAGCCCCAGCGCCAAAGACCGGAGAAAAGAATGCAGTGGACAGGGGTGAAACTCCCGGCGATCAACAAAAAGATCGCGGCATGATCCAGCCGCTGCAATACCGCACGTCCTGCCCCGCCGACGGACAGCAGATGGAACACGCCGCTCATGGAGAGGAGAAAAATGCAGGTAAAAACGAACACCCCGACAGCCACTATGTGGCCGACGTTGCCCCTGGCCCGGCGAATCAAGAAAAACCCCAGAACGGCAAACACGCCTGCGGCCAGCAAATGCATGAGAGAGCTTACGGGATCGGCAAAACCAGGAATCGAATAAGTCTCCATAGCGGGATAGGGCGTCAAAACGGCCAATTGAAAGGGGCAGGGATCTTGCGCCGGCGATGGAGTGCGGCCAAGAAACGGGGCTTGGGCCGGCAAACGCGCGAACGGTCCCACCGCGCCGAAACATCTCGCTTCGGGCGGCACTTAGATTCGGGAAGTGATCGATGGGACCTTAAGGGCTTGCTGATCGCCGCGGTATGACGCAAGGCTACTGCAATTTTTTCTTTAGCAAATCGTTCAACTGCTGCGGATTGGCCTTGCCTTGGGTCGCCTTCATAGCCTGGCCGACGAAAAATCCGAACAGCTTGTCTTTACCGGCCTTGTACTGTGCCAACTGCTCCGGATTCGCCGCAATGATTTCATCGATGATTTTCTCGATCGCTCCGGTATCGGTGATTTGTTTCAGCCCCTGTTTTTCGATAATGGCGTCGGCGGTCTCGCCGGATTCCCAAAGCGCTTCGAAGACCTGCTTAGCCAGTTTTCCTGAGATCGTACTATCGGCGATGCGCCTGATGAGACCCGCGAGGCGAGGCGCTTCGATCGGACATTTCTCGATCTCTAGACCGGCCTTGTTGAGTGCACCGGACAAGTCGCCCATGACCCAGTTGGCACATAACTTGGGATCGCTGCCCGCCGACTCCCTGACCACGGCTTCGTAATAATCGGCAAGCTCCCGCGTGGCCGTCAGCACGGTCGCGTCGTAATCGTTCAGACCGTACTGGGACTTGAAACGGTCGCGCTTTTCGTCCGGCAACTCGGGCAACCCCTTGCGCACGTCTTCGACAAAATTGCTCGATATTTCCAAAGGCAGCAGATCGGGATCGGGAAAATAGCGGTAGTCGTTCGCTTCTTCCTTGCTGCGCATGGAGCGGGTTTCGTCCTTGTTGGCATCGTACAAACGGGTTTCCTGTACGACTTGTCCGCCGTTTTCGAGAATTTCGATCTGCCGCTCGATTTCGTAGTTGATGGCACGCTCCACGAAGCGGAACGAGTTCAGGTTCTTGATTTCGGCACGGGTACCGAATTTTTCCTGACCTTTAGGGCGAACCGACACGTTGGCGTCGCAACGGAACGATCCCTCCTGCATGTTGCCGTCGCAGATCTCCAAATATCGAACTAGGGCATGCAGCTTTTTCATGTAAACCACCGCCTCCTTCGCCGAGCGAAGATCCGGCTCGGACACGATTTCCAGCAGCGGCGTGCCGGCCCGGTTCAAGTCGATTCCGGTAAAGCCGTGAAAATCTTCATGCAAGGACTTGCCGGCGTCTTCTTCCAAATGGGCGCGCGTGATCCCAATGATTTTCTCGATGCCGTCCACGGAAATGTTCAAATGCCCCTGGCTTACGACCGGAAGATCGTATTGGCTGATTTGATAGCCCTTCGGCAAGTCGGGGTAGAAGTAGTTCTTGCGCGCGAATACCGAAAAAGGAGCCACGCGGGCGCCGATGGCGAGACCGAATTTGACCGCCATGCGCACCGCCTCGCCGTTCAAAACGGGCAATACGCCGGGCAAACCCAAATCCACCGTACAGGCCTGGGTGTTGGGCTCGGCGCCATAGGCCGTAGCCGCACCCGAAAAAATCTTGGATTTAGTAGCGAGCTGGGCGTGAATTTCCAACCCGATGACCGTTTCCCATTCCATACAAACCTCTTAAACGAAATCTTTCGGAGCCCGCCGGTGCCAATCGGTCGCTCGCTGATACCGATGCGCGACATTGAGCAAACGCTCCTCGGAAAAGTAATTGCCGATGATCTGCATGCCGACCGGCAAATTCTTGGAAAATCCGACCGGAACCGACATGCCGGGGAGACCGGCCAAATTTACGGCGATCGTATAGATGTCCGACAGGTACATCGCGATAGGGTCGGCGGTCTTCTCGCCGAAGCGGAATGCAGCGGACGGCGAGGTAGGCCCCATGATCACGTCGACATCCTCAAAGGCCCGTTTGAAATCGTCGCTGATCAAGCGTCGGACTTTTTGGGCTTTAAGGTAATAGGCATCGTAGTAACCCGCGGACAGCGCATAAGTGCCGATGAGAATGCGCCGCTTCACTTCCGCACCGAAACCTTCACCGCGAGAGCGCATGTACAGATCGTGCAAGTCTTTCGGATCCTTACAGCGATACCCGAAACGGACGCCGTCATAGCGGGCCAGGTTGGACGAACATTCGGCGGGTGCCACAACGTAATAAGCCGGTACCGACAACTTCATGTTGGGCAACGAAATCTCTTTCACGGTCGCGCCCAGCTTCCGATATTCGTCAATAGCGTCGTCAATCAGGCGCGCGATGTCCGAATCCAAGGCCTCATCGAAAAACTCTTTGGGCAGGCCGATCCTGAGCCCTTCCAAGCTGTTGTTGAGAGAGGCGGAATAATTCGGCACCGGCCTATCTACGCTAGTCGAGTCCTTTTCGTCGAACCCGGCCATGACTTGGAGCATGAGCGCGCAGTCTTCCGCGGTTCGGGCCATGGGACCACCTTGGTCGAGGCTGGACGCGAATGCGATCATTCCCCAGCGGGAAACCAAACCATAGGTGGGTTTCAAGCCAGTGATGCCGCAAAAAGACGCAGGCTGGCGAATCGATCCGCCAGTATCGGTACCGGTGGCCCCCGGAGTCAGACGGGCCGCCACCGATGCCGCCGAGCCGCCGGACGAACCGCCCGGAACCGCATCGGTGTCCCACGGATTTTTTACCGGTCCGAAATAGCTCGTTTCGTTGGATGACCCCATGGCAAACTCATCCATGTTGAGTTTGCCCAGCATGACCGTTCCGGCCTGCTTGAATCGCTCAACGACCGTGGCATCGTACGGGGCGATAAAATTATCGAGCATCTTCGAACCGCAACTCGTCTTCACGCCTTTGGTGCAGAAGATATCTTTCTGAGCGATGGGGACGCCGGTCAAGACACCGGCAGAACCCTGTGATATCGCCGCATCCGCCGCTGCAGACTGCGCTAGCGCCTGCTCTTCAGTGACGGTCACAAAGCAATTGAGTTGCGGATCGTAGAGCCGGATGCGTGCCAGAAAAGTCTGTGTCAATTCGATGCTGCTGAATTCTTTTTTTCTGAGTCCGTCAGCTAATTCGGCAATGGTTTTGTCGTGCATGAGATAGTTCCGAAATCCAGAATACGCGCGAAACGGCGGTAGCCCTCCGGCTTCGGCCGTTCCTATCGATCACTCGATAACCTTGGGCACCAGATAAAGCCCCGCTTCCACCAAGGGTGCATGGGCCTGGAATAACTCCCGCTGGTCGGTCTCGCTCACCGTATCCGGCCTCAAGCGCTGAGCCTGATCCAAAGGGTGAGCCATCGGAGTGACCTCCGAGGTATCCACGGTGCTCATTTCCTCGACAAAATCCAATATGCCTGTAAGATCTCGAGCATAAGCGGCCGCTTTTTCCGCATCAATGGCAAGCCGGGCAAGCCAAGCAATTTTGTAAACTTGGTCAATATTTAAGGACATATTTGCATCCGATGTTTCTTTCAGTCATATAATACCTGATATATGGCTTTTGTCGCTCCGGGCTATCCGTTGTAAAATCACGGCATTCACAAGGACTATATGCCTATGTTCTTCAGACACCTCCGAGGATTTTTCTCGAACGACTTGTCCATCGACCTTGGCACCGCAAACACCTTGATCTACATCCGTGGCCAAGGCATCGTGGTGAACGAGCCGTCAGTGGTGGCTATCCGCGAGGATCGCACCCGCGGACAGAAATCCATCGCGGCAGTCGGTTCGGCTGCAAAGTCGATGTTGGGGCGAACCCCCGGCAACATCACTGCCATCCGGCCTCTCAAGGACGGAGTGATCGCCGACTTCACCGTCACGGAGAAGATGCTCCAGTACTTCATCCACAAGGTACACAGGAACAAGCTTTTTCGGCCTAGCCCCAGGGTTTTGATCTGCGTACCGTGCGGTTCTACCCAAGTAGAACGACGGGCGATCAAGGAATCGGCGGCCGGAGCTGGGGCACGGGAGGTCTATCTCATCGAAGAGCCCATGGCGGCAGCCATCGGTGCCGGACTGCCGGTGCATGAAGCGCGCGGATCGATGGTCCTGGACATTGGCGGCGGAACATCCGAAGTAGCGGTAATCTCGCTGAACGGTATCGTCTACTCCGCCTCGGTGCGTATCGGTGGCGACCGCATGGACGAAGCCATTATGAATTACGTACGCCGGAACTATGGGACACTGATCGGAGAGTCCACCGCCGAACGGATCAAGTACGAAATCGGTACTGCCTATCCGGGTAGCGAGATCAAGGAAATTGAAGTCAAGGGACGCAACCTGGCGGAAGGCGTCCCGCGCAGCTTTGTCTTGAACAGCAACGAAATCCTCGAAGCGCTTCAGGAACCTTTACAGGGGATTATCGGAGCGGTAAAAGTGGCGCTGGAACAGACACCGCCCGAACTGGGTGCTGATGTCGCGGATCGGGGCATCGTTTTGACCGGCGGGGGCGCGTTGCTTAAGGACATGGACCGCCTGATCGCCGAAGAAACCGGACTTCCCGTTTTTATCGCGGAAGATCCGATGACCTGCGTTGCTCGCGGAGGTGGGCGAGTACTGGAACTGCTGGACGAAATTGGCGCGGCAGCATTCTCACTTGAATGAAGTCGGCCGGCTGCCGGCTCGCGTCGTTTTAAGAGGATTGGGATATCAAACGGCTGTTCACGCGAGGCTATTCACTCAATATCCGTCTATTGCTGTGTTTGGCGGCTGCCTTGGTCTTGCTCGCCGCCGAGCAACACGGCGTCTTTCATGCCGCGCGAACGCCTTTCGCGTCCGCGACCTACCCTTTACAGCAAATCGTTAGCTCGCCCGTACGTTTTGGACAGCACATTATAGAATCCGTATCTACATACGCGGGGCTGGTGGCGGAAAACCAAAAATTAAGGGAGGAGCAGCTCGTCCTCAAGACGAAGCTGTTGAAATTCGCCGCCTTGGAGCAGGAGAATATCCGGCTTCGCGGGCTTTTGGACACCTCTTATAAAGTTGGCGAGCAGGTATCGATAGCCGAGCTACTGTCCGTCAATCTTGTCCCCTACGAGCATATCGTCGTGGTAAACAAAGGTGCCCGATTCGGCGTTCATGCCGGCCAACCTGTGTTCGACGCGAACGGAGTCGTGGGGCAGGTGCTGCGAGTTGGGCCCTACAGCGCCGAAGTGATGCTGATTACTGACCCGAATCATGCCATTCCGGTACAGGTAAATCGGAACGGCCTTCGTACTCTTGCTTTGGGCACCGGACAAACCGATCGCCTGGCACTACCCTATCTTTCCAGCAATGCCGATATTCAGGTAGGCGACCTCCTCGTAACCTCGGGACTCGGAGGCGTTTTTCCCCATGGTTATCCCGTGGCGACGGTAACAGACGTCGCACCGCAAAAAACATCCTTTGCAAAAATCTCTGCCGCGCCGGTAGCCCAGCTCGACCGAAACCGCGAGCTGTTGTTGGTCTGGAGCGACTCGCGATCCATCCCGCGCATCCCTGCCGGTCAAGAGCAGCATTCAAACACTTTACCCCCTAATGGCGACCGTTAAATCGTCCTCGGCCGGACTGATGGTGGTACCGCTAAGCCTGGTATTTGCCATGACTTCGCGCATTCTGCCCTTACCTCACGAGCTATTCGTACTCAACCCTGATTGGACCGCTTTGTTCCTGATTTACTGGACGATTGCGATACCGGACCGTGTAGGGGTAGGCACGGCCTGGCTCACCGGACTTTTCGTCGACACCCTAACCGGGCGCATGTTAGGTCAGCATGCCCTGGCTTACTCCGTCATTGCCTATGTCAGTCTGCGATTGTATCGCCGACTGCGCCTTTACCCGCTCCCCCAGCAATCCCTCTGGATACTCCTGCTCCTGCTGATCAGCCAATTTCTGATCCTCTGGACGCAAAACATCAAAAACATGAGTGTCCTAAATTGGACATATTGGCTACCATCATTCACCGGCGCACTCGCCTGGCCGGCGGTTTTGATGACGCTACGGCGAATCAGGCGCCATTTCAGCATCTTCTAACGTTCGGCTATGCGGTAAGTGATCGCTATGAGCCGCCCCTTCGACCTCAAAGGCAAGTTTTACGAGAACCGACTGTTTCTCAACCGCATCGCCGCCAGCGTGCTATTCATGCTGCTGGCTACCGCGGGACTTGTAATTCGCCTGATTTATCTCCAGGTGATGGGGCACGAGCACTACACCACCTTATCGCGAGACAATCAGGTCAAGATATCCCCATTAGCGCCGTCGCGCGGCTTGATTCTCGACCGTAATGGCGAAGTTCTGGCAGACAATACGGCCACTTATAGTTTGGAAATCATTCCCGAGCAGGTTCCGGATCTGAACGCCACCTTAGCCGAACTCAAGAACCTGCTCAATCTGAGCGACGAAGATATAAGCCGATTCAAAGCTCAAAAAAGCCAACGAAAAAGTTTCGAAAGCGTACCCTTGCGCCTGGAATTGACAGAGGAAGAAATTGCCCGCTTCGCTGTCAAGATGCCTTATTTCCCCGGCGTCGAAATCCGAACTCGGTTCATGCGCAGTTACCCTTACGGCCATTTGACATCCCATGTCGTAGGCTACGTAGCTCGCATTAACGAAGCTGAGCTCCGATCACTGGATCCGGCACAATACCGCGGAACCTACCATATCGGAAAGAGCGGCATCGAAAAGGCCTACGAATCCGTTTTGCATGGCAAGACTGGCTACGAGGAATACGAGACCAACGTCCAGGGCCGCGCTATCCAGGTGCTGAACACCACTGATCCCGTAGCGGGAGCCGATCTTTATCTTTCGCTGGACATCCGATTGCAGAAAACCGCGTTCGATGCGCTCGGCGAGTATGACGGATCGGTAGTCGCCCTAGATCCTGCTACCGGCAGAGTATTGGTATTAGTTAGTAAACCAGGCTTCGATCCTAATCCGTTTATCCACGGCATCCGCAAAGAAGACTACGATATCCTTCAGAATGCACCGGAGCGGCCGCTATACGACCGGGCACTGAGGGGCGCGTATCCCCCGGGCTCGACGATTAAGCCGTTCGTGAGCTTGGCGGGTTTAAAAATCCTGGACATAAGTCCGGCAAGACGAGTGCTTTGCCCCGGTTATTACCGCCTTCCCAACGCGGACCACAAGTACCGGGACTGGCGCAAGCAAGGACACGGCTCAGTGGATCTCAAATCGGCCATCACCCAATCCTGCGACGTTTTCTTCTACGACCTCGCCCACCATATCGGCATCGACCAGCTACATGATTTCATGCAGCTATTCGGCTTCGGGGAGCGAACCGGAATCGATCTCGTCGGCGAAAAATCAGGCCTCTTTCCTTCGAAGGAATGGAAGAAAAAAAAGCGCAAGCAAGTATGGTATCCCGGCGAGACGGTCATCGCGGGCATTGGACAGGGCTATGTCCAAGTTACGCCTGTCCAACTAGCCAGAGCCACGGCGGTACTCGCCAGTCGAGGGCGAAACGTGGAACCTCGGGTCGTGGACACCATGAAAGCTCCGTACGAGATCCAAAACCCCTACCCTAAGAGCGGTGACGAATTTGTCGCCGATCTCAGACCCGAGCACTGGCGTACGGTGATTGATGCTATGGTCGATGTGGTCCATAGTCAACGGGGTACAGCCAAAGGAATAGCCCACGGGCTTTCATATACCGTCGCCGGCAAAACCGGGACCGCACAGGTGTTCACCGTGAGGCAAGATCAAGAATACAAGAACTTGAAGATTACCAAGGCTATGCGCGATCACGCCTGGTTCATAGCCTTCGCGCCGGCGGAAGCGCCTCGCATCGCGATCGCCGTACTTGCCGAAAACGGTGGGCATGGCGGGTCCGTCGCTGCCCCGATCGCCCGCGCCATCATGGATCAGTATCTACTGGAAAACCCATGAACATAGACCCCGTTCTCGCTCAACTCCGGATCACGCCGCCTCAGCACGTTTCGCCGCTGCAAAAGTTCCATATCGACGTGCCGCTGTTGGCCGGACTGGGAGGATTGTGCACTCTCGCCTTCATCATCCTTTATAGCTCCGGCGGCCAAGATATAAACGTACTCTTACGTCAGTCGGCGCGCCTCGGGCTGGCGATGGCCATCATGATCGCCATCGCGCAAATTCACCCGCGTCACTTCAAGTTTTATAGTCCGGTTCTTTATCTGCTCGGAGCACTGCTTCTGACAGCCGTTCTGGTGATGGGCAAGATAAGCATGGGCGCCCAACGCTGGCTAGACCTCGGAATCATTCGCTTTCAACCATCCGAACTGACCAAGCTGTCCACCCCCATGATGATCGCCTGGTATTTGTCCGGAAATACATCTCCGCTACGATTGAAGCAATTGGTTCTTGCCGGTGTATTGGTTCTGATTCCCACGGCGCTGATCGCCAAGCAGCCGGACCTCGGCACGGCTGTATTGGTAGCCAGCGCCGGCTCCGCCGTGGTGTTCCTCGCGGGAATCCCGTGGCGCTACATACTGGCCCTTGCAATTTTGGGTGGAAGCTTGCTACCTGTAGGCTGGCACTTTATGCACGGCTATCAGCGGGATCGGGTTTTGACATTCCTGAACCCGGAAGGGGACCCTTTAGGACGCGGTTATCACATTATTCAATCCAAAATCGCGATCGGTTCCGGCGGCATCTACGGCAAAGGATGGCTACACGGCACGCAGGCGCACCTGGAATTTCTGCCGGAGCGCTCCACCGATTTCATTTTTGCGGTGTTCGCCGAGGAGTTCGGATTGGTCGGCTGCTTGGGCCTTTTGGGGCTTTATTTGTTTGTTCTCGGGCGTTGTTTTTACATCGTGGTCCAGGCGCAGGACAACTATAGCCGACTCCTGGCCGGGGCGCTGACCGTGACTTTCTTTGTATATGTATTCGTCAACATCGGCATGGTGATCGGCATTCTCCCTGTGGTGGGAGTACCCCTGCCCTTGATCAGCTACGGCGGCACGTCAATGGTGACCCTGCTCGCCGGGTTCGGTATGCTAATGTCCGTCCAGACCCATCGTAAACTCCTGCCGAACGGATGATTATGAGATCCCTCAGTCTCATTTTGCTCATTGCTTCTCTTTATGGCTTTTCTTCACTCGGGAAGGCTGCGGAAAGTCTGCCGCAGCGACCGGACGTCCGAACTTTCATTCGGGATATGAGCCGCAAACATCACTTCAGCGCCTCAGAACTCAACAAGATATTCCAGGACGTGACCATCCAGGAAAAGATTCTCGAAGCCATGGCCAAACCATATGAAGCCAAGCCTTGGCATGTCTACCGCAAGCTGTTTCTCACCGAGAAACGCATACAAAGCGGGGTCGACTTCTGGGGCAAGAACGCTGCCGCTTTGAAGGCCACGGCCAGTAAATACGGCGTTCCCGCCGAGGTGATCGTCGCCATTATCGGAATCGAAACCAGCTACGGCCAGTCGCCGGGCAAGTACCGGGTGATCGACGCACTTTCAACTCTGGCCTTTGCCTATCCGAAACGGGCCGAGTTTTTCCGGCGCGAGTTAGAAGAGTTCCTGGTGTTATGCCGGGAAGAACACATGAATCCCGGCAGTCCCACGGGATCCTACGCGGGCGCGATGGGTATGCCGCAGTTCATGCCGAGCAGCTATCGGAGATATGCCGCCGATGGCGACGGCGATCAACGACGCGACATCTGGAACAATCCGGCCGACGCCATTGCCAGTGTCGCCCGTTATTTCTCCGTTCATGGATGGCAGTCGGGCGAGCCGGTAGCCTTCCCCGCTTCGGTGAACGGCGCTGTACACGAGCGGCTGGCAAACGGCAACCTAAAACCGAGCCGAACCTTGCAGGAATGGCTTTCGCTTGGCGTCATCGATTCCAGCGCGTCCTTGCCCGCCAACGTCAAGGCTGCTCTGGTCAAACTCGATGAAGAAACGGGGCCTGTCTATTGGCTGGGGCTTCACAATTTTTACGTCATCACCCGCTACAACCATAGCCCGCTATACGCGATGGCCGCCTACGAACTGAGTCGTGAATTGGTTTCTCGCCGTAGCGCCGGTAGTTCGTCCTGACCCAAAGACTCCAATGCCTTATCCGGCGGCCCCGGAACGCCGCATGCCCGTGTTACAATGCGGCGCCGATTTTTAACCTGACCGAAAGCAGAAAGCCGTGAAAATAAAATTACCCAGCTTGCTTTTCCTTTTCGCCTTGCTCGGATTTTACCGTCTCAGCCTCGCCGATCAGGTTTTGATCCCGGCGCCCCCCGAAATCGGCGCCAAGGCTTATATTCTGGCGGATTTCAACAGCGGACGAGTGCTCGCCGAGAGCAATGCGGATGAACGCCTCGAGCCTGCCAGCCTGACCAAGATCATGACCGCCTACGTGGTATTCCGGGAATTGGCCGCAGGCCATCTAAAATTGGATGACATGGTCATGGTGAGTGAAAAAGCCTGGCGCACCGAAGGATCGCGCATGTTCGCCCAGGTCGGCGCCCAGATTCCGGTCGAAATGCTGCTCAAGGGCATGATCGTTCAGTCCGGAAATGACGCTAGCGTGGCCTTGGCCGAACATATTGCCGGCGACGAAGCCGTGTTCGCTCAGATGATGAACCAACAGGCCGAACGGCTGGGTATGAAGAACACCCATTACAAGAACAGCATGGGCTTGCCGGATCCCGAGCATTATACGACCGCTCGCGATTTGGTTATTCTCACTCGTGCCATGATCGACGAATTCCCCGAGTTCTATAAATGGCACGCCATCAAGGAATTTGAATTCAACGGCATCAAGCAGCATAACCGCAACCGCCTATTATGGCGCGACCCGACCGTTGACGGCGTGAAAACCGGACATACCGAGGGCGCGGGATTCTGTTTGGTGACATCCGCGGTAAGAGAAGACATGAGACTGATCTCCGTAGTCTTGGGCACCAAAAGCGATAATGATCGAGCCAATGCCAACCAGGCTCTGCTCAATTACGGCTACCGTTTCTTCGAAACTCGGCCGATCTACAAAGCCAACGAAAAATTATCCGAAACCCGAGTGTGGAAGGGCGAAGACACCGAACTGGCTTTGGGTCTCAACCGTGATTTCTACGTCACGTTCCCGCGCGGCCAGTACCAAAATCTCAAAGCTGGCATAGAAGTCAACGGCATGGTCGTCGCTCCGGTGAAACAAGGCGACAAACTCGGCATGGTAAAAGTGACATTCAATGATCAGACCGTCGGCCAACAGGATCTGGTGGCCCTGAAAGTCGTCAACCAAGGCGGATTTTTCCGTCGAACGTTCGACCAAGCCCGATTGTTCTTCAAATAATCACGGGGAGCCGGCTTAAATGGCACAAAACGACTGCCTCGTCTATTTGAACGGGGACTATTTACCACCGAACAACGCCAAGGTATCCGTTTTGGACCGCGGCTTTCTATTCGGCGACGGCGTTTACGAAGTCATTCCCGTCTACGGGGGACGTCCGTTCCGGCTGGACGAACATTTGCGCCGGCTAGATAACAGCCTGCGCGGCATTCGGATGACGAATCCCCTTTCGGATAGTCAATGGGCGGACATATTCGACCGTCTTATTGCCGGGGCGCATGATCAATATCTCTATCTACAAGTCACGCGCGGAGTCGCGCCAAAACGGGACCATGCCATCCCGGCGGACGTCAATCCGACCGTATTCGTCATGTGCTCGCCTATCGCGCCTATTCCCACCAGCGGAGTATGCGCCGTCACCATGGACGATATCCGCTGGCAGTGGTGCCATATCAAAGCCATCACGCTGCTCGCTAATGTGCTGTTGCGGCAAGAGGCCGTGGATCGCGGCGCAGCGGAAGCCATCCTGGTCCGTGACGGATGGGTCACCGAAGGCGCCGCGAGCAATGTATTCGCGGTTGTCGACGGTATCCTGGTGACCCCCCCCAAGGGCAACGACCTCTTGCCTGGGATCACCCGCGATCTGGTGTTGGAACTGGCACTGGAAAACAACGTGCCTGCGGTCGAACAGCGCATCCGTTTGGATGATTTGAAGCGTGCTTCAGAAATTTGGCTGACCAGTTCGACCCGGGAGATTCTCCCCGTCATCGAACTCGATGGCGTACCCGTCGGCGGCGGTGAACCAGGGCCCCTTTGGTCGCGAATGCAAGCCATTTACCAAGCATATAAACAGAGGTTACGCACGGCATGAATACCGAAACTCCCGCTGCGCTGCTCCAGTTCCCTTGCGACTTTCCGATCAAGGCGTTCGGCCACAGCCGACCGGACTTCGACGGGTTGATTGCCGAAATTGTGCGCCGTCACGCTCCGAACCTGACCGAAGACGCCGTGACCGCTCGTCCCAGCCAAGGAGGGAGGTTCACGGCAGTCACCGTGACTATCCGGGCCGAAAGCAAAGCGCAACTGGATGCAATTTATCAGGATCTGACCCATTGCACCGAGGTCATCATGGCTCTGTGAGATGTAAAGCTACTACGCAACAGCCCGATGGCCGCGTTGCGCGGTGCTCGGACAGTCCGGGCAAGAGCCTGCCGTAACCTAATATTTAATATTTGAGAGGAATCTCGCCTTATGCAATAACCGATCCGCTCGACTTCGCCCACCTCGCATTGTCCTTCCGAACCCGCTTAGCAGCACCGACCGAGCGTTTCATGGCCGAACCGAATACCACTCCTCCCGAAGAAACACTCAAGCATCATCTGGAAGAGGTCATCACGCTGCTTAACAAACAGAAGCTCGAGGAGACCATTCTCCAACAGCGCGCGATGCCCCGCCACGACCTGGTGGAAACCCTGCTGCACAAGCGCCATCAGGCGGCACTGAAACAAAAGCTAGACCAACTCCATGCAGCAGACATCGCCTACATTCTTGAGGCGCTGCCTCTGGAACAGCGGCTGTTGGTCTGGAACCTGGTCAAGTCCGAACTCGACGGACAGATCCTGCTCGACGTGTCCGACGCCGTGCGCGAAACCCTCATTTCCGATATGGACACGGATGAGCTGTTATCCGCCACGGGACAGCTTGAAACGGACGAAATCGCCGATCTTGCACCGGACTTGCCGGAAGAAGTCTTGCAGGAACTTCTGGAGAAACTGAACGATCAGAACCGAAAACGTCTGCAATCGGTGCTGTCGCACGAAGAGGACACCGTGGCAGCCCTAATGGATTTCGGCATGGTCACGATACGGGAAGATATCAGCCTGGGCGTGGTGTTGCGCTATCTCAGACGTCGCGGCGATCTGCCCGAACACACCGACAAGCTGTTCGTGGTCGATGAGCACAATGTATTGAAGGGTGTGCTGCCTCTGAAACGCCTGCTCACCACCTCTCCCGAAAAGCCGGTCTCGGAAATCATGAGCAAGGACGTGGTGTCCTTTCATCTCGATGACGACGCCGAAGAGGCGGCCCGAGCCTTCGAGCGCTACGATCTCCTGTCGGCACCGGTGGTGGATCGCGAGGGAAAGCTGCAGGGGCGTATCGGCGTAGACGCCATCGTCGATTATATTCGCCGAAAATCGGACGAAGAGATGCTGTCCCAGGCCGGCCTGTTGGAAGAAGAGGACATTTTCTCCGGCGTCTGGAAAAGCGCACAAAACCGTTGGTTCTGGCTGGCAATCAATCTCGTCACGGCTTTCATCAGCACCCGGGTAATCGGCCTTTTCGAGGACACTATCGTCAAGGTGGTCGCTTTGGCTTCGCTCATGCCCATCGTCGCCGGCATCGGGGGCAACACAGGCAATCAAACCAGCATGATGATCGTCCGCTCCATCGCCCTCGGGGTGATCAATCCCTCGAATGTGAAGCGGCTGGTTTTCAAGGAACTGGCCATCGGTTTCCTCAACGGAGCAGTATGGGGTTCCGTGCTGGGCTTGATCGCCTATCTGCTTTACCGTGACGTCGAGCTCGGACTGGTCATGATGGGCGCCACCTTGCTAAATCTATTGGTGGCGGCGATCATGGGGATCGCCGTGCCTCTGGTGCGCGACCGGTTGGGGCTCGATCCCGCGGTCGGCACCAGCGTACTGCTGACTGCCATGACGGACGGCATGGGCTTTTTCATCTTTCTGGGTCTCGCGACACTGGTTCTCCTGTAACACCTCTCCCATGAGCGACACAACCGAAGTCCTGCACCTGCGCAATCTGGGCCTTACAGAGTACGAAACCACTTGGCGCGCCATGCAAGACTTCACCGAGCAGCGCGATGAGGAAACGCCGGATGAGCTGTGGCTATTGGAACATCATCCGGTCTATACCCTAGGGCTAAATGGAGATGTCCGGCACATGATTCGAACGACGGACATTCCCGTAGTGAAAACCGACCGTGGCGGGCAGATCACCTACCACGGCCCCGGCCAATTGATCGCTTATGTGCTGGTCGATCTTCGGCGGAAAAACCTGGGAATTAGGCGCTTGGTCAGCGCCCTGGAAAACGCGGTGATCGGCCTGCTCAAGCAGTATGGCATCACGGCCGAGGCGCGGCGAGACGCACCCGGCGTCTACGTCGACGGACGTAAAATTGCGTCGCTAGGTCTGCGCGTGCGCAAAGGTTGTAGCTATCATGGTCTAAGTCTTAACGTGAGTTCGGATCTGTCGCCGTTTTCGGCCATCAACCCCTGTGGCTATGCAGGTCTCGAAGTCACCAGCCTGACCGCGCTCGATGTGGCGATTCAACCTCACGAGGCGGCCGCGCCATTGACTGTGGAAATCATGCAAACTTTGAATTACGAGCGAGTGGTCCCTATCCGTGGCTGACAAAGATTCCTATTTGGCCCCCTCCAGGCTGAGCCCCGACACCCATCAACGCAAAGCCGACAAGCTGAAGCGTATCCCGATCAAGGTGATTCCAAGCGAGTCCCCTTTGCGCAAGCCTGCCTGGATACGCGTCAAGGCGGCGAGCGGCGAGAGCGTGAATCGGATCAAGCAGATCCTGCGCGAACAGAATCTCCATACGGTCTGCGAAGAAGCCGCTTGCCCGAATCTGTCGGAGTGCTTTGGCCACGGCACGGCCACGTTCATGATCCTGGGCGATATCTGTACCCGCCGCTGCCCATTCTGCGACGTGGCCCACGGCCGCCCCTCGGAGCCGGACCCCAACGAACCCGAACACCTAGCGGAGGTCGTTCGGCAGCTAAGGCTCCGATACGTCGTCATCACCTCTGTAGACCGGGACGACCTTCGCGACAGCGGCGCCGGTCATTTCGCCGCCTGCATCCGAGCCGTCCGCCATCGGAATAAGGACATCAAAATCGAGATACTGGTGCCGGACTTTCGTGGACGCATCGATGCCGCGCTCGATCGATTGGCAGCGACGCCCCCCGATGTCTTCAACCACAATCTCGAAACCGTACCACGCCTCTACCGACAAGCGCGCCCCGGCGCGGATTACCATGTATCTCTCAACTTGCTGGCCCGCTTCAAGCAGCTCCATCCGGAAGTGCCCACCAAGTCGGGATTGATGCTGGGCCTGGGCGAAACGCTCGATGAAGTGAAACAAGTCATGGCGGACTTGCGCGAACACGGCTGCGATATGCTGACCGTCGGCCAATACCTGCAACCGAGCCGAGACCACTTGCCGGTAGCCCGCTACGCGACGCCCGAGGAATTCGAACACCTCGCCGAAACCGGCCGAAATCTCGGCTTCTCCGCGGTCGCCAGCGCGCCGATGGTGCGCTCGTCCTATCATGCCGATTTGCAGGCATCTACGGTGCTGGAAGATTATTGAGCCGTAACCCGCTTCTTCCCGCAGCACCTTGGATATCGAGCGCCTCAAAAATGCCCTGCCGGAAACCCCGGCCTTCGTCTACGACGAAGCGCGGGTCATTCAAATGCTTGACCTCCTGGATCGAGTACGCGAAACCTCCGGCTTACGTGTCTTGTACTCGATCAAGGCATTTCCTTTCGCCGGGGCACTGCGCCTGATTCAGCCCAGAATCGACGGTTTTTCGGTCAGCTCTCTGTTCGAAGCCCGCCTGGCCTCCGGGATTGTCGAAACGAGCGGTCATCCGCCTCAGAAGCGCTCTCTGCACATCACCACGCCGGGCCTCAGAACAAACGAAATCGAGGAGGTCGCCGCACATTGCGATTTCATCAGCTTCAATTCTCTGGAACAGTTCGAACGGCTCGGACCGCACGTGGCCGGGCGGGCGAGCATCGGGCTGCGTGTCAATCCGCAGCTTTCGTTCCTCGCCGATGGCCGCTACGATCCTTGCCGGCCGTATTCGAAATTGGGCATTCCTGTCGATAATCTCGCCAGCATTCTGGATCGGAATCCGTCTTTAATGAGCGGTATTGCCGGACTCCATTTTCATACTTCGTTCGAATCGCGTTCCTTCGCTCCCCTGAAGGCGACTCTCGACCGGATCGAAGTCGCACTCGGCGGGCTTATGAACAGGCTCGAATGGATCAATCTGGGCGGCGGCTATCTCTTCGAAAATGGCGGTGATCTGGACGAATTATCCGAGTTGGTTACCGCTGTGAAACGGCGACGCGACGTCGAGATCTATTTCGAACCGGGCAAGGCCGTCGTCGGTCGCGCCGGTTATCTCGTCGCGAGCGTTGTCGACCGATTCGAGCGGGGCGGCAAATTCATTGCCGTCCTGGATACGGGCGTAAACCACCTTCCGGAGATCTTCGAATATCAGAAGGTCCCTCCGGTTGCTGAACATCGGCCGGATGGGGCATTCGAATGCCTGCTCGTCGGCAGCACCTGCCTCGCCGGCGATGTCTTCGGCGAATATCGATTTCGCGAACCCTTGAGAGTCGGCGACCGTGTGGTCTTTCCCGATGTCGGAGCTTACAGCCTGATCAAGGCCAACCGCTTCAACGGTTACGATTTGCCCGCGATTTTCGCATCCGATCGTTATGGCCGAGTCAAGGCAATGAAGCGTTTCGGGTACGAAGACTACCGAACCCAATGGATGGCCTCCGAACCCGATCTTGCCGCCAATCGCAGCCGAGACTAAATTTAAGGCAACTTCGCCAGCCCGAATCAAACACCCGGAGCCAACACATGGAGTCGGCTATCTATCAACTTTTCCGCAAACCCGTCATTTCGCAACTGCTCGCACTAGCCGCCGTCTCGGTTCTGCTCGCTGGATGCGCCGGGACACGGGAAGTCAAGCGGACGGTCCATTTTCCCGCTTCGAACGAAGTGGCACGTTACGCCCTCAGCCTGCAAGGAGCACCCTATCGCTACGGTGCCGAATCGCCGCGGGAAGGATTCGATTGCAGCGGCTTCGTCAAATACGTCTATGAAAAATACGGCGTTCGCCTGCCGCGAACCGCTTATCAAATGGCTGCTGCGACCCCGCGTGTCGACAGCCGGAACCGACGACCCGGCGACTTGGTCTTCTTCAATACGACCGGACAGCCGTTCTCCCATGTCGGGATTTATATCGGTAACGATACATTCGTACATTCCAGCAGCGTAAAAGGGAAAGTGATCGTCTCCAGTCTTGAACGTCCTTATTGGCTGGAGCGCTTTTTGGGCGTACGCAGACCTTACCTCCCGGACGGTGCGTCAGTCGCCGCTAGTGCCGAGAGACACGAACTTAATCATCACAGGGTAGGAAAGCCATGAAAGCGATCTTGATGACGCAACCGGGACTGCCGGATCTGCTCGAACTGCGGGATATCGAAGAACCGGCCATCACCGAGCCCAGCCAAATCAAAGTCCGGCTCAGGGCGGCCGGGATCAATCCGGTCGACACCAAAATACGGCGAAACGGTCTTTTTTACCCAAATCCCTTACCGGCGGTGCTCGGCTGCGACGGTGCCGGAGAAGTGGTCGAAATCGGCGGAGCCGTGAGCCGATTCAACATCGGCGACTCGGTATGGTTTTGCCATGGCGGACTGGGCGGCGACCAGGGCAATTATGCCGAGTACACCGTGTTGGACGAGCGCTGGGCCGCTCCCATGCCGCAATCGCTCGATTTCGAACACGCCGCCGCAGCGCCCTTGGTATTGATTACCGCTTGGGGCGCCCTTTACGACCGTGGACGGCTACAAGCCGGCCAAACCGTTCTGATTCACGCCGCAGCGGGCGGCGTCGGTCATGTGGCGGTCCAACTGGCAAAACTCCGCGATGCGCGGGTGCTCGCCACCGTCGGTTCGGCGGAGAAAGCCGAACTCGCCAAGAACTGGGGCGCGGATGCGGCGATCGATTACCGACAGGAAGACTTCGCACAGCGCGTAAACGAGCTGACTGACGGACAGGGCGCGGATCTGGTGATCGACACGGTCGGACCCGATGTGTTCAGACATAGCATCGACTGCACCGCCCATTTCGGCGATCTGGTCACGCTGCTGGACCCGGGCAACATCTCTTTGCAAGAAGCGCGGATGCGCAATCTCCGGATAGGCTTCGAGCTGATGCTGACCCCGATGCTGCGCAACCTGCACGAAGCCCGCGATCACCACGTGGAAATTCTGCAGCAATGCGGCGAATGGATCGACCAAGGCGTGTTGGACATTCATGTCAGCCAGGTATTGCCGCTGGAAAAAGCCGCCGCCGCGCACGCCCTGATCGAAACCGGACATACCACGGGCAAAATCGTCTTGAAAATATCGTAGGGCGGGTTAGCCCTGAGCGTAGCAGTAGCGAAGGCGAAGGGCGTAACCCGCCAAAACAAGATGGCTAATCCAGCTTTCTAACGCCGCTTTCGCCGCCGAGAAGAACGATGTCCGCGCCGCGCAAAGCGAAAAGGCCGACGGTCACGACACCGGGGATGTTGTTGATTTCCCGCTCCATCTCCACCGGATTCAGGATGTTCAGATTGTGCACATCGAGAATCTGGTTGCCGTTATCGGTGATATAGTTTTCGCGCCACTGCGGTTGCCCGCCCAACTTTACGAGCTGACGGGCCACATAGCTCCGGGCCATAGGGATGACTTCCACGGGCAGCGGAAACTTGCCCAGGACATCCACACATTTGCTCTCGTCCACGATACAGACGAATTTACGGCTGGCCGCCGCGATGATTTTCTCCCGGGTCAAGGCTCCGCCGCCGCCCTTGAGCATCTGTTTGTGAGGATTGACCTCGTCGGCTCCATCGACGTAAACCTCCAATGAGCCCACGGCATTTAAATCCAGAACCGGTATACCGATTTTCTTGAGCTTAGCGGTGCTCGTCTCCGAGCTCGATACGGCACCTTCGATATCCTGTTTGAAATCGGCCAACAAATCGATGAAATGATTGACCGTCGATCCTGTGCCGATGCCTAGCACCGACACGCCCTTTACATAGTCTAGGGCGGCTTCCGCCACTTTCTTCTTAAGCTCGTCTTGGGTCATTTTCGTCGCTCCATCATGTGGTTACTTGAAAATTGCGGGATAATAGCGTGATCATGCCGGCGCTGTCATGCTTCATAGCGGTCCCGGCCGCGTTTCTCACTTGTATCTTTTAAGACTAAAAAATGATTCATAAGTATATCGAGCGCATTTTGCGCGCCCGAGTTTACGATGTTGCTTCGGAAACTCCCCTAGACTTCGCGCCGGGGCTAACGCGCCGCTTCGACAACTCGGTTTACATCAAGCGCGAAGACCTTCAGCCAGTCTTTTCCTTTAAACTTCGAGGCGCTTACAACAAGATCGTTTCACTGGATGATGCAGCAAAACGGGCCGGCGTAATCGCAGCCTCGGCCGGCAATCATGCTCAGGGCGTTGCGCTCTCGGCCCAGCGACTGGGCATCCGGGCGGTCATCGTGATGCCCTGCACCACGCCGGCCATCAAAGTGCGGGCGGTGCAGAATTTCGGGGCGGAAACCGTTTTGTTCGGCGATTCGTACGACGAAGCGTACGAGCACGCTATGAACCTTGCCGAAGAGCAAAAATTGAGCTTCGTCCACCCCTATGACGATCCCGAGGTTATTGCCGGCCAAGGCACCATCGGCATGGAAATTCTGAGGCAGCACACGGGCGACATTCACGCCATCTTCATCCCGGTGGGGGGCGGCGGATTGATCGCGGGCGTGGCGACTTACGTGAAATTCGTTCGCCCGGATATCAAGATCATCGGCGTCGAACCGGACGATGCGGATTGCTTGAATCGGGCGTTGAAGGCAAAACGCCGGGTCATCCTGAGACAAGTCGGACTGTTCGCCGATGGCGTCGCCGTGCGGCAAATCGGCAAGGAACCGTTCCACGTCGCACATCAATACGTGGATGACGTCGTTACGGTCGATACGGATGAGATCTGCGCGGCCATCAAAGATATCTTCGACGATACCCGATCGGTCGCCGAACCCGCGGGCGCTTTGGGTGTTGCGGGTTTGAAAAAATACGCATCGATGACCGGGGTGCGGGATCAGTGCCTGATCGCCATCGAAAGCGGGGCCAATATCAATTTCGACCGGCTGCGCCATGTGGCGGAGCGTGCCCAGGTTGGTGAACACCAGGAAATGCTCTTGGCGGTAACGATTCCGGAAAAGCCCGGCAGCTTTCTCGAATTTTGCCGCGTTCTAGGTCGGCGCAGCATTACCGAATTCAACTACCGCTATTTCGACGACAATGCCGCCCATATCTTCGCGGGCGTCGCGATCGCCAACGGCAGCCGGGACAGCGAGGAACTGATCGCACAACTGCGCGAACACGGCTTCACGGTTACCAATATGACCGGCAACGAATTGGCGGTGGAGCACATCCGCTACATGGTGGGAGGCCATGCACCGCGCCTGTTGGACGAAACCGTATACAGCTTCGAGTTTCCCGAACGCCCCGGCGCGCTTTTGAAATTTTTATCTTTTATGGGCGGACGTTGGAACATCAGCCTGTTCCATTACCGGAACCACGGTGCTGCATTCGGGCGGGTGCTGATGGGAATTCAGGTACCGAAGACGGAACGGCGAGCCTTCAAGGAATTTCTCGACGCCATCGGCTTCGCCTATCGGGAGGAGACGGACAACCCGGCGTATCGACTGTTCGCAGGCGGAAACGCGACCTCTTGATTTCCTTTGCTTCACCGCAACATGGTGGCAAGATCGAAGAGATAGCCCGAACGCCTCATCATTTTTCGGCTTTCGCGTCTTCACGGCAAAAGAAAGTTACATTAAACAGCTCTGCTCGCTGGGATTGGACAACCGTGTATTCGTACCCGAGCTTGAGAGCGTTGCGCGAACTGGTGCCGTTTCCCCGGGGTGCCTTTTCGCTTGGGTCGACGGGAATCTCAATTCGGTCGATTTCTATGCCGAATGGGAACTACCGGGCCGGGAGGTACCGGAAAAAATCTATTACTCCGAATTTCTTCACACCGACCGCATCGTCGAGGTATTCCACGATCTGGCATATGTTCGGCGCTGCAGCCGGTCATTCGGCAGAAACGGACGATCAGGCTTTCCAGAGCGATTACCTCAAGCACGATTTCTATCATCTGATTTCTCGTCCCGCCCAGACACACCATTGTTTTCGGGTACGGCTGGAGAAGACGGCAAGCCATATCATATCCCGGCACAAAGGCATCCAGTGGGAGTGTTTATTCCAGCGACAAAATATACGTCCACTGCGCCTCGGTAACCGGCATGACGGACAGCCGGTTGCCGCGGCGAACGAGCGCCAGACCGTCGAGTTCCGGCCGGTCTTTTAGTTCGCTTAAAGTGATAGTGCGTTTGAGCTTGCGGACGAACTGCACATCCACCATAAACCACCGCGGATCATCCGGCTTGCTGCCGGGATCGTAATGCTTGTTATCGGCGTCAAACGCGGTGAAATCCGGATAGGCTTCACGCGAAATTTTCGCGATGCCGACGATGCCCGGCGTATCGCAATTAGAATGGTAAAAAAACACCAGGTCCCCCACTTTCATTTCATCGCGCATCATATTTCGCGCCTGATAATTGCGCACGCCGTCCCAGTGCTCGATCTGATGAGGCCGTTTCTCCAGGTCGTCGATGCTGAACTCCGAAGGTTCGGATTTCATCAACCAGTAACGCATCTGTCTTCCCCCCGCGAAAAGTAATTTCTCAATAACGTTATTAACTACAGCATGTTAGCGGAAGTGGCCGTCTTAAAACATCCTGACGCGGCAGCAAAAACCCCATTGTTCACGCGAAAAAGAGATCTGTGGAAAATGGCTGCTGTAGTCCGCCAGCATGGTCCGACGCTGCTCGAATTTCCGTCCCAGCGGCCCGTCGAACATTGGGAGGCCGATACAGCGGGGACTCAACTGTTGGTCGAGCCGGTGGATAATGACTATGTTTGACGTAAAGAACGGAGGTAACTGATGTCCGCCGTAATTCAGGAATCGAGCCCGTATGAGCGCTTGCTGGCGCTGCCGGAAAATCTGGTCGGAGAAATCATCGGCCGAGAACTGTACACCCAGCCCGGCCGAGCCGGGCCTCATGCTTCAGTCGCCCCTGTGCTCGGGATCGATATCGGTTCAGCCTATCATCGCGGCCGGGGCGGTCCGGGCGGTTGGTGGATCATCGATGAGCCGGAATTCCATTTCGTCCGCGATACCGAAGTGCTGGTCCCCGATATCGCCGGTTGGCGCCGCGAGCGCATGTCGAGCTTGCCGGAAGACCATCGCTTCGAGGTGGTTCCGGACTGGGTGTGCGAAATCCTTTCGCCGACGCCCCAGAAAAAGGATAGGGTCACAAAAACGAGAGCTTACGCGCGCTACGGCGTAGCGTTTTTGTGGCTTGTTGATCCCCTGGCGCGGATTTCGGAAACCTATGCCTTGGCCGACGGGCAGTGGACCGTAACCGGCTTATACCAGGACCACGACGAAGTTTCCGCTGCACCCTTCGAGGCCGTCACGATCGCCCTCAGCGACCTGTGGGCCGGTTCCTGACCACCTCTTTTCGTCCCGCCTCCAGCGCGTCAGCCGCTGCCACATTGCACTTTATCTTAACGACAGAGGTCGTCGAACAGGTAATAAGCCTCTTCGGTAATCACGCCATTCAGCGGCACATCCCAAGGCTGCGCCGGTATTTGGTCCCATTTCTGGCATTCGAACGCCAGGCCGATGAGAATCGGCGTGCGCGGTTGATTTGCATTCTTAAGATAAGCGAACGTACGGTCGTAATAGCCGCCGCCCATACCGATGCGGTTACCGAAAAGATCGAAAGCCACCAGGGGAACGAACGCCATATCCAGCATCCACGGCTCAGTAATCGTATCTTCCCCGATAGACGGCTCGGGAATCCGAAATTTATTCGGAGTCAACGCCGTGCCCGGCCCGTAATGCCCGAACCATAGCGAACGCTGGGGCGACGAACGGAGAATCGGTAGGTAACACGCTTTGCCACATGCCCACAAGCTCTCGATAATAGCCTGGGTTTCGACCTCGCCGTCGTTACTGAGATAAGCCGCGACATGCTGGCCGCGTTCGGCAATCGGCGATGTAATGAAGCGTTCCGCGATGCGGAGACTCTTCTTACTAGCCAATACGAGCGGCATGCTTTGTCGAAGAGCTCGACTCTGGCGCCGGATATCCGCCGGAAGATTCATTCAGATAGATCGGATGAAACTGGCGAGTGCATATTCGCACATCCAGCAAAGGGAGTTCCTCTAGAACGAGGAGAAGTGAAGTATTCCCCGCCTGCGCCGTAAACCGCTTTCGCCCTTGAACCGGAAGGTTCAGGTGGGAGCGTAGGAACGGCGAATTAGGCTTTCCGCTCGGAGCGGACTTGCGCACATCGCTCGTTCGATGGTTCCCGGGGTTTTAGATTAGGCTCAAGAAGTAACCCAGCTGCTTTCGCACGCCGCAGGGAATACGTGAATCAAATTCTACTAGGTCGACAAATTGATGCAATACGTATCAGCGCCGAAACAGCTTTAATCCGTATCCAGGGCTGCGTCTAGCCTTTCGTGCAGCGACGAAAAGCGATCCCGCAAATCCTGCGATAACAATTTGTTCTGCTGTTGCGCTTGTAATAGCTCATGCGCGATATTCAGCGCTGCCATCACGGCAATGCGTTCGGTGCCGATCACGCGGCCGGTACCGCGTATTTGACGCATTTTTTCATCCAAATAACGTGCTGCAATCAAAAGATCGTGCTGTTGGTCTTCAGGGCAGGAAATAGGATATTCCTTGCCGAGGATCTGAACTTTAATCGGCGGATTCATTTCGCTCATCATTCGTGTCCTATGGATTTCAGGCGGGAAATCATCGCTTCAACGCGACTCTTCGCCATCTCGGTTTTATCGGATAGTTGCACCCGCTCTCGCATCCATTCGTCTAACGTGGACTTCAGCACCTGATTTTCATCACGTAGCCTTTCGCACATGGCGGCCAGTGAATCGATCTTATTTTCCAATCGTACTAGCTCGGCATCCAAATCAAACATATCGGCTATCATGATTTTGGAGCCTTAAAGATGGGGTTAAACTTCGGTGCTAGCTTTCGATCCGGCTATTCGAAGTGTTAGCATAAAGAATTAGAGCAGGGTCGACAAGGCTGGAATGAGCAACGATTTATCCTATCAGAATGTCCAGGACGTCGTCCTGAACAACGACTCGGCGGCTAGCGCAGCCGAAGTGCATGGGGTGCTATCGGGATTGCTGTGTCTGAACAGCCAGACCGATTGCGATCAGTGGCTGGAAGCCGTTTTCGGCGAAAGCAGGACCAACCTTAACCCGGCGGAACATGCCTTGCTTTCGGCGCTGTGCGAGACGACTCGGCACCAATTGGACGATTTCGACTTTTCGTTCGAGTTGCTGCTGCCGGATGACACGCTCCCCCTGAGTGACCGCGCCAATGCTTTGGGAGAATGGTGCCAAGGTTTTTTATACGGCCTCGGTTATCGATCGGATGGTGCCGACTGGCCGGGAGAAAGCACCGAAGTCCTCCACGACCTTCTGGAAATCTCCCGCCTGAGTCCGGATTCCGCCGGAGAGTCGGACGAAGTGGCTTATGCCGAGATCACGGAATATGTCCGCATCGGCGTACAGTTGATCCGTACCGAATTGCAACAGCAACCGCCCTCGCGACTTCACTGATATTGCAAACTCATGCTTCAACCGAGCGAATTCAAACAGCGCCGTAAACAGCTAGCGCGCCGTATCAAGAAGAAAAGCGTAGCTCTGATCGCGAGTGCGTCTGCGAGCGTACGCAACCGGGATGTGGAATATCCGTATCGTCAAGACAGCGATTTTCATTATCTGACCGGATTCGACGAACCCGAAGCGGTGGCCGTCTTCGCCCCCGGCCGAAAACAAGGGGAGTACATTCTTTTTTGTCGCGAATTCGATCGTGAAAAAGCGATCTGGACCGGAAGGCATGCCGGGCTCGAGGGCGCTCGCAACGCATTCGGAGCGGACGAAGCATTCCCCATTGATGAACTGGACAAGGTTTTGCCCGGCCTTCTGGAAAATCGCGAGCGGGTTTATTTCCCCATCGGGCACGATCCGAAGATCGATCGTCAGGTGTTTTCCGCGGTAAACAACGTGCGGGCGAGAGTCCGTACCGGTGTACGTGCGCCGTTCGAATTCGTATCTCTGGAGCATCTGCTTCATGAGCAGCGCCTGATCAAAACGTCGCATGAAATCCAATTGATGCAGAAGGCCGCCGAGGTTTCGGTACGCGCTCATAAACGCGCGATGTCAGTCTGTAAACCGGGAAAGTACGAATATGAAATCGAAGCCGAGTTGCTCTACGAATTCACCCGGCATGGCATGCGAGCGCCTGCCTATCCTTGCATCGTCGCAGGAGGACACAACGCTTGCGTACTCCATTACACCGAAAACAAGGACGTACTGAAGGACGGCGACCTTCTTCTGATCGACGCCGGGGCAGAGTATGAAAACTATGCTGCTGACATCACCCGTACTTTTCCCATCAATGGAAGATTCAGCGAAAGTCAGCGACTCCTTTACGACTTGGTTCTGGAGGCCCAACTCGACGCTATCGAGCAGGTGCGTGCTGGCAACCGCTGGAATGCGCCTCACGATGCTGCCGTACACACCTTGACCAAAGGGCTGGTCAAGCTGGGTTTGTTGGAAGGGCGTGTTTCGAAGCTGATCAAGGACGAAGCCTACAAGAAGTTCTATATGCATCGAACCGGCCACTGGCTGGGCATGGACGTGCATGATGTCGGGGAATACCGGAGCGATGGCGAATGGCGTTCGCTGGAGCCCGGAATGGTATTGACGGTGGAACCCGGCCTTTATGTCGCGCCGGACTGCCATGACGTAGATCCCAAATGGCGCGGCATCGGCATCCGAATCGAAGATGATGTTTTGGTCACCAAAGACGGTTGTGAAATCCTCACGGCCGGACTGCCCAAAACGGCAGCGGAAATCGAAGCATTCATGGCGAATCCCGAATGAACCACGATTTCGATCTATTGATCGTGGGCGGCGGACTGGTCGGAGGTAGTCTCGCTCTGGCCCTGCGGGACGCGCCGCTTCGCGTGGGAATCGTCGAAGCGCTGACGGAAACCCAACGACAGGCCCTGACGGCCGGCGATCGCGCCTTGGCCCTAGCGCGAGGCACGGTCCAAATTCTCGACCGGCTCGGCGTATGGCAAGACGTGGCGCCCAAAGCCATGCCCATCCGTCATATCCATGTCTCCGATCGCGGCCGTTTCGGAAAAACGCGGCTGCATGCTCTTGAAAAAGGAGTCGACGCGCTGGGCCATGTCATCGTCGCCCGAACGCTGGAGGATCGCATTGCTCGGGAACTGCGCGGACTCGATGCGGAGCTGATATGCCCGGCGAGGGTCATCGGTCTCAAAGCAGGCCCGAATGGCGTGTGCGTCACCCTCAAGAAAGGCGAGGAGTGCCTCAATCTCACGGCCGCTCTGGTGGTTGCCGCCGACGGCGGAAATTCCACAGTGAGAAGGCTCCTGGGAATAGAACAAAACGTCCGGGACTATGGACAGACGGCGATCGTGACTGAAGTCAGCACGGAGGCAGATGTGAACTTCACGGCTTACGAGCGTTTCACGACCGCCGGCCCGTTGGCCCTGCTGCCCTTGGAGCGCAAAAAATGCTCGGTGGTCTGGACGATGAAGGATCAGGAGGCCGACGAACTCTTGAGTGAATCCGACGCGAACTTCACCGCAAACTTGCAGTCGGCATTCGGTTATTGGCTAGGGAAAATTCAACTGGCATCGCGACGGCAAGGTTTTCCGCTCAAGCTGATCCGGGCAGAGAAGATGGCGGACGACCGTGTCCTCTTGATCGGCAACGCGATGCATCAGGTTCACCCCGTTGCCGGTCAAGGCTTCAACTTAGGTCTCCGTGATGCGGCATCCCTGGCGGAGCGATTGCTCACCAAACTGGCGTTCAACGAAGATATCGGCGAAAAAGCGTTCCTCGATCGTTACGCCCGAGCCCGGCAGAGAGATCTGGCCAATACGATCCATTTTACCGACGGCCTGATACGGGCGTTCTGCACCGATTTTCCACCCTTCGCCTTGGCGCGTAATGCCGCCATGATCGCCCTGGATTGCTTCCCGCCGGCGAAGCGCTTGCTGGCTCGTCACGCGATGGGATATGGCTTTAGATTTTGAACGCTTGAATCACGCTATTCGAATTTTGGAAAAGAGCTATCCAATAGCCACTGCTTTTTTTCGACGTCAAAATGCCATTTTTGCTCGTCGGTCAGACTTTTTTCCACGAGCCGCTCATTATCGATATAGCGAATCTCGACGGTTTGCAGCACGATTGTCCCCTCGTTCTGCACCTTCCGGAATACTGAATCGTAGCCGGTAACTTTTATATTTTTGAGCGCCTTGAAATCAGGCGCCCGTTTCTGTTTGTCGGTCTGAAAATCCCAGGCTTTTTGGAAAGCTCCCCATCGAATAGCTGAACCATAGCTGTTCAGTGCCTCCTCCATTTTCATCACCCTCATGTCGTGGGCGCATGCTACAAGCGCAAAACTTAAACCGATCCATATTGTCCTGAAAACGCGATCTCGAGCCATAGAAGTACCCCAAATTAATAAATGATAAAAAGGCGCGAGGCAGGACTTTGACTTCGGCGTGACGCTGCGAGAGCTTTTGACATCAATGTTGCAGCGAGATTATATAATGTTCGCCCCCAATACTTTCGGAGATAAACAATGAAAATACTAGCCGGTCTTTTTCTGGCATTGCTTGCCGTCATTTACTTTCTGCCCGCGTTTATGTCGCGGTCCGACGAAATCAACGGGACCTCGCGGGAAGCGGTTTATAAATCGGCAATCCAAGTCAAACGCTACCTCAATACGGACGAACGCGTTTTGTTCGATACCGCCTTGGGAATTTTAGACAAAATCAAATCGGAAGAAGGACCGGATGCCTTCGTCAACACCGTGGACGGAAAGACACCCGACGAAGTCATCGAAATGGCGAAGCAAGAGGTCAACACCAAGATTGCAGCCGGCCATCCCGATTTCAAGCAATACACCTCGTGGGACGATATGATTCAGAAGCTGACCAATGGTAATGGAAGGAAGCCGTCCGCTCGTCCCAATGCCTCTTCCGATCACTCCTTACGCGACTCCGAGCGTCCGGATCGTCCTCAATAAATCGGCTCAAAGATCGACCTCCACTCACAGTTTCGCTAGACACGGCTAGTCAATCGGTCTTACGCCACTCTTCAGTCAATCGGAGCGCCGTCCGGTAAACCGTTTCCCGACGCGCTCCGGTGATCTTTACGGTCAAGGACACTGCCGTCTTGACCGAACAGTCCTCGAGCAGAATCCGCAATACTCGTTCCTCATCCACGGTAAGCCCTTCCGTCCTGCCGAGATCGGGCGCGCCTTCCAGTACCAGGACGAATTCCCCTTTTTCCATATTCGGATCGCTTTCGAGGAGCGAGAGCGCCTCGCCGACCCGTGTATCCACTATCGTTTCGAATAGCTTGGTCAACTCTCGGGCAATGACCAATCGCCGATCAGACGGAAAAATCGCCGTGATGTCCGCTACACTTTCGAACACGCGATGACTGGATTCGTAAAAAATCAGCGTTCTCGAATCATTCCGCAGGACCTCCAGGCTGGCCTTGCGCGCCGACGATTTTCGCGGCAGAAATCCCTCGAAGGCAAAACGGTCGGCGGGGAGGCCGGACGCCGAAAGGGCTGCGATGAGAGCACATGGCCCCGGAATCGGAACGACGCGAATACCTGCGGCCCGAACCGCCCGCACCAGGGGAAATCCGGGATCGCTGATCAGCGGCGTTCCGGCATCCGAGATAAGGGCAATGGACTCGCCCCGCTGCAAGCGTTCGACCAGCCGCAGCGAAGCGACATCCTCGTTATGCTCGTGGAATGCCGCGGTCGGCGTGGAAATCCCGTAGTGGTCCAGAAGCGGCCGGCTATGCCGGGTGTCTTCGCAAGCGATGAGATCGACTTGCTGCAGAACGTCGATGGCGCGGAACGTAATATCCCTTAGATTGCCGATGGGCGTCGCTACTAGGTATAGTATGCCGGGTTCTGTTTGCCTCACTATCAAACTCCTCGCTTTCTCGAACGGAATCCCGCCTATGTCTCTATTGATCCGCCTCTGTCTCGCTCTCCTCATACTGATGGCAGCCGCTTGCGCCCGCGACACCACCAGACGCGGAGCCATGGATGCGCGCGCCGCGCAGGCCGAAAGCCTGCTCCAGAGCGGCGACTCTGCAGGAGCGATGAGATTATTTCAGCAGCTCGCGGAAACGTCGGGCGATCCCGATTACTACCGGCTTCGAGCCGCCGATTCGGCTCTCCGGGCGGGCGATGGAAGAACGGCGAAACGGCTGGCCGATGCCGTCGCTCCCGACGAACTGGAGACCGTGGACCGGTACGATTACACGCTTCTGCAAAGCAGACTGGATCTCAACGTGGGCCGAGCACGGGAGGCCTTGGCCAAGCTCGATAACCTGCCCTCAGGGCGGCTGGAGCCGTCGCAAAAGGTGCATTATCACACACTGCGCGCTTCGGCTTATAACCAACTGGGCAACATGCTGGAAAGCGCCAGGGAGCGTGTCAGGCTCGGCCAACTTCTCACGCGTCCCGACGCTGTGCAGAAAAATAATGAGGCCATTTATGACGCGCTGAGCCGGATTCCCGAAAAAGTCCTGACCGCCATGCAACCTCCCCCGCCCGATATATTGGGCGGCTGGATGAATTTGACCCAGATCGTCAAGTCCACGCCTCCGGCCGGATTGAACACGGAATTGGCCAAGTGGCGGATTCGCTTTCCCGGACATCCCGCCGACGGGGCATTCCTGCAAGGGCTATTGAGCCAACGTCAAAGCCCGCCTCCGGGCCAGGCTCAAACGGGAACGACACCGCCTACGGCAGCCGCGCCCGGCTCCGGAGCGTTCATTGGCGTAATGCTGCCTCTGTCAGGTTCCTATGCTCCCGCTGCCCAGGCCCTGCGCACGGGCATGCTTGCCGCCTACTATGCGGATACCAATACCGCAAAGCCGCCTTTGCGGTTCGTCGACACCCAGTCGGGAGACATCTATCAGCTCTATCGGAAATTCGCCGATGGGGGCGCGAAAGTGATCGTCGGCCCCTTGATCAAGGACGACGTGGCCGTCTTGGCCAAAGCTGGGGATTTGCCCGTCCCCGTCCTAGGACTCAACCAAACGCCGGAGGTCAGCAATGACCGGGTCTATCAGTTCGGCCTCACCCCGGAGCACGAGGTCGAGCAAGCAGCCGGGAGCGCCTGGTTCGACGGTCGTCAGAGTGCACTGGTGCTGGCGCCGGCGAATCAGTTCGGCCAGCGCATGATCAAGCACTTTGCGGCCTATTGGAACCAGCTCGGGGGGAACATTCGTGCGATCAAGACCTATCCGTATCACGGCGAGGATTTCACCGCCTCGGTAAGAGAACTGATTTCCGCGGCACCTTCTGCCACGCATGCCCAGCTTTCCTTCCCGACCGTTCCGTCGGTCACCAAACAAGGCGCGGATTTCATCTTTCTCATCAGCGACGCCCGCGATGCTCATCTGATTCTGCCTCAAATCGCCTTTCACAATGGCGAGCATCTCCCGGTCTACGCTACTTCTCACGTGTACGGCGGCAGGGCCGACTCGGAAGCCGATCGAGATTTGAACGGACTGATTTTCTGCGACATTCCGTGGTTACTCGATCCGGCCGAAAGTGGTCCACTGTCCCATCAAGCGCTGAGCAAGCAGATTCAACAAACGCCGTCGGATTACGTGAGACTTGTCGCGCTGGGGATCGATGCTTACCGTTTGCTTCCGGAACTCGAACGATTCAAGACAGAACCGCAGTTTCGGTACACCGGCGCGACCGGCACGCTCTCGCTGGGCACCGGCAACCGCATTCAGCGCCAGCTCCATTGCGCCCAATTTGAAGACGGAGTTCCGCAACCACGGGGAATCGCACCGCTTCTGAAACCGGGCGATAGTGCTCCGGGGCTCCGGTAAAGGCGCTGAAATGACCACCCTTGGCCAGGCCAAAGGGCGTATCGCCGAGGAAGAAGCGCTGACTTTTTTGCAGACCCATGGCCTGCGGCTGATAGAGCGCAATTACCGCTGCCGATACGGTGAAATCGATCTGATTATGGAAGACGGGTGCGCCATCGTGTTTGTGGAGGTCCGCTATAGGGGAAGTATCCAGTTCGGCGGTGCACTGGAGAGCGTGGATCGGCGCAAGCAAGCAAAGCTGTTGGCAAGCGCCGCCCACTTTCTTCGGGAAAAGCGGATAGATCGGCCGGCTCGTTTCGATGTGGCGGCGCTGGCCCCCGCAAACGGCGGGCTTGCTGTAAAATGGGTGAAAGATGCTTTTCAGGCGACTTAACCGATTTTAAGGTTTTCGCTACGCAACCTTGATAGCAGGGCATGAATTTACAAGAACGAGTCTTTCGTCAATTCGAGACCAGCGTTGAAGCAAGCCGCGAATCGCTGGCCAGGCTCGGAGAGATCATCGAAATTGCCGGAGTCAGGCTGGCTCAGTGTTTACTCAGCGACGGCAAAATTCTTTGTTGCGGCAACGGCGGATCGGCAGCGCAAGCGCAGCATTTTTCTTCCGAGATGCTGAATCGCTTCGAGCGGGAGCGCCCCGGCCTGCCCGCTATCGCGCTCACTTGCGACACATCGACCTTGACCTCGATTGCCAACGATTATCGGTTCGACGACGTTTTCGCCAAGCAAATCAGAGCCTTGGGCCACAGCAACGATCTTCTCGTCGTCTACACCACCAGCGGCAATTCCTCCAGTATTTTGAGCGCGGTTACTGCCGCCCATGATCGGGACATGTCGGTGCTGGCCCTGAGCGGCCGGGACGGCGGAGCGCTGTCGCCCTTGCTGCTGGAAACCGATATCGAGATCCGCGTACCCTCGGAGACGACGGCCCGAATACAGGAAGTCCACCTGCTGATCACGCACTGCCTGTGCGATTTGATAGACCACCAATTGTTCGGGGACTGATTTCTTGGCTTTACCCAGCGCCTTTTTGAACCGGTTGGCGCAAATTTTCCCACCCGGCTCGCTTTACACGGACCCCGCCGATTGCTGGGCTTACGGCTACGACAACAGCCGCCGTCAAGCTCTGGCGGAAGCGGTCGTTTTCCCGACCAGCCACACCCAGACGGTCGAACTGGCCCGCTTGTGCAACGAGCATCGGGTGCCTTTGACCGCGCGCGGCCGCGGCACCGGCACGACCGGCGCGACAGTGCCTTTACGGGGTGGAGTTGTGGCTTCGTTCGAGCGGATGAACCAGATTGTGGAATTCTCGCCGGGCAACCGCTACATCGTCGTCGAACCGGGCCTGACCAATCAGGCGCTACAGGACTTTCTCAAACCGCACGGCTTCTTCTGGCCGCCCGACCCGACCAGCGCCGCCTTTTGCAGTGTAGGCGGGAATCTCGCCTACAATTCCGCCGGCCCACGCGCGGTGAAATACGGCACTCCCCGCGAAAACACCCTCGCCTTGCGAGCTGTGACCGGTTTGGGGACGGAGATCCGTACGGGCGTCTTCACCACCAAGGGCGTCGTCGGGTACGATCTGACCCGGCTGCTATTGGGCTCGGAGGGAACGCTTGCGCTGATTACCGAGGCGACGCTCAAGCTGACGCCGTTGCCCGAAGCCAAACGCACCATGCGGGCGATCTATGCCGATTTGGACCATGCTACGGAAGCCATCACCCGAATCATGGCTCAACCTGCGGTTCCTTGCGCCCTCGAATTCATCGATGGAAACGCAATCGAACTGATTCGCCGTTACTCTCGCGCCGACTTGCCGGAGCGCGCCGGTGCTTTACTAATGGTCGAAGTGGACGGATTTGCCGAGGGAATGGCGGTACAGATCGAGAGCGTGCGGCGCGCTGCTCAAAACGAGGGGCTTCTGGAGTTTCGCGTTGCGGCGACCGCCGATGAAGTCGAAGCCTTATGGCAAACGCGCAAGGCACTGTCGCCGGCGCTGCGGAAGGTCGCGCCGAAGAAAATCAACGAAGACGTGGTAGTGCCCGTCACCGAGTTGCCTTTGCTGATCGCCGGACTAAACGAGCTGTCGCAACGGTATGACTTGGCGATCGTCAACTTCGGCCATGCGGGAAACGGGAACATTCACGTCAACCTGCTGTTCGATCCCGCCAAACCCGGCGAAACCGAAAAGGCCCACGAATGCCTGGGGGAGATCTTTTCGCTGGTGCTGCGGCTGCGCGGTACCTTGTCCGGCGAGCACGGCGTCGGTCTCGAAAAGAGGGATTACGTTGACCGGGAAATCGACACCGGCGCCCTGGAATTGATGCGCGCCGTCAAACGTCAATTTGATCCGAACGGCATTTTGAATCCCGACAAAACCTTGCCTTTGGCCGACTGACTCGCAGAGCTCAGGCGGTAATCGAGATCCGCATCGACAAATCGGTTGCTCGAACATTCTTGGTCAGGGCACCGACCGAAATATAATCCACCCCGGTCTCGGCGATCTGCCGGATGGTATCCAGGGTCACGTTGCCGGATACCTCGAGCTTGGCACGACTTGCGGTTGTGGTAACCGCTTCCCGCATCATCGCAATCGTGAAATTATCCAGAAGAATCCGCTCGGCGCCGACCGCCAAGGCTTGCTTCAATTCATCGAGATTTTCCACTTCGACTTCGATCGGCACGTTAGCGCCCAGGGCTTTCGCGGCGTGCACGGCTTTTTCGATGGACCCGCAAGCCAGGATATGGTTTTCCTTGATCAAAATGCCGTCGTAGAGTCCCATCCGATGGTTATCACAGCCGCCGCAGCGGACGGCGTATTTCTGTGCCTTCCTGAGGCCGGGAATGGTCTTGCGAGTGTCGAGGACCTTCGCCTTGGTGCCGTCCACGGCTTTGGCATAAGCACGCGCCAAGGTCGCGGTGCCCGACAGAGTCTGTAGAAGATTGAGCGCCGAGCGTTCGCCGGTCAGGAGCGCTCGGGCGGGGCCGCGCATCGCGCACAGCTCGGCGCCCGCCTCGACTTGTTCGCCCTCCGTCACCAGCCAATCGATTTGAACCGAACCGCCGAGCCGGGCGAAAACGGCGGCGAACCAGGCCTGCCCGCACAGCACCATGGACTCGCGGGTGATCACGCGCGCTCTCGCCGTTGCGTGCTTCGGAACAATCGGAGCGGTCAAGTCGCCTGAACCGACATCCTCTTCCAAGAAACGGTCGATTTCGCTTAAATCCAACGGATACATCGTCACTTCCACCGCGTCGCGGTTATCGCCACAAGCCCTCACGCTTCAGCGCTTCGCGCAAGCGCTCGACCCGCCGGCGGTTGACGCCCAAATCCCAATAGCCGACCCGCGACGCGGAGCGAACGTGCATGAGGTGCTCCTCCGGAATAAGCTGGAATTCCACGTCGTCCACGAATCGGAAAAGACGGCTCGTGGCCTCGGCGCGGAGATACCATCGCTCGTTGTCCTCCTCGACAACCCGGGTGCGGGGTTCCGCCCCCAATACGCGCTTCAGGGCCGCCCAAACTTCGTCAGGCGCTATGTCCACGCGAAAGGGACTCGCGTAATGATCCTGATCCCGAGAGAGACTGGACACACAATTGGGACTATCCGGACAATCTGAAATTCTCGACGAAGCCATGGAACCTCCTCGACCCAGTGCTAACGCCGTCAAGGCGAACAGCACGACCTTAGCGAGCCACGCGCTGCGCATCCGGCAAGCTTCGGCTTGCGGCGACCGTGTCGATCGGTGCCGACATCGGCTTTCGCTTCTTCACATCTGCTGCGTAGAGTTTACGTTCTTCCGCGGACATCGGGACCAATCCCAGCTGAGCAAGATAGCCTTTCTCGCCCCACGCTTTGTCATTCGTAAACTCGGCGAGATATTGTTGCAGCCCCTTCACTTTGCCGACATGATCCGCCTTGAAATAGAGGAACAAGGGTCTGGCGATGGGGTAACGGTTTGCCGCAATGCTCTCGACACTCGGGACGGCTCCGTCGATACGAGCGGCATTCAGCCGATCGGTATTGCCCGCATATTGTTTGTACGACACAAACCCCAACAGCCCGGGGTTCTTGGCCAACATGGCCGCTATCGCATTTCCGCTTTCTTCGATATAGGCGCCATCGCTGCGGGCGGTGAAGCAGACTTCCTTATACTTGGCCTTCTGCGTTTCCTTCCAAGCGGCAATGAAGGGAAAACTCTCGCACCCAGCCTTCGAGACGGCCTCTTCGAACAATTCACGTATGCCGGAACCGATCGGCGGAGCGACGACTTCGATCTTCGTATCGGGCAGCGACGGATTGATGTCTTTCCAGGTCTTATAGGGATTCGGGACCAGCGTGTCGCAATTCTTGCATTTAGGATCAGGCACCTTTTTTCCTAAAGCCAAAAACAACTCTTTCCGGGTGATATCCAGCGCCGGCACCTTCTTGGAGTGCGCGAGCACTAGGCCGCTATATCCGATCTTTACCTCGACGATGTTCTTTATGCCGGATGCCTGACAGGCTTCGAATTCCGATTTTTTCATCGGCCTCGAAGCATTGACGATATCGGGAGATTCGCCGGTTTCGGGCTCGCAAAACAACTGAATTCCACCGCCGGTACTGTTCGACTCGACCCATGGCCGTTTGATCTTGCCGGACTTGCTGATTCGGTCGGCCACTGCATCGGCAAACGGCCTAACAACATTCGAGCCGTTAATATGCACAAAGCCGCGCATTTCGGCAGCGGATGCAGCCTGCATCATCAGAGGCGCTGCAAACAATGCAGCGAAAAAATTAACACGCTTATTCACAATTTACCTGCGGACGGGTTGCACGAGGAACGAACCAGCACAATAGCCTAGTTCCACGACATTTTAGTATTAAAACGAGCAGAAAAAACCCGCTCCGGGGAGCGGGTTTTTGATTGACGGCGGTTGCTATTAGGCAACCATGCCGCTTGATATTGCGGTGTATTTATTCACCCATAAAGACCAGCTGAACGCGGCGGTTCTGCTCGCGACCGGCTTCCGTGCTGTTGTCGGCGATCGGATAGTCCTCGCCGTAACCTTTCGCATACAGTCGGTTCTTCAAGCCTGCGGACTTCAGGTAATCTGCCACCGATTGAGCACGGCGCTGCGAAAGCTTCAGATTGTACTGAGAGCTTCCTTCGCTGCTGGCGTGTCCCTGGACTTCGATATCGCGCATTTCGTTTGAAGCAACGAGCTGCTCAACAACACCGTCCAGAATGCTTTTCGCGTTCTCGGTGAGCTCGTCCGAGTTATATTTGAAGTTGACGCCCTTAAGCTCGATTCTGATCGGACAGCCTTGGTCGTCGACTTTCGAGTCAGCCATGGTGCCGGGGCACTTGTCGTCGCAATCGTTCACGCCGTCACGGTCAGAGTCGCGGGCAGCACAATCGTCTGCGGGCGCGGGAGTAGGTTCTGCTTCTGCCACGGCTCTCGGTTTCTCGCCGAAGGGAACAACAAAGCCGAGATTGACGACCATGTCGTGGAAATCGTCTTCGTTCCGGTATACGCCGCCATTTCCTTCGTAGACGTAGCGATAACGGACATCGCCGCGGAGCAGGAAGTTGTCGTGCAACTCATAAGTCGCACCGACGCCAGCCTCGCCGATGAACGATGCGCCGCTTCTGCCGGCTGCGCTGGTATTCATGCCACCGGCGCCGATAACCGCATACGGCGAGAACACATCGCGCATGAAGTAATACTGCAGGTCCACGGTGCCGCCGGTAAGATCGCCGTTATAGCCCTTGCCATTCAGGTGTTGCCAAAAACCTCTGACCTCGGCATTGAAATATTCGTTGATGATCTTACCGATTCCCAAGCCAGCGCCCCAATCGTCTTTCGCATTACGGTCGCCGCCCGGATTGAAGTATGTGCCGAACGGGGCGACATACCACCGATCATCCATAAAATGCTCCTCGGCCTGCACTGCTGTCGCCGCGACGCTTGCTATGCCCAAAGCAATTAGAAATTTTTTCAACATATCCATCTCCCTGTAGTTGGAATACCAACAAGATTTGAAAACTTACAACAGGCACAATCTTAGTCGCGGATCAGCCGCGGCGCAACTGAATTGAAGGAAAATGCTCAATTCAATAGTTCGGCCCAACCTCAGGGTTGCCCTGTGCCAATCAATTTCTGTTCCTTTTTTGCAACATCCGGGGTAACCGGGATGTATCCGTAGCGGCTGGCAATTTGCTGACCTTCCGCCGACAGCACAAATCGGACGAAGTCCGCTTGCACACCCGCTAGCGGTCTATTCGGGCTCTTATTGACATATATATGGAGAAACCGCGTCAGCGGGTAAGCACCGCTAACGGCATTGCGCTCGCTCGGCGCAACAAAAGGCATATTCGCGTCTACCGCCAGCGGTACTGGCTTCACGGATACAGTTGTTGAGTCGCCTCGGCCGTAACCGATGGCATTCAAGGATTCACTCACGGCACCGGCGACCGATCCGGAATCGGGCCGCACCTGAACGAATTCACCCAGTGCGCCTCCGCACAGGACTTGCTCGCTAAAATAATCGTACACATCGTCGGCGGATCCGATCGCAAATACCTGTAACGGCCGGGTTCGCCATTCCCCGATCAAGCCCAACGCTCCCCAGGTCGCCAGGTACTGAGCACCTCGACACATCGGCGAACGCGAGAAAACTGAGCCGGCCTGGGCCAGCGTCATGCCTCGGATCGGATTATCCCGGTGTACGAAAATCGTTACCGCATCGAGAGCGACTCGAATCGGGGTTGGCTTGTAACCGAGTTTTCGCGAAAAACCATCGATTGCCTCGCGGTTCAGCCGATAGCCGACGTAAATCGCATCGCCGCGCGCCTCGTCGAATGCGCCCGGTGAAGCGAGCGAGCGGGCCGGGCGCAAGCGAAGCGTAGCCCCGGCATGATCTCGCTGAAACGCGCTGGTCCAATCCCGGATCAGCCTGCCGAGGTCACTCGCCCCGAGCTCGTCGCTGCCGGCATCCCCGCTGATGGTCTCCGCCCCTTCGGATGATCCGTAGACGGCACCGGCGCCTCCAGCCAAAAGCACCGCAGCGAGAAAGAGGTGAATTCCCTGCCGTATCAAACCCGAAAACCGACGGCTCGGCTGCCCACGCGAGCCGAGACGGACGGAACCGGCAACTCGTCTATCCGCTCTGGATATCACATTCTTTGCGCGAGCTTGGCATCGGTGCGGGAGTCGACCCGCACGATTCGATCTTCGGGGAAACTACAGCTGAAGCAACTGCCCCGCCCGAGCGTGCTCGCAATTTTGAGCTCTCCGCCGTGCCGGGACAGCGCATGCTTGACGATAGCCAATCCAAGCCCGGACCCGCCTTTATTCTTACATCCGTCAACGGCAACCCGGTAAAACCGTTCGGTAAGCCGCGGCAGATGGTGTTGCGCGATGCCCGGCCCGGTGTCCTCGACGTCCAGCCTAGCTCCCTTGCCCTCGCAGCGCCAACGCACGGTAACCCGGCCCGTGGCTGGCGTATATTTCACCGCATTGACGATCAGGTTTGAAAACGCGCTGCGCAATTCCTGCTCGGCGCCCAGCAAATGGGCGTCGGTTTCGAGGACCAGCTCGATGGCGGGGTGTTCGTCGGCCAAGAGCTTGACCTCGTCGCAAATGTCTTGCAGCATCGCCGGAACGTTTATCCGCTTTTGCACCGTCTGATGCGCCGCCGACTCCAATCGCGTCAGTGCAAGAAGGCCGTCGACCAAGCTTTCCATCCGGGCCGTCTGTTCCTCCATGCGCTGAAACACTTTCAGATGCGATTCCGGCAGAGATCCATCCACCTGGCCCAAGGTTTCAAGATAACCTTTCAAGACCGTCAGCGGCGTGCGCAGTTCGTGGGACACGTTCGCCACGAAATCGCTGCGCACGCGCTCCATAAATCGCAGTTGAGTCACATCCTGCGCGACCAGAAGGCGCAAATCTTCTCCATAAGGCACGATGCGAATTTCAAGCTGCATGTTTTCGGTGAGGGGCGATGGAATGCTGACCGTAGCACGATAATCGGCAGTCTGGAGGTATTGGCTGAGCTTCGGATGGCGCAGCAGATTGCCGATCTGCTGGCCGATATCGCCACGGCGCAGCCCCAGCAGGCGCTCGGCCGCTTCGTTGAACCAATCGATTTCATCCCGAGGCCCCAGCACCACGGTTGCATCCGGTAATGCCGCCGTCGCCGTGCGGAAACGCTCGAGCATCCGGATGAGCTGCTTTTTGCGACGCTTGTTGCGTCGCCTCAAGCGATAGATGAGGTAATAGATTTCTTCCCAGACGCCGTTGCCCTGAGGCGGCTGGCCGGATCTGCCGCTGCGCAGCCAAACCAGCAGCCGATTTGCATAAAAAAGCTGTCTCGCCAGATAGGCCAGCAGACAAAACCAGAGCACGACGGCGAAACTGTTCAGGACCTTACCGAGGAAAGTGCCAACTAACAGTGTTAAAAAGAGAAAGGAAAATTCCGATCGCCAGGGGCTCGACATGAATCAGGTTTGGTCAGGGGTTGTAAAAAAACCGTCGCGAGCGGTTCGAGTCCGCGCCGACAAATCGGCAGGAATGCCGATTTGCACGGCAGTTGCCGCCCACAGGGTGCCGGACACGGAGGTCCGGCATGAAAAGCGCAGGCGTACAAAGGGGTACGTTGAGCATCGCAGGTGCGGACTCGAACCGCGCAGTAGGTTTTTCACAAGTTCTCAGAAAAACGGTATCCGAAACCGCGCACCGTCTGGATAACCTCCTCGCGGTCATGTTCGGCCAGGATCTTGCGCAGGCGCCGGATGTGGACATCGACGGTGCGTTCCTCGATGAATGAACTTCGTCCCCAAACCTGGTCGAGCAACTGGCTACGGCTGTAGACCTTGTCGGGATGGGTGAGGAAGAATTCCAATAATCGGTACTCAGTCGGACTCAGAATAACGTGGCTGTCGGCAATGCTAACCCTATGTTCGTCGACATCCAACGCGATCCCGCCAATCTCGATTCTTCCGCCCTTGCCGTACTTGTTGCTACGCCGAAGAACCGCCTTGATCCGCGCTATCAATTCGCGCGGCGAGAACGGTTTGGTGACATAATCGTCGGCCCCGACATCCAACCCCCGGATTTTATCTTCTTCCTCGCCGCGAGCGGTGATCATGATGATGGGAATTTCGCTATATTGTTTGTCTTTCTTGAGACGGCGAGCCCATTCGACGCCGCTCAAGCCGGGCAACATCCAGTCCAATAAAATCAGATCGGGAACCGACTCATTCAAGGCCGATTGCGCCTGGTGGGTATCCGCAACGGCCCTGACGGCGAACTCGGCCTGTTCCAGGACCAAACCAAGCATTTCACGAATCGCATCTTCATCTTCGACAACGAGCACGTTTATCACGGACATTCTCGATACTCACTCCTTCGGATAATCGTTCAATGTACGTTGCAAATGTGACCTTTCCGTGACATGTGTATCGGCAAAGCCACAACTGTCGAATCTCGCCATCATTATCTAATGATGCCTTAATGCTTCGCGTTAACGCCTTCAGCGAAACGGCAGTTCGCTCTTAGTCGAAAAATATCGTTGATCTCCACGCACAGCCGAACTGTTCCAGAATTGGGTAAGGCTGAGCAGCGCCAAGATGAAGAAGCTGATCAACACCCAGGCGGGCATACTGAGCCCGAGCAGCGTCCAATCGACTTTGGCGCAGTCTCCGGTCCCGTTCAGCATCGCCTTGAGGGTCTCGGTCAAGGGAAAATACTGGAACATGTATTCCAATCCCGGACCGCAGGCCGGCACTTCCTCCGGCGGCAAATGCTGCAGCCAGACATGCCGGGCCGAAACCGTTCCGCCCAGCACGGCCATGACGAACCCAAGAATCGCGTAGACCTTGACCCCAGTCCTCTTCGGATTATGCAGAACCGCAACCAGCATCACCAATGCGACGGCGAAAACCATGATGCGCTGGGACACACATAGCGGACAGGGCTCCAGCCCGCCGGAAAATTGGAAATAAAGAGCGGCCGCGAGCAGCCCCATGCAAAACAGAAAACCAACGAGAAAATAGAATCTGGGCTTGAAAACCATGTGAATTCCCGAAAATTAGAAAGCCTTCGACCACGAAGGGCGATTTTGGACGTCCATACGAATGTAGCGGTTGACTCAGTCTTCGATCCGAAATCCGACCTTCAAGACCACTTGATAATGGGCGATTTTGCCGTTGGCAATCTGCCCCCGCGTTTCGACAACTTGGAACCAGTCCAGGTTCTTGACCGTTTTCGATGCTTTTTCTATGGCATTTCGGGTGGCCTCGTCCGTTCCGTGCGGCGAAGTCCCGACGATTTCGATCAGTTTATAGACACGGTCCGTCATAGCCATCACTCCTTCAGGTAAGAAAATAAAGAGACATCACGAGGCGATGTGGCTCGTCTCCGGAAGGGGCGGCCTGTCGGGAACCGAAGAGCCGGATTCGTCCGCGGCGAGTTGCTCGCACCACAAATCATGATGCTGAATCGCCCAGCTCTTGTCGACTCTTCCGCGCACCATGCCTTCGAGTGCTCCTTCCGTCCCGATCGTGCCTATATAGATGTGTCCCAAGGCTCCCGCCATCAGAACCAAAGCGAAAACGACATGAATCAGATGCGACAGTTGCAATAGCCAACGTTCCTGGCCGAAATTGGGAAAATCCAGCAGCAGACCGCTCGCACTCACCGCCAGCCCGCCGCCCGCCAAAATCCAGAACCACATTTTTTCGCCGGCATTCATGCGTCCGGCGGACGGATGGCGATCGCCGACCATGCCTCCGAAGGCCCTGAGCCAGTCGATATCGATCCGGCTCGGAAGATTGTCCCTGACCCACGCGACAAACATGAGCAACAAACCGACGATGAACAAGGGGCCGATGAAGTTGTGCAGCAGCTTGGCAATCTCGGCGTAGACGGAAAAGGCCTTATGCCCCACGAGCGGAATCAGCAGCGCTCGACCATAGAGCAAACTCAAACCGGTAATCGCCAGAAAAATGAACAGCAGCGCCGCGTACCAATGCAGAACCCGCTCGGCGAGCGTCCAGCGCACCAGGGTTTCGCCGGATCGGGGCTGGCTGAGCTTTACCTGTCCGCGCCAGAGATAAAACGCTCCGAGCGCGAAAACCACAACTCCCAAGAGAACGCCGCCGTAGCTCGCTATGGGGCCGTTCCGGAGCCGCCGCCAATTCTGGCCGCCGCCCTGGATCAGAACGTTCGTCTCCTGTCCCTTGACCGCGGTGTAGCCCTGAACGCCTTCCCGCACCTGCCGCCAATAGTCGGATCTGGGATTCACCACCGATTCAGCCTTGTGCAGTTCGTGTCTCTCGCCTTCATGGGCTCGCAGCGTTCCAGAGATCGCCAGCAGAACCAGCATGAGCGCGAAAGCCGACAAAATCCGCCAAAACGACGCTTTTTGAACTTGAGTCATCATGCTAACGGTCGCTCTGTACGGTCTTGAAGCGCAATCTCAACTGTTCCCGCCGGTAGCCCGCATCGCCCATGTGGCGGTCTTCCTTGCCTTTATATTCATGAGCCCGGTGCAGAGTCACGTCCGGATCTTCGTAACAGCCTTGCAGGATTGGAATGATCAGCAAGAACAGGCCAAGCCGTCTCATGCTGCCTACCCTTCCTTGTAAGCGGTCTCCCAGCCCCAGGGCTTGCCCTGCGGCTGGCGCTGCAAATCCGGATTGTCGTTGCCGGCGCGGCGAACCACCCGTTCGCGGAAGATGTCTGCCACCATGTCGGCGTCGCCCGCGAGCAGCGCCTTGGTGGAACACATTTCGGCGCAGAGGGGAAGCTTGCCCTCGGCTAGACGATTCCGGCCGTATTTCTTGAACTCTTCCTCGGAATGATCCTGTTCCGGACCGCCGGCGCAAAACGTGCACTTGTCCATCTTGCCGCGCGCGCCGAAAGCGCCGTCCTGCGGGTATTGCGGAGCACCGAACGGACAGGCGTAGAAGCAGTAGCCGCAACCGATGCACAGGTCCTTGTCGTGCAGCACTACGCCGTCCTCGGTGGTGTAAAAACAGTCCACCGGACAGACCGCCTGGCAAGGCGCATCGGAACAATGCATGCACGCGACGGAAATGGTTTTCTCTCCAGGCAATCCGTCGTCCAGCGTGATCACCCGCCGACGATTGACGCCCCAAGGGACTTCGTGCTCATTTTTACACGCGGTGACGCAGGCGTTGCATTCGATGCAGCGCTCTTCGTCGCAAAGAAACTTCATTCGGGCCATGGTTCAAATACGTTTGGATACAATAAATTCGAGAGTAGGGTGGGTTAGGCGCGCACTGCCGCGAACCATTTCGCGGCCACCGGTCCTCTGCGCGCCGTAACCCACCGGTTCCGCGGCCTTGCGTGGTGGGTTACGGCGCGCGAAAGCACCACAGGAACTTTACTGGTTCCGTGCGATGCGCGCCTAACCCACCCTACAACACGAATCGGAACGTTGTTTTCAGCCATACCCGCAACTTAAAGGCATTGACCTTTTACTTTACCCCTTCAAAACCCGTCCCCTCGGAGTCCTTACGTCCATAGCTCCGCCAACGAAAAAGTGATGGCGTCAAACGGCCGCATCGATACAGGGTCTTCGTCTTTCAGCGTAGCCAGCAGCACCCAAAAGCCCTCGCGCAACTCGAACGCTTCCAGGGTCCGCTCGAGCGGGTCGACCAGCCAGGCATGAGCCACGCCGTAGCGGGCGTACAAAGGCAGCTTGATGGCGCGATCTTTTTTCTCGGTGCCGGGCGAGAGGATTTCGCACACCCAATCGGGCACCACTTCGAAGCGATGGTCTCTCGGAATCTCCGGCATCCGCTCGCGCCGCCAGCCGGCCAGATCGGGCACGGCGACCTCGGTATCTCGGACGAAGTGGACCTCGGGTTCCGGAAGAATCTGCCAACGACCGGAGCCGCTTCGAGTTTTGCAAAAAGGAGGTACGAGTGAGCAGAGCAATCCACCTTTCACCAGATGCTGTGGGCCTGTGGGGCGGGTTTCGGTATACAACCGAGCGCCGAGCACTTCCCCGACCAGATTTTCCGGCAAGGCGAGCAGACATTCATACGACGTCGGCACAGCAGCGCTGTGACCCTGAGTCATGTCAATCTACTTCTGGTTTGGTCGGACGCTCCGAACGCTTGGCAATCTCGATTAAGAGGCGCAACGCTTCGTTTACGGCATCGGCATTTGGGAACGCCTCCGCTACATCAGGTTCCAAGCGAACCACGTCACCAAACGCTTTTCGTTTCGGCCCGAACCGTCTTACTCGTAAACTCTTCAGGTCGTACTCCGACCGAAGTTCATCGTTCAGTTCCGTATCCACCTTGCTCATACGCTTTTCGCTCCGCTTTGGTTGCCTCTCTCGCACTAATCAAGCGAATACTATCCTCTCGTTCCGTATAGGACACCAATAACAAACGCCCGTTTTGAGTTTCCCCCACGAGGATATAACGATGTTCGTCTTCGGAATGGTCTGGATCGTAAAAGTCGATAAATAAAGGATCGCTGAAAGCCGTGCAGGCTTCTTCAAATGAGACACCGTGCTTCGCTTTATTGGTGGCAGCTTTCTCTTCATCCCATTCAAACTTCATTTCTCAGTCACTAAATCCGGCTCTATCCGGCACAGCGACACCTTGGTCTCCTGCATCGCCGTCACCGAATCGTAGCCGTAGGTGAACACGATGTTGCAGGATTCGCCCAGCACATACGGCGCGCTGCCTTCCGGGTATTTCGGCCGCAAGTCCTGCCCCTCGTAGTGCCCGCCGAAATGGAAAGGCATGAAGACCACGCCCGGTCGGACCCGCTCGGTGACGAAAGCCATGACTCTAATCCTTCCGCCTTCGGGGCCGGCGACCCACACCTGTTCGCCGTGCCGCACCCCGGCATTGTTGGCGTCGCGCGGGTTGATTTCGACAAACATCTCCTGCTGCAACTCTGCCAGCCAGGGATTGGAGCGGGTTTCGTCGCCGCCGCCCTCGTATTCGACCAAGCGTCCCGAAGTCATGATCAACGGAAAATCCTTGCTGAAATCCTGCTGCTGGATCGAGACGTAACGGGTGGGCAGACGCCAGTAGCGCTTGCGGTCCTGGTAGGTCGGGTATTTCTCCGCCAGATCGCGGCGCGGCGTGTACAAAGGCTCGCGATGGATCGGCACCGGATCGGGGAAGTTCCACACGATGCAGCGGGCCTTGGCATTGCCGTAAGGCGCACAGCCGTACTTGATCGCGACCCGGATGATGCCGCCTGAAGGATCGGTCTTCCAGTTCTTGCCCTCGGCCAGTTTCTTTTCCTGCTCGGTCAAATCCTTCCACCAGCCCAGTTTCTTCAGCAGCTCGGCGCTGAATTCGGGATAGCCGTCCCGGATATCCGCTCCCTTGTTCGAGGAGCCTTCCGCCAAAAGGTTCTTGCCCTGGTATTCCGTGCCGAAACGGGCGCGGAACGGCGAACCGCCCTCCGCCACCGTCTTGCTGGTGTCGTAGAGGATATGCGAACCGGGATGCTTCATTTCCGGCGTACCCCAGCACGGCCAGGGCAGGCCGTAATACTCGCCGTCACAAGGGCCGCCCTGCCCCTTCAAGGTCGTGGTGTGGAAAGTGTGCCAGTTCTCCTGATGGGCCTTGAGCCGCTCCGGGCTTTGGCCGGTATAACCCGCCGCCCAGGCGCCCCGGTTGATCTCCCGCAGGATGTCCTCGATCAGCGGCGTGTCGTTCTCGACTTGGATGTTCCTGGTCAACTCCTTTTCGAACCCGAACTTGCGGGCGAACTGGTACATGACCATGTGGTCCGGCCGCGACTCGAACAGGGGCTCGATGATCTGGCTGCGCCATTGAATCGACCGGTTGGACGAGGTCAAGGAACCGTAAGTCTCGAACTGGGTGCAGGCCGGAAGCAGGTAGACGTTGTCCGTGCGGTCGTGCATCACGGCGGTGACCGTCGGATACGGATCGATTACGGCCAAAACGTCCAGTTTTTCCATCGCGGCTTTCATCTCGGGGCCGCGCACCTGGCTGTTGGGCGCATGGCCCCAGAACACCATGGCCTTGATGGGATTCCGCTGCGAGATGTTCTCGCCCGCTTCCAATACGCCGTCGATCCAGCGGGAAACCGGGATGCCGTTGTTGAACATCGGCTTGATCTTCTTCCCCGCACCGTCGTCATACTCGCTTTGGTCGAAGCGGGCGGCGAGCCAGTCGAAATCGATGTCCCACACTTTCGCCCAGTGCCGCCAGGCATCCTCGCTCAAACCGTAATAAGCCGGCAGACTGTCGGCGTTCGGGCCTACGTCAGTCGCCCCTTGCACGTTATCGTGCCCGCGAAACACGTTGGTGCCGCCGCCTTCTAGCCCCATGTTGCCGAGCGCGAGCTGAAAGATGCAGTACGCGCGGGTATTGTTGTTGCCGATCGTGTGCTGCGTCCCGCCCATGCACCAGATGAAGGTGCCGGGCCGGTTTTGCGCCATGATCCGCGCGGCCTTATGAGCGAGTTCTTCCGGCACTCCGGTAACCCGCTCGACTTCTGCCGGCGTCCATTTCGCCACTTCCTTGCGGATTTCGTCCATCCCGAACACCCGCTGCTCGATGAACGTCTTGTCCTCCCAACCGTTTTGGAAAATGTGCCACAACAGGCCCCAAATGAACGGCACGTCGGTTCCGGGCCGAATGCGGATGTGCAAGTCGGCATGGGCGGCGGTGCGGGTGAAGCGCGGATCGACCACGATCAGCGGCGCGCCGCGCTCCTTGGCGCGGAAGATATGCTGCATCGACACCGGATGCGCCTCCGCCGGATTGCCGCCGATGATGAAAATCGACTTGGCGTTGTGGATGTCGTTGTAGGAATTGGTCATCGCCCCGTAGCCCCAGGTATTGGCGACGCCGGCGACCGTGGTCGAGTGGCAGATGCGGGCCTGGTGGTCGATATTGTTGGAGCCCCACAAGGCGGCGAATTTCCGAAAGAGATAAGCCTGCTCGTTGTTGTGCTTGGACGATCCGAGCCAATAGACGGAATCGGGACCGTATTGCTCGCGGATGGCAAGAAGTTTGTCGCCCAGCTCGTCTATGGCCCGATCCCAGCCGATGCGCTGCCACTTGCCGTCGACCAGCTTCATCGGATATTTGAGCCGTCGCTCGCCATGGCCGTGCTCCCGCACCGACGCCCCTTTCGCACAATGCGCCCCCAGGTTGAACGGATGGTCGAAAGCCGGCTCCTGGCCGATCCACACGCCGTTCCGCACCTCGGCAATGACCCCGCAGCCCACCGAGCAATGGGTGCAGACGCTTTTGACCTTCTTGATTTCCCCTGACGGCTGCGCGGGAGCGCCCGTCGCATCGACCTTTTTCATCATCGATAGAGGCACGGCTCCCGCCAAGGCCGCGCCGCCCACGGACAGCCCCGACCGCCGCAGAAACTCGCGGCGGTCAATGCCGTGCCCCGAGGTTTGCGACTTGGAAGACGAATCGTTTTCGGAAGCGGGCCGCTTGAACAGTTTCATGATCGAATTTTAATTCTTAGAGGAAATTGGACGAAGCAAACCGGGCTCAAAACCGCGCTGCATCATAATAGGCGCGGACGTGCTCGGTCTCCCGATAGCCTTTTTTGGCGGAGTCGACCGCCGGTTTCCCAGGAGCCTCAATCTCCCCGCCGCAAGCGCTGCGCTGCGACACAAACGCACCAAACAGCCCCCCGACCAAAGCCGTCATTCTCCGAATGAAACTTCGCCGCGGTTTCGATGCGGGAATAGGGTTCGAATCGCTCATGAACAAGCCTCAAGGAAAGCTGTAAACGTGTGCCAATTAAACAATCTGCGGCACACCGGGTCAAATTCCGAGCGTGCTTGTCAAGTATTTTCGCCGCTGTTGCAGACCGAATCCCGATTGATCTCGGTTCGACGAGGACGATGTGCAGTTTCCGTCCGGCCCGCCGAAAGGCGAATACAAGTTTCTGCCCCGCCATTCCTCCATGGTAGAAGATGAAGGTTTGCCGCCGACGAGTAACGGAAGTTCTGATACGGCGTGCTTCCGCTCGTGTTGTCGTCCTGAAGTTGTGAATGTCCCACATCTGCGGTATACGCTTGTTTTATATCGAAACAGGGATCTCCTATGCCCAAGACCGCTAAAATTTTCATGAATGGAGCCGTGGACCGAGTGCCGCTGGAGGTTGTTGGAGTATTCGCGTTTACGCTGTACGGGATAGGCAAATGACCGTTCATATACAAATTCCCCAAAAGGCTCTGCAATCCCTCTGTCGGCGTTACCACGTGCAGCGGCTCGCCCTGTTCGGCTCGGTGCTGCGCGAGGACTTCGGGCCAGAAAGCGATGTAGACGTATTGGTGGAATTCGAGCCGGGACACACGCCGGGCTTGGGTTTCGTTCGGTTACAGCGCAATCTCTCCGATCTGTTGGGGCGCCCCGTGGACCTACACACCTACCGGAGTCTGAGCCGTTACTTCCGCGATGAAGTGGCAAGAGAAGCCGAGGTGCAGTATGAGCGTAGAACGCAAACGCCCTAAGCTCGACGACACGGCCCGCATACGTCATATGCTCGATGCAGCACGCCGGGCCTGCGAGTTGGCCCAAGGCAAGGAGGTGGGCCGTCTCGACCCCGACTGCGAGACCGCCCTGGCCTTAACGCGGCTTTTGGAGATCCTGGGCGAGGCGGCCAAACACGTGACCCAGGAAACCCAAGCCAAGCATCCGGTCGTGCCTTGGCGAGACATAGCCGACACTCGCAACCGTATCATCCGCGAGTATTTTGATGTCGACTACGACATCGTCGAAGCCCTGATCCGCGTCGACCTGCCGCCCCTGATCAAACAGCTCCAGGTCGTTTTGGGGACATTGCAGGCAGATCCGAAGCAACTATGACCGGTACCACAAAGATGATCCCGCTTAACCCGGATAGATATACCCTCGGACGCCATGAAACCATTCCCGTGCGCTTCGGTTCGCTGACTAAACGCTATCAAGCCTGGTGCGAGAACCCAAACGTGCTCGAAGACAAGGCCAAGGTTCGGCTCGGGGTCGGCAGGGATATGGCCTCGGTCGTCAAGTATTGGCTGATTGTTGCGCAGGCGGTTCAGTCCTAGCGGAAACTTTAAGTGGCAATAGTTGCCACCGAAGCGTTTGAGTAAAAATCCATGAGCGAAGACTGCCCTTTCTGCCAATTGTCGCCTGAACGCATAATCGTAGGTGACGATCTCTGTGTCGTAATCCGGGATGCTTATCCCGTTTCCCCCGGCCACACGCTAATAATGCCACGGCGTCATGTGGGCTCATTCTTCGAAACCTCTGCCGACGAGCGCGCGCGCCTGTTGCAGTTCCTCGACTTGGCTAAGAAAGACGTTTTAGGTCACTTCCAACCCGACGGTTTCAACATCGGCATCAACGACGGGCCTGCTGCCGGCCAAACCGTCCTCCACCTGCACGTCCACCTCATCCCCCGCTACCTAGGGGACCAAGCCGACCCGCGCGGTGGTGTGCGCTGGATACTGCCGGACAAGGCAGCGTATTGGAAAAAGTGATATGGAACTAGAAGACTACTACCGCCAGTTTGCCCAGTTAAAGCGTGCCCCGAACCGAATCTTTCCGGAAACTACGCGCCACAAAGCGCCGCACAAACCACTTTTGCTCTTGGCCATCATGGAGATGATCGCGCGAGGAGAGATTACTTCCCGCTTCATCAGCATTGCCGATGAAATTACCGAGCTGAATGACTTATTTTCCGCTTACTGGCGGGCGCTGATGCCTATTACCCAAACCAGCAGTATCGCTTTTCCATTCTCCCGCCTGCACAGTGAGCCATTTTGGGAATTGGTACCTTTGCCAGGAAGGCAAATCAGCCGCGAGGCTATCAATGGCGTCTCTAGCGTTTCGCAGTTACGTCAGTTGGCTTTGGGGGCTAACTTGGATGAAGACTTATTTCGCTACATGACGTACGCGGAGAGTCGCACCAAGCTGACTGACGCCCTCCTGCGTGCCTGTTTGTCGGATCAAGGCCAAACCATCCTGATGGCGGAGCTTGGTGTGCAACACCAAGCCTTTCGATACAGCTTGGAGCTGGAGGCCAAAGCGCACAAAATCAAAGAGCCATCCACGGAAGTGCCCTATGCCGACGCCGTACGGGATCAAGGATTCCGAAGAGTGATCGTGAACTGTTATGACCATCGCTGCGCGCTGTGTGGCGTGCGTATCGTGACGCCAGACGGCCATACTGCGGTGGAAGCCGCGCATATCAAACCGTGGAGTCAGTTCAAGGACGATGATGTACAAAACGGGATGGCGTTATGCCGCCTCTGCCATTGGGCTTTCGATGAAGGCCTAATGAGCGTAGACGGTGACTACAGAGTTTTAACGTCCCGGCAAATGACTGCTGCCCCGAACGCCGCCGGTTTCCTCATAACTTTGGCGGGTCGTCCTATCATTGGGCCAAAGGACCAAGCCCTATGGCCGGACCTTGGCCGCTTGTCCTGGCATCGGCACTATGTTGCGGTTGGGTTGTGACGTGGGGCTGAGCACCGAGGAATTGCAGAGCAAGAGCCGCTCTGATGATGGCGGTTTTCAAGGACGGAGAAATTCGTTTGTCTCCGTAGTATCGGAAATCGAAAACGACCGAGCCGGCCGACCTATATAAGAACGACCAGTTCAGAGTAGCCTGCCAAGGCCCGATCCGCGGTCATGAACCGCAAGGGTTCGGTAATCGCTTGGGCGATGAGTATCCTGTCAAACGGATCGCGATGGAGATTGGGAAGTTTCCGCACGGCATTGGCATGCTCCCAGGTGACGGGCAATGGGAGAAAGCCCGCCTCGATCAGACGATCCGGCAGACAACGCTGATCGATCTTGAGCTTTCCCAAAGCTGATTTGATGCTGATTTCCCATATCGAAGCCGCACTTGCATAAACCGCCTCTGCCCGATCGATCTCGGCACGCGCCGTATTGGATAAGGCAGCATCATCGGCCAATACCCACAGAAGCACATGAGTGTCGAGCAGCAATCTCACTGGCCGCTACCTTCAAAAGCAGCGGCGATCTCATCGGGCAAGGGGGCATCGAAGTCTTCGGCAATTTCGATCTCGCCTTTCATCACGCCGAATCGGATGGTTTTTCGAGTCTCGGTGCGATAAGGGACAAGCTTAGCGGCAGGCTTGCCGGCCTTCGCGATCACGATTTCCTCGCCGGCCATTGCCGCATCCACCAGCTTGGAGAAATGGGTTTTCGCTTCGTGAATGTTGACGTGGTGCATGCTGTGCTCCCGGCAGGTGGACTAACCTTAGTCTAGCTGGAGGCATAGTACCACGGAAAGGTACTCAGGACAGCGCTACGAATCTGACACTTCGTCACTCAAAAATTCTAGGCACCCTTTTTCCTCCAACCACTCTCATCTCGTACGCTTCCCCCGCCGGACTCTGCGAATAGCTGACGTGCACCGGCTTGTCCGGGCCATAGTAGTACAGCCGGTCGTAGGGAAGGTTCGCCATGATCCAGCGGGCGACTTCTTCCGTGTTTTCGTCCCGCACCAAAAAGTCCGCCGCCGCGCCGAGCCGAGGACAGATCGGTCTACCTTTCCGGTTCAGTTCGTGGGCGGCGTGCTGGTCCAATTCCGGGGCGATTCGGGCCGGAATCTCTTTGGCGAGTTCCGGCGAGCAGAAACCGTAAGTGAGTTCGATCATCCCGAAATAGCCGATCACCGGGTCGAGAATGTTGACGGCGAGATCGTACAGCGCGGAATAGCTGTCGGGTTCCTTGGGCAGGTTGGGTAAGCCGGTGCGGGCTTGAGTCTCGCCGCATTCGATCAGTTGGCGGTAGGTGAAATAACGTCCGCAAGGGGCGTTTAAATTGGGAATGCTGCCGCTGCGGACGAGGCGGAAGCCGTCGATGGTCCAGCGGGCGGCTTCGAGGCGACCGTGAAATTCCGCGGGGCTGGGGCCGTAGCCGCTGAAGTCGACTACTCCCAGGTTTTCCAGCGCTTCGTCGAAAGCCAGCTGCTCGGCGTAATTGGGGAACTCTTCGTTGATGAAGCGGGATTTCCGGTAAAGATAAGGCGGTTCGTACGGCTCGCCGTAATCGAAGATGTCGAGCTCCTGGGTGCGAAGGTTGATCTTTATCCGTTGCAGCATTCGCGGCAGCGGTTTGCCGGAAAAATCGTCGAAACTCATCAGGGTGAGCTTGCCGGAACGGATATGAATCTTGATGAGATCGGCGCTGCTCACGTCGCCGTAGAGAAGAACGCCGCAGCCGACATAGGCGCGCAGGATGGCGGGCAGTTGCACCACCAGCCGCGTGGGAAGTTGCAGCGATTCGCCCTCCTCCAGCCAGCCGATGCCTTGCTCGGCGGCTTCCCGGCAGGCTCGTTCGATGGTCTCCGGGCTGGCCGCGGCGAACAGGAGTTCCCGGCCCGATTCGAGGGCGGTCCGGTAGTCGCCGAAAAAGGCTTTGATGTCCTTTTGCAAGCGGGTTTCGAGATGGCGGTAGGGTTTCCGCTTTTCGAACTGCCACAAGGCAAAGTAGACGCGAAGGTCGTCGATGCGGGATCGCCGGGCCTGTTCCAGGATGGCATCGGCGTTTTCCTTGCGGGACTTGACGAAGCGCAAGGCCGCCGGCAGCGAGCCGAACTGGGCGGCGACGGCGCCCGAATGTGGAAACTCGCTGCGATCGGGGTCGCGGCCGAGCTTCAGGCAGCTTTCCCACAGCGAATCCAGGAGCTCGCGATGTTCTTCATACTTGGCTTCCGCCTTGCCGATTTTTGCCGGCTTTGCCGGGCGGGAGAGATGGGAGAGTCGCAGGATGTTCCGCCGATTCTCCAGCCGTCCGACCATGAAACGCTGCTCGGCGTCCTTGTCCTTGAAGACGTAAAAGATGCCGGGGCCGACCGGCAAAGGCTCTTCGTCCAATACTTCGGCGATGAAGGCGCGGAGTTCGCACTGGGTATAGTATTTCTGAAAGGTATTTCGCGAAGTCAGAATGCCGTCGCCGTAAGACGTGCCGCGCACGGCGTCCGGGTTGGCCAGCATGGCCGAAACCACCAGCAGTTCCTCCGCCAGCCGATAGGCGCCTTGCAGGGCTTCGACGCGCTCGCCCATGTCCTCGATGACGTTGATCACGAACCCCAGGTTGACGATATGGGCGTTCCGCCGGGTTTCCTCGGGCGCGTAATAGGGGTCCCAACCGGCGGCTTCGATGCCGTTTTCCCTGAGTCCGCGCACGTCATCCCCCCGTCCGCAGCCGTAGTCGAACACTGTTTTCGAACCGTCCAGAAAGCCGAACCGGGCGAGGGTTTGGATCGGCGCGGAGAATCCGTAGCGGGTGAGCGCAGTGAGGTGGCGGGCGATGCCGCCAATCCCCCCTAGCCCCCCTTTTCCAAAGGGGGGAATAGAGGTAAGGAGACCAGGGGAATCCGATTCGTCATTACCGATAGGCACCAGTTCATGCCCGGCCAATCTGAACCCGCGCTGTGCCAGCAGGATTTCCCAGGCTTGCTTGAACCCGATGCGACAAGGGTCGTCGAACAGGCCGATTTGCTCGGCAGCTGAGGTCAAAGCCTCGAACATTTCCCGTTGCGGATGGCTTGCGGGCAGAAGCAGTTCCTTGCGATGCAATATCGGCGGGTTGAGGGAGTTCTCGTAGGTGCGGAAGCGGACGGTGTGCTTTTCGAGGTCGACCGTCCAGTAGCGGCGTAGAACCGGAAAGCCTTCTTCGAAAAAACCCGAATAATCGAGCAGCGAAACGCTGTTCTGCTCCCGGTTCAGCTTGACGACGTTGTAGTCCTCGCCCGGATGGATCTGAGCAACGCGGCCGGCGGCGTGAATCGCGTCGCGCGATTCCGGCTCCAATGTGTCCAGCAGGCTTACGTGGAAATAAACGTTCCGGGCGACGGATTTGCCGAACGGCGGCATGAAGCGAACTCCTACGATTCAAGCAACAGGCTTGGGTCCGAACACGTTCTTTCCAGGCCCATGGCTACGGTGGTAATGTTCACGGTTCCGATCTTCCGCCTTGTCACAGGGGACAGAAACAGATCTCCAACGCAGTTCCGAAAACCGAATTAACCGCAGTTTGCCGAAATGAAGAAACACGATTCTTTCTTCAGGCGTTGGGCTGAAGCGAAGCTTAACGCGACAAAGAATAACGATGTGGCCGAGTTGCCGAAAGTCGCTAGCGATGGGTCGGCCGAGGCTGCGGAAAACGCGTCGTTCGACGCTTTCGCCCTGCGCGAATTGTTTCGACGGCCGGAATTTGCCGTGCGCGACGGGCTGGACGACTACGACGGCGACTACACCGTTTTCGAGCCCCGCGGCGAATTCATGACCTCCGACATGCGTTGGGCCCTGGAACGCGCCCAGGCGACCACGTCCGATACTGCCCGCTCCCCGGAATCGTCCCCTGCAACGGCAATGGCGGACAACGCTCCGAACAGCACCGACCAGGCGGAATCTTCAAGCTGATTTTTCTTCCCGAATGCCCCAATCACCCGACAGTTGCCGGCCGAATCCGCGGCAAGCATCCGCTTACGAGACCGAACCGACTACATGGGTATCGTACCGGTCGAACGGACGCCTGCTGATCATCGGGGACAGCGATGCCGTTGTCCCGGTAACGGAACGCCTTCCGGCCATGCTGCGCCGCTTTGTCCTGTTTACCGATAGTCCGCCAGAGCCGCTGGCCGAGTCGTTGAAAAGCCGGGAAATTCCCTATTTGGAGCCGTGTGCGGACATAAACATCGAAGGCCATTTGGGGGCTTTTCGGGTGGAAACACGCTGTGGCGGGATACGCATCGATGCCCGAGTTGCGCTGCTGCCGCCGGAAACCGCTTTCGATCTGATCCTGGATCTGCAAAACCCACCGGCTATCGATCTGCCCGTCCCGCCGATCGGCTATTTCGCACCGGGCAGAGACGCGGAAAAGCGGGAACAGGCCCTGAATGCGCTGGCCGAAATGGTCGGCGAGTTCGACAAGCCCAAGTTTTTCGAATATAGGCCCGAACTCTGCGCTCACGGCGCGAGCCGCATCGAGGGCTGCAGATCATGTCTTGATGCCTGCGGAACCGGGGCTATCGAATCCCGCGGCGATCGCGTCTCGGTCGATCCCTATCGCTGCCAGGGCTGCGGCGAGTGCGCCACGGTTTGTCCCTCGGGAGCGATGAATTACCTGTATCCGCGCCGGATAGACAGTTTGAAGTGCTTGCGGCTCATGCTGGACGCTTTTTTCGAGGCGGGCGGCGACCGACCCGAACTCTTGTTGCACGACAGCAGCGCGGGCGCGACCTGGATAGCCGAGTACGAATCCGAACTGCCGGAGAATGTTCTGCCCTATGAGTTGGAAGCTCTGGGAGCGAGCGGCATGGACTTTTGGCTGTCCGCCTTGGCTTACGGCTTCGAGCGCGTGACTTTATTGGCGGCCGGAAAACTGACCGAGCCGACCCGGCGAGTTCTGGCCGAGCAAATCGGTTACGCCGGCGAAATCCTGTCCGGCATGGGTTATCCGTCCGATTCGATACGCCTGATTTGCGCGGAGGATTGGCCGAGTGCTCTTGAACCGCTCCCTGCTTCGCCATGCCGGACACACGCCCGTTTCGCCGCGGACGATGACAAGCGCACCGTCATCCGCCTCGCGATCGAGCATCTATACCGGCAAGCGCCGTCGCAGCCGGAATCGACAGTCCTGTCCGCCGGAGCGCCGTTCGGCGAGATTCGGGTGGATAAGGAAAAATGCACGCTGTGCCTCGCCTGCGTCTCGGTCTGCCCGGAACGCGCCTTGGCCGACGGACACGACGTCCCGCAACTCAAGTTTATCGAAGCCAATTGCGTCCAATGTGGATTGTGCGAGAAAGCCTGCCCGGAACACGCCATCTCGCTGGCGCCGCGTTATCTCTTCGATCAGCAGGAGGCGCGGCGTGTGCGCCTGCTGCATGAGGAGGCGGTATTCCGCTGCGTCGAGTGCGGAAAGCCCTTCGCGACCGCCGCCATGATCAAGACCATCACCCAGCGCTTGCAGCACCACCCGATGTTTCAGGGGCCGAACCTCCGTCGGCTTCTGATGTGCGACGACTGCCGGGTCAAGGCCCATTTCGAACACCTGTCGCAAAAACCATGAACGACACCATGCCCTCGCCTATTCCCGAAGAAGATCGATGGCGGGCGGAAACCTACGCTCTGCTGGCCCGGCTTCTGGCTGCCGCACCGGATAGGGAACTGCTGGAACGGATCGCCGCCATTCCATGCGAGGAGAGTCCCAACGACCCACCGCTGGCGCGAGCCTGGAAAAGGCTGGCGGTTGCCGCCCGCGACGCCGGCGAAATCGAGCTCGCCGAGGAATATCAAGCGGCGTTCATAGGCCCGACCCGCGGCGAGTTGCTACCCTATGCTTCCTGGTATCTCACCGGCTTTCTCATGGAAAAGCCTCTGGCCGCCTTGCGCGACGAGCTTCGGAGCTTAGGTTTAGAACGGCAGGCATCGGCGAAAGAACCCGAGGATCATGTCGCCGCGCTGTGCGAAGCGATGAGCCTTCTGATTATCGAGGCAGACGGACGCGAGGCGGATTTTTTCGCTAAACACTTGGCGCCTTGGATCATGCGCTTCTTCAGCGATCTGAAAGAAGCCCGGTCCGCTCGTTTCTATCGAGCCGTAGGCGAACTGGGAACGGCTTTTCTGAACATCGAACAACAGTATTTGGAGATGGCGCAGCCCAAAAAACCGATATGACACGACTCGTCCTTAGCCTGATTTTGACCGCTGGTTTGGTACTGCCCGTCTTCGCCCGCGAAGCTCCAACAGCCCGATGCCCTTCCGCCGACACCATCAGGCGCGAAATCCTCGAGGAACTAAAAGCCGTTCGTGCCAAGCCGAGATACTGCGGCCGGAAGCGATTTCGACCCGCCAAGCCGCTGCGGTGGAATCAAAAGCTGTTCGAAGCGGCGAAAAAACAGGCCGAGGAGATGAGCCGCAACGACCGACTCTCGCACAGAGGCCGGGATGGACGAAAGGCGGGGGACCGCATTACCCGAGCCGGCTATGACTGGGAGGTTTATGGCGAAAACATCGCCCAGGGGCAGCGCACGGTGGGGGAAGTCATGCGGAGTTGGCTCGACAGCACCGGGCATTGTTCCGCCATCATGGAGGCTGATTTCGACGAAGTCGGTGTCGCCTGTGCGAGCAGCGGCGGCGGAGGCTCGCCTTATTGGGCGATGGTCTTGGCCGCTCCGCTGTCGAATTCCGGCCGGTAGAGCGTTTTCCGATTCAGTGTAAGGGATCCGGATATGTAGGTCGGGAATCCTTTCCCGACATGACGCGGCTGGAAAAACATGACTGGGCGTCGACAAAGGATTGCCGACCTACGATCCGCGCATCCGGCGGAACTCGTCAATAGCCGCTGGTATTCTTTTCCACCCAGCGCTCGCCTTCCTTCAGGGTTTCCTTTTTCCAAAACGGCGCGCGGCTTTTCAGCTCTTCCATGATGTAGCGGCAGGCGTCGAAGGCCGCGCCGCGATGGGAGGACCACACCGCGACCAGCACGATGGGCTGATCGGGAAGTATCTCGCCTACACGGTGAATGACGAGCGCATCCAAAAAACACCAGCGGGTCTGGGCTTCTTCGACGATTTTCTCGAGCTGCCGCTCGGTCATGCCGGGATAATGGTCGAGAAACATGTGCCGGACTGTCTCATTTTCGTTGAAGTCGCGCATGGTGCCGACAAATGAGCAGGTCGCACCGTATTTTCCGGTGTGGCCCAGTGTTTCCGTTTGATAGCGCTGTAGTTCCGAGTAAGGGTCGATTCCGGTCGGGCGCAGCTCGATCAGCACTTCAGCCCCCGGTCACCGGCGGAAAAAAAGCCACTTCGTCGCCGTCCTTGACCGGCGCGTCCGGATCGGCATAGTCCATATTCACCGCACAGAGGATACGATCCGGCAGATATTGGCCTTCGCTCACCGCTTTCCACACGTCGCTTACCGTATCGATGTCTTCCGCGGCAAGACTGTCGTCCACTCGCCCCATTTTTTCCCGGAGGCTTCCGAAATAACGCACTCTAATCGACATGCGATTTAATCTCTGTCTTCACCAAAAACCATCCAAGAGCCGCCATCGTGTTACTGAGCGCAAAGAAAGTAGATCCCTAACGGAACACGCCGGTCTTCGTTCGCTCGGCACATTCCGGCTGTTCCGCGTGCACACTTTCCACGGGCATTCATTTTTACTTCGATCAAACCCGGAACTTTTTTATCCGGCGGAGCGATTAACGCGCGTAAAGACATGGGATGGCTCTCGCAGACCTGCCCGCACGCGCGGGTGATCTTGCCGGTGACCGAGCCAGACTGCGAACGCGGCCTTGGCGGAAAAGCGCTCGAAAGCGGCGTCGACCACGCCTTGCGCGACAAGTCCGCCGTACGAAGTATCGTCTGAAAAGATCGCCACCGATTTGACCAGGAGCAAATTCGCGGCATTCAAACGTCCGGCCAGCCAAGCCGCGAGGCTGTCCGAAGTGACCTCCCAAGATGCGGGAATGCCCGGATCGTTCATCAGGGACAAACCGGGCAGCCAAATCGTGGAGCGGCCGGATTCCACCAAAGTTCGAAGCGCAGGGACATCGCTCGCGATTCCGAGCTTCGGGCACAATCCGCTCAACATCAAACCGTATTGCCCCATGGCCAAGAGCGCCATGGCGTGAGCCGCCTCGTCGCCGAACGACCAGCGTTGCTGCGCCGACCGGACCTGGTCGGCGAAAGGCCCGCCTCCCGGCACGATGACGAGGTTCGCATCGGCCAAAGCATCCAGCCAGAACGGGAGAGTATCCGAGTCGGCCAGGCTGCCGCCCAGCTTAACGACCCATGTGATCGGCACCGGTCCTCTGGACTTGGAATTGCTCGAGCAGATGCAAGAGGGCGGTAGCTTTGTCGTAGCACTCCTGGTACTCCTGGTCCAGGACTGAATCGGCCACGATACCGCCGCCGGCCCAGAAGCGGATCGTACCGTCCGAGTGCACCAAGGTACGGATGGCGATGTTGCTGTCCATGTTGCCGTCGAAGCCGACATAGCCGATCGAGCCGCAATAGACGCCCCGCCGATGCGGTTCGAGCTCCTCGATAATTTCCATGGAACGAATCTTCGGCGCTCCCGTAATGGAACCACCGGGGAAACAGCCGCGCAAGAGATCCACGGCGCTATGTCCTTCGGACAATCGACCGCGGACTGTGCTCACCAAATGATGCACGGTAGCGTAGCTTTCGATCTCGAACAGACTAGGCACATGGACAGAGCCCGGCTCGCAGTTCTTGCCGATGTCGTTGCGCAGCAGATCCACGATCATCAGGTTTTCCGCGCGGTCCTTGACGCTGTCCCGAAGTTCCTGCGCCTTGGCGGCGTCCGCGTGCGGGTCCTGCGACCGAGGGCGGGTGCCCTTGATCGGCTTGGTTTCAACGATGCCGTTGGTCACTTTGAGAAAGCGCTCCGGCGAGGAACTCAGCACCTGAACCTGCGGGAAGTTGAGATAGGCGCTGAACGGCGCGGGATTGTAAGGCCGCAAAAGTTGGTAGGCCGCCCAGGGATGTCCTATGCAATAGGCCGAAAAGCGCTGCGCCAGATTGACCTGATAGCAGTCACCCTCGCGAATGTAATGCTGAATGCGTCCGAAAGCCTTTGCATAATAGGCTCGGCTCATATTCGAGACGACGTCGCTGAGCAGATAGAAGTCGGCCTGCTGCCATCCGATGGTCTGGATTTGGCTGAAGGCCTGAACCAAGTGGGGCCAGCGTACCGCGAGGGCGGGATCGCGCCCTTGTGCGACCAGCCAGGTACGGCGCGCCCAGTGATCCACGACGACCGCCCAATCGTAGATGCCGACGACCATTTCCGGGATGTTCTCCGCATCCAGGGCCTTGTCGGGCAGTTTCTCCAGCCTCCTCGCCAGATCGTAGCCGAAGTATCCGATAGCGCCGCCGCAGAAAGGCAGGCCCGGAAGCTGCGGAGCCTTTTCGCCGAGATATTGCTTGACCAGGGTAAACGGGTCATCCGGCGACAGTGTGATAGAGCCCTGCGATCGAATCTCGGTGAGCGGCCCGCGCGTGACCAGCGTCGCGACGGGATCCGCCGCGATGATGTCGTAACGTCCCTGTCGGCTATGCGGAAATCCGCTATCCAGAAAAACCGCCCAGCGCCGCTCCGCCCAAGGCAGAAACAAAGCGGCGCTGTCCTCGAAATAAGGCAGCTCTTCGATTCTCGGCGTCATGTCCGCCCCACCTCCCGCAATGCCAGACAAGCTACGGCTGCGGCTGGGGCGCAATCCGAAGCGTGAAAATCGTTTTGCGACGTCAACATTGAAAACAGTTCGCTGAAGTCCTTATAAGGAAAACCCGATCGTGCCGCCAATTCTCGCACCAGAAATCGTCCCACGCCAGCACCGATCAAAGGCGCATCGTCGCCGATCAAGCCGCGCGAAAGCTGGCGATCCAGAGCCGAACGAAGCTTCGCGAGTTGCCGCTCGCGGAAGAACCGGGCCGCCTGCCGCCATTGCTTCAACGATGCCGACTCCGCATCCCGCCCGAACAAGCGAGCTAGACGCCGGGCGCTTCCCTGGACGGTTTTTTCGCCGCTATCGGCCGCCGGCATCTGATCGGCGTGCTCGGGCAATTCTCCGCACAGCCGGTAGACGTCGGCAGTGGTCGCGAAATGTTCGGCCATGATACCGATCCACTCGCCCTCGAAGGGCGCCCGATCGGCAAGCGCCATCGCCGGGGTACGGACTATCCCGGTATAAATCAGCTCATCGTAACGCATTCGTTCATAATCGGTATAGCCTCGAGTTTCGACCCGGTGGCCGCAAATCAGCGCAATATCGGTGGTCGTGCTCCCGATATCCACGAACATGGCATCGCGCAGATTTTCCGCCACCCAGAGCGCGCTCGCCAGCCAGTTGGCCGAAGCGATTTTTGGAACGCTTTCCGGGGTGATGGCATTGGCATCGAGAAACCCGTCGTGTCCGGCAAACACCTGCACCGAATTCTGCCGACAGCGCTGAATCATCGCTTCGACCAAGGCAATCACGCCTTGCTCCCGGTTTTCGAAAAAATCCACCAACTCGCCGGTCATGGTCATTGCATGGCGGCAGCCCGGTCTCGGCGAAATGGCTTCCAGGATTCGGCTCATGGCGCCATGCAGTCGATCCAAGCCCAGCCACAAGGGACAGGGCTCCTGAATGACCGCGACGATTTCGCCGGCGCCATTCAACGCCGCCGCTTTGAGGTGGGCTCCGCCGATGTCCCAGCCGATCATTTCAATGCTCATTTCACGTCTCCAAACCAATCTCGACGGGCTTTCCCGATTCCGCGTCGAATTCGGGCAAGATTCCGCTCCGCCACAATTCCAGAACCAGCGCGGCCGGATTAATGCCTAAGGATTGCCGCAGCCCGGCGTAGGACGTGGTCAGTCGCGGATTGATCTCGAGCACCCTCGGCCCCTGTTCGCACTGCATCAAATCGACCCCGGCATAGCCCCATAATTCCGGCACGGCCTCCGCGATCCAATCAGCCAAGGCTCGATACGCGGCAAGACCCGACCGGATGGCGCCGACCTCGCAGCCGCGCAAGGCAAAACCGCCCCGCGACCTGACGATCCGTTGCCGGTTACAGCTCAGCAGCCGCGCTTTCCCGTGAGCAAACAGTGCGGACAGGCTAAGCGATTCGCCTTCGATCAAAGGCTGAACGACATACCGGGCAAGGTCGTCGGTTTCGGCCGCCCAAGTCTTCCAGACCCACTCGGTTTCGATGATGCGGGCGCCTTCGCAACCAACGCCGTCGTCCGGCTTCACGACACGTGGGAATTCCAGAGGAATCGATTCGCTCAGAGCGTAAGTCGAAACGGCAGAAACGCCTTTATTTTGCAGGCGCTTCACGGTCGCCAGCTTGCTTGCGGCAAGGCTGACGGCGTCGGACGGGCTGGTCAACAGCGCCTTGCCGGCCGCCTCGACTCGACGACAAAGACGCTCCAGAATGCCGCCGGTTTCAGGGGCAATCGGCCACACCGCGTCGCAACGCTCGATCTGATCCACAAGGTGGCACTCAAGATCGTCTTTCCGATCGACAAAGACCCATGAGGCCCCGGAAAACTTCCGGCCCGAAAGGGGGAGCCGCGCATCCCTGAACACGACCGTCCGAACATCCGGCAAGTCGGACAAATCCCTGAGGAGCGCCGTAAGCATCAACTCCCCTTCCTGCGCCAAAGAGCGTGGAATTGCTTCGCCGAGCATCCCGCCGCCGGTAATATATTCGAAAACCAGTATCTTCATTCCTGCATCAAATGGACATCATCCCCGTCGTCGACATCATGGGCGGTGTCGCCGTGCACGCCAGGGAGGGCCGGCGCGAGCAATACCGTCCGCTGCAAAGCGTGTTGTGTTCGACTCCCGAACCGGAGGCCGTCATACGCGGTTTGCTCGGCTTGTATCCGTTCAAAAGGGTCTATATCGCCGATCTCGATGCGCTCATGGGCAAAGACCCCCAAACTGATTTGGCGGTTGAACTGGAGCGCAGCTTTCCGCAGGTCGAATTCTGGATGGATCGAGGACTGCCACGCCTCAGCGAATTGGAGTCTTTTCCAGTTAAAAAGCACGCCCGATCGGTCGTCGGCAGCGAATCGCTTTCCGAGGAATCTTTGCCGCTTCTGGCCCGTTCATATCCGGACTTCATCTTGTCGCTGGACTTTCTCGGCGACCGCTTGTTAGGGGCTGAGCAACTGCTGTACAGCCCGGAACTTTGGCCGGAAACCGTGATCTTGATGAGTCTCTCCCATGTGGGCAGTACGGCGGGTCCCGACTTCGACCGTTTGGCGTCGTTCAGACGCAAACATCCCCACCGACGCTTCATCGTAGCCGGCGGCGTGCGGGACGAACAAGATCTGATACGGCTTAAATCCATGGAAACGGCCGGCGTGTTGCTAGCCAGCGCCCTGCATTCCGGCACTATTGACTCGCGGCTGATCGGGCGTGTGATCGAGGATTCGGAGGAGGCGGTGACTTGAGGAAAGTCTGAGAATTCGTGACTTACGGACGAAAAAAAAAACGTTGCCCCGGTGCCGGGGCAACGTTTTTTCGACAAGCGCGATTATTTGTGCGCTGCGAAGGGGTGCTCGATCTGACCCTTCTGAGCCACAACTTCGGCTGCCTTCGGCTCGCCGGCAACGGCGCGCTTGATCGCCAGCTTGGTGGCTTCGTAGTTGTAGTCCTGGATTTTCGCGTCGTCTTCAGCCAGCCAGTGGATGAATACGCCTACGCAGACGAAAATGTCATCGGCTTCGTCGGCAGGAATGGTGCCGTCTTCGACGCAATCGGCCACAGCCATGGCAACGCCGCGCTGTGCAGGCCCGAACATCTGGGTAGCCTGCTTGCCGTTCTTGATGGTGACTTTGTTGAACATGACGGTATTCGGCTTGGCCATCAGGTTCGGCGCGACTACGGCCAACAAGCTGCTGAATCCGTCTTTGTTATTGGTGATGCAGTTGGCGAAAGCCGTCTCTGCGGCGCTGCCGCGCGGACCCATGATCAGGTCGATGTGGGCGATTTCGTTGCCGCCGCCGCACAGAGCCTCACCCACCAACATCTTATTGATTTTCCCCATTGCTAACTCCTCTTTGGTAAAAGAAAAAACTTTCGAAGTAACGACACTGCCATATCCTCCTCCCCAAGCGAAGCATAAAAAATCCCTGTTGTTGTGCCGACGTGCCTCTACGCTTCCAGAAAACAGCCCGTCTTTCGCTTGCGCTGGCCCAGCAACGCTTCCAGGCGCACGGCCAGCAAACACGCTACTGTGAGATCGGCCGTCGTACCCGGATTGATTCCGCCGGACTTGAACTCCGCATCCACTTCTCGGAGGAGCGGCATGACTTGTTCCGGTCTATCGGAAACGGATAACGCCTTATCGATCTGCGCCATTCGGCTGGCAACTATCCCTGTATATCGAGCGCCGAACTTACGCTCGATGTGGCTGTCGGGAATATGCTTGAGTAAGCCTACGAACACCGCCACTGCCGACCATTCTTTATCGCCCCACTGGGACAATTTCCTATGATAACGTGGAATCGCGAAATCAAAAACATCTGCAAAAGAATTAGTGTATTGATAAGCGATGCGATCACGATGTTCCGCAAAACGCATGGCTTCGAGCAAAGTTACCTCCGGCGCGTCGCGAACATCCTGATCCGGAGACTCGCCGAGGCCGCCCGGCTGCGCCAGCCGTATGGCCTTGTAAGTCCAGTCCGCATCGGTTTGCGTCGTCGCACCGAGTACCCGCCGGAGCGTATCCCTGAGCGTTTCGCCTTCGCGAATCTCCTGAAACGCCTGAAACAGGGGCGCGGCCAGCAGGATGATGCCGAGATTGGTATTGCAGGGGACGACCTCGCGAGTCGCCCGAGTCGCGTGATAGATCTTCTCGCCCAGGGAAAGATCGGAGTCGCACAAGAAAGGCCCGCTGGCCGCGGCGCTACGCCGGAAGTCCTCCACGGTCATATCGTGCGCCTCGGAATAAATGCTGACGTTCCCCGGCTTGAAGGCGCGAAGCTCCGTCTCGCAGGCATCGAGGTAAGCGGACAATAAAGCGTCCCGTTGAATAGGCATCGGAACCGACGTCACCGAACCCGGATTTCCCCGTGAGGCTCGGGGTGACAAAGCGACAGGAAGTCGTCGACCAACAAATCGGCGATCGATACTTTACTGACGCTCTGCAAGCCCTTCCACGCCGGAATGCTGTTGACCTCGAGCACGCTGTACCGACCGTGGTGATCGCGGATGATGTCCACCCCCGCGTAGCCCATGTCCAAAACCTTTACCGCATCCTCCGCCAATCGGCACAGCAGCAGATCGTCGAGACGCACCGGTTCGCAGCGAGCGCCCTGAGCGACGTTGTTCAGCCAGCTCACACCGCATCGCCGCATGGCGGCCACCGCCTTGCCCCTGATGACGAATACGCGGAAGTCGTGGGGCTGTTCACCGCAACTCACGAAACGTTGTAGGTAGAAAACGCCGCTGCTATCGCTCAGCCCCGCCAGGTCCTCCGGCTTTTCATATCGCTGCAAGCCCTGTCCCTGGGAGCCGAACAAAGGTTTGGACACGAGCTGATGGCCCGCGCGCAACTCCCGCTCGGCCAGATCGAGTGCCTCTTCGCGGCTGCCCAGCACCCAGGTGGGCGGCGTCGGTATGCCGGCGCACTGCAACATGAAACTGGTCATGGCCTTGTCCACGGTGCGCTCGACCGCCCGACCGTCGTTGTATACCGGAATCCCGAGCAGCTTCAATGCGTGCAGCACGTCGAGGTAGAAAACGACCTGATCCAGCGACCCGCCCGGCACGCCACGCACGAAAACGCCGTCGGGAAGGCCGTCCTCGAAGCTCGGCAGGAGCACCGGCAAACCGCCGGACTCGAGATTCAGCCGGCAGGCAGTCAAGGACACATAGGAATAGCCATACCCTTTCGCTGCCAATGCCTCGCGAAGTCGTGCGCCGTGCCAGCCCGGATCGTCGGTGATGATCGCGATGCGGCCCAAATTATTCTCCGAAGGACCGTTCCAGGAGCGCTTCGTCGAGCTTGCCGGCATGGAAGCTGCGGCCGGACTCGACTGCCGTGACAATGACGCTGGCTGGGCTGAACAGCATCGGATCGACCTTGAAAAAATCGTACTTGTAATCCTTGAACACCTCGGCAAACGGCCTGCCGTAATCGCGGGAAACCGAACTCGGCAGTTCGTTGGCCAGCATTTCGGCCGCTTCGTCGCTGCCCTTCACGAACAGATGCACGGTACCGCCGAACAGAATGGCGTCGTTGGTGCGCCCCATGGCTTTGACGAAATTGGGATGAGGCGGCGGAACCGGAGCGGTTCCGGTGCCGTCGATGATGTTTCCCAGCGGAAAATGAAGCGAATGGGCCTTGTGCAGGGCGACCTCCAGTACGCGGCCGACGACCTGCATGCTGCCGGCAAGGCTGGAGGTGGGCGTCAGAATGACGTTGACCCCGCTGGCGTCCACTTTGCAGGCCTTGGCGATTTTCTCGATCACCTCGACCGGAGGAACCTTGTCGACCTCCATCACGATGGCCGTCTCCTTGCCGTGGTCGCGATAGCCCAGTTCCTTATAAAGCTCTTCGACAGGCTCTTCGTTGCCGTCCTTGACCTTGGTCGCCATCGCACGCGCCGGGCCCGAACCGAGCGCGTAAAAGGCGCTTTTGCCCTCTCCGTGGGACAGGCTCCAGCCGGCATACTGACTGCCCAGACAGGAAATTACCGGATTCGTGGAATGAACGTTCACGGTCAGAGGCCAGCGACTGAAGGTTGAAGAGTGAGTAAGCGTGACGCTCCCAAGTCCACCCATGCAGATTTCCGCGATCAAGCGCCCCGCCTCCAGACCGCCCACCGCCTCGATACCGGCGTCGATGATGGTGCAGCCGTTTCCCAGCTTGTCGATCTTGAGCCGCAGCTTGTCGGCATTCGCGATCATGTACTTGACGATGGGAAGCGCGTGCGCGTTAACGCTGACAGTGTGTTGCATGGTTACCCTCTTGCCCGGTTCATTGAAGAAAAGGTGATTGTACTAGCCGTACAGTCGTTCGTGCAGCTCGGTTGTCCGCAGCTCGATCAAACGTTCAACGTCGGGACAGTCGGCCCCCTCCGCGCGAACGGTGCACACCGGTTGACCAACGTCGATCAGCGTGCGCGGCACCGGCGTATCCGTACACCAGTCCGGCCAACACATGGTTTCGGACACGTCGAGCTCCCGCGATGCGAAAAAAACCTTGAAGGCCCGGGTGACGCCGCCGGTGTCCGCAGCACCCGGAATTCCCCCTCGGCACGCCCGAATATGTTCGGCCAATAACCCGCGTGAAAAATCCTCATCGTACAAGGCCATGGTGGCACTCGGCCTAGGGTTGATTTCCAGAACCCGGCACACCTCGCCATCGAGCATGAAATCCAGGCTGTTCAGCCCCTTGAGCGGAACCGCTCGGATCAGGCGAGCGACGTACGCCTGCACCTGCTGCCGCTGCTCTAACGCAAGTTCCGCTCGATTGATGGCGCCGGCAAACAAAAACGGCTGATCGACATGACAATCAGCCGTCCACAGCGTGTTGAAACCGATGATCCGCGCATTTTCGCCGTTCGCCAGAAACAGGGCGGACATGGCCTTGCCGGGAAGCCTGCGCTGGTAATAGCCGCTCGAATCCGGTTCCGCTCGGGCACAAAAACGCACACCCTTGCCGCCTTCGCTACGAGCGGACTTCAACAGCCAGTTCTCCGGATCGGGCGGCCACGTTCGGCTGGATTCCGGGTAAGGAATATCGAGCTGCCGGAGCAGATCGAAGAAGGCATCTGGCGTTTTCAATAAACGGAGAATTTCCGGCGAATTGCCGTAGAGCGTCCGCCCTTGCGCAAGTCCTTCCAAAATGCCGGGATCGGCATCCAAACCGCTACTGTAAACCAGAGCGTATCCGAGCTCCGCCGGAGCAAGCCGCTCGGCGGCTCGCAAGACGCTTTCCCGCTCGAAACCTATGTCGGCGCCGTTGACGGCTTCGCAGCGCTCGGAACAGGCGCGTGTTTCCCGATCGGCGAAAAGATCGATCGAGACCGGCCGAATTCCGGCACGCGCCGCCGATTGCGCCAGCATTCTCGCCGAGCAGCCGATCAGCAGCAGGCGTTCCGATAGGTCGCGCAAACTTTCCAATGATCGCTCAATGGCTTCGCCGCCGACGCGCCGCGGCTATAAACGCAACGTCTTTTCGCGCGACGCATCCGTTCGCTCCAACATAACATCCGCGCCTTTGTTGCGGGGGGTGGCCAGCAGAAACCGGAGACCCGCCGTGCCGGCGAACTGCCGCCGCGCCGCGGTGACCAGCGTTTCCCCGCGCGTCGTGTTCTCAACCAGGCAAAAACCGGTCGGCCCCCAGGAGCTCTGACCGATGCCGACGGCGCCCTGAGCTTCGAGAAAAGCCAAGGCCTTGGCGACGCCGGCGCTGGTGAAGCGTCCGCCCTGAGCAGGTGCGAAATAATCGCCCACCGAACGTTGCAACTCCGCGATCACCTCGCCGAAACCTCGGATGTCGCGCTCGACTAATGCGGGCAAGCCTTTCATGAGCAGCAAATGACAGAGATGCGCGGCTTCCTTGGCGGGAAAAACCGGCAAGGCGCGGAAAGCCTCGATCTCGTCCTTGCCGTGCAAGCCCAGATCCCGCTCGTCCAACACCAGAATGAGACGCCAGTCCGCGGGAAATTCCAGGCGAGCGACGACCGGCGGGATGACCGTGTTTTCGCCGCGCCCGCCGTCGACCACCAGGCCGCCCTGCTCGAATACGGCGATACCGATGCCGGAGCGTGCGCCCCGCTCGACAATGGGAGCGAGATTGCGCACCGACAGGTCGAGACCGTAAAGCCGGGACAGAGCCATACCTACGGCCAGTTCGAGCTGCGTGCCGGAGCCGAGTCCGATGTGCCCCGGTATGGCGTCCTCGATCCGAATCTCGACCGCGAAATCCTGCTCCAGCGCGGAGACGAACTTGTTGACGGCAGCGATGGCCCGATCCGCGCCGGGTCCGTGCGCGGTCAGCCGATCCGAAGGCATCATCGATAGTCTCGTCGCGATTTCGTTGACACCGACGCCGATACTGCCGAAACGCCGCCCCAAGGACCCGCCCAGATCGAGAAAGCCCATGTGCAAACGCGCCGGAGCGATAACTCGCGCACGAAGCTTGTGGTGGGATGAGGAATTGACTGACATTGGCTAGAACGACTTCCGGAGAGCCGCGGATATTTCCGCTCGAGAAGTAACTGCAAAGGGACATGCTATTGCATGGTCTCCGGTTTGTCGACCTTGGAGCTTATGGAACCAGATCGATCACGCATGAACAGTGCGGGATTAACGCCGACATACGACAGCAATGCCTTTGATAACGGAATGGCATGGATTCTCACATAGAGTTCATAGAGGCGGCTGATTCAGCTCGGACGGAAGGGCGCTGCCGCCGGACAAGATAGGCCGGAAATTGCAGCTATACTTCCGGCTACTGAAAAAAGCAACTCTTCAGGAATAAGAACAACTTGCGGTGAGGACTTCGCTTGTACCGCGCCGCAGCTAGCGCACCTTTCATGAAGGTTAGCCATCGACCATCACTTCGGGGGAAAAGGAATGAGCCTATTTTTGAAAGGTCTGGGACTTGTCTCGGGTTTATTGGCTTGCGCCGCCTGCATCGCGGCTGATCCGCGGCCGGATGGCAATGAGACGACGAGCGGCAGGGCCGTCGAATCCGCGGCATCGTCGCACCAGGGTCTCGATTCCGGCCTGATTCTGAGAAGCTACGGAAAGTTGCCCATGGCCTTCGAGAAGAACCATGGCCAAGCCGACGATGCGGTCGACTTCGTCGCGCGGGGAGCCGGCTACCGAGTGTTACTGATGCATTCGGAAGCGGTCGTCGATTTGGCAGGTAGCCCACTCGAACCTGCACTCGACACACTCCGCATGCGCTTTGTCGGAGCACGCCGGGATGCCGCGGTAGCAGGCATCGACCCACTCCCCGGCAAGACCAGCTATTTCAGGGGCTCCGACTCTTCCAGGCATCTCAGCGGCATCGAAAGTTTTGCCCAGGTCCGCTAGCCGCAATCTATCCCGGCATCGACCTCGTCTATTACGGCAACCAGCGGCATCTGGAATACGACCTGGTTGTCTCGCCGGGCGGCGATCCGGCACAGATCAGGATCGCTTTTGAAGGTCCCGAGCGTATCGAGATCGATGACGACGGAAATCTGGTGCTTCACACCGGAAGCAGGCAATTGATCTTTCAACGGCCGTTCGTCTACCAGCTTGCAGAAGGAGAGAAACGAGCGGTCGAAGGACAGTACGTCCGTACGGCAGAAAACCAAGTTGGCTTTAGTGTCGCCGCCTACGATACGCGAATGCCTCTGGTCATTGACCCGGTGCTGAGCTATTCGACCTACATCGGAGGAACCTCGGACGACGCCGGCACTGCCATTGCCGTTGATGCGGCAGGGTACGCCTACGTTGCGGGGTATACGTATTCTTCCAACTTTCCGCTCAAGAATCCTTACGACCGGTCGTTGGGCAACAGCGATAGGGATGTCTTCGTTACCAAGATCGACCCGACGGGATCGGCCCTGGTGTATTCCACCTATCTGGGGGGACGAAACACCTTGGATTGGGCGACGGGTATCGCCGTCGACGAAGCCGGAACGCTTACGTCACCGGCCGGACCACCGGCAGCGATTATCCCGTGACAAGCGGCGCCTACCAATCGGGCGTGACGGGCGGAGGCGCATTCGTCACCAAATCGAACGCAAGCGGCACCGGGCTCGTATATTCGACTTATGTCCTTGGCGCAACCGGCACCCGCATCGCCGTCGACGCCTCTGGCGCCGCTTACCTCACCGGCAGCGCCAAACCGGATTTCACTACGACTCCGGACGCCTTTCAGCCGACCAGCGACAACACGGGCGGCACCGACGCCTTTGTCGCCAAGCTCAATCCGAACGGCACCGGGATGGTTTACGCGACCTTTCTCGGCGGCAACGGCACCGATGCGGGCAAAGGCATCGCCGTCGACGTTAGCGGCGATGCTTATGTCGCGGGCTCGACGACGTCGGATAACTTTCCTACCGCGAATGCTTTGCAGGCAACGCGTCAGGGCAGACAGGACGGTTTCGTAACCAAGCTGAATGCCTCGGGCACGGCGCTCGCTTTCTCCACCTACCTCGGCGGTTCCATGGACGACTCGGCGAACGCCATCGCGGTCGATACCCAAGGTAGCGCCTACGTGGCGGGAGAAACCTACTCCAGCAACTTCCCCGTCAAGAACGCCTTTCAGCCCACCAAGTCCGGGTACCTTCTCACCAACTCGAGCCTGGGTAATGCTTTCGTCGCAAAGCTCTTGCCGGGGGGAGACGGATTCGCCTATGCGTCGTTTCTCGGGGGCGAAATCTGTACCCGCTATTGCTATTCGGTATTCAACGCCTTCCAGATACGCGGAGACGTCGCCTATGGCATAGCCATTGATGATGTGGGGCATGCGTATGTGACGGGACTTGCCAGCACGTACACATTTCCGCTGATCGATTCGCTTCAGCCCGGCAAACAACAGGACAGTGAAGATTCTCTTTTCGTATCGAAAATCGGCTTGGCCGGGAATGTCCTTCTTTACTCCGCGTTCGTCAGAACCGGCCCCACACCGGGAGGCGATGTGGATGACGGCCTGCCCTCCGGAGCCGGTAACGCGATTGCCGTCGACAGCACTGGCAACGCCTACGTAGCGACGGAAGACGCTGGCGGTTTTGAGACGACTACCGGCGCTTTTCAAACGGCGAACAAAGGTGGTGAGGATGCGGTCGTGTTCAAGCTCAGTGCGTCCTCGGTTGGGATGACTCTCAGCTCATCGGCGAACCCGGCAAGTTCGCGAACATCGACGACACTGACCGCGACTGTTTCCGACCCGAACCTGACCGGCAATGTCTTTTTCATGGACGGCTCGTCGCAATTGGGTAGCGCCCCTCTGAACGGCGGCTCCGCGACTCTCACGACGACGCTGTCGGCCGGGATCCACCGGCTCACCGCCGTGTTCCGCAGCAACCCAATCACCGCAGACTCGGCCTTGCTTCATCTGGTCGTCAATACGGGTCTCGTCTGCAACTGAAGCGATTGAACAGGAACGGGAGAAACCATGTCTCGCCTCATCTATCGTATGGTGTTCTGGCTCGCCGCTGCGGTGCCCCTGACGGCGGTCGCCGGCAAAAACATCGCCCCCACTGTCAGCCTCACCGCACCGCTCAATAGCGCGAGCTTCACTGCCCCGGCCACGATCGCACTGTCGGCCACCGCCACCGACACCGACGGCAGCATCGCCAAGGTCGACTTCTATCAAGGCACGACGCTGATCGGCACGGCTACCGGCACGCCCTACACATACACGTGGTCCAATGTACCCGCAGCCAGCTATACGCTTAGGGTCATAGCCACCGATAACCTGGGTGCTTCCGCTATCTCCGAGCCGGTCGTCATCACTGTCAACCGGCCGCCACTAGTGGCGCTTACTGCGCCGGCCAACTGCGGCGCATTCGACACCTCGACCGGCCTCGACCTGAACGCCGACGCCGTAGACCCCGACGGCCACGTGGTCCGGGTCGACTACTATGCGGATGACGTCCTCGTGGGCTCGGTCGACAACCCCTCATCTTATCTGGAGGCCGGCAACGCCTACTGGTTTCATTGGGCCGGCATGTCCGCCGGCACTTATACCCTCACTGCCCGTGCCATAGACAACCGCGGCGCGGTCGCGACCTCCGAACCGGTCATCCTCACCATTGCCCCGGCCAATCAGCCGCCATCGGTATACCTCACTGCCCCGGCGAATGGCGCGGTTTTCGGGACCACCGAACCAATCTCCGTCTCGGCGGAAGCCCAGGACAGCGACGGCAGCATCGCCAAGGTGGAGTTCTACCGTGGTACAACGCTCATCGGCACCGACACCGCGCCACCTTACTCTGTCATTTGGAGCGGCGCCAAATCGGCCGGGCAATATGCGCTGTCGGCCCGCGCTACCGATAACCGCGGGGCGCTGACCGTATCGGCGGTCGTGTCCATTACCATCAGCGCCAACGCGCCGCCTACCGTCAGCCTCACCTCCCCAGCTAACGGCGCGAGCTTCACCGCACCAGCCACGATTAATCTCGCTGCCAACGCCGCCGACTCCGACGGCAGCATTGCACAGGTCGAGTTTTTCAGCGGCTCGACTCGGCTTGCCACGGTCACCACTGCACCCTATGCCTACACTTGGTCCGATGTGCCTGCCGGGAGCTACTCCCTGACAGCAAAAGCCACGGACAACCTCGGCGCGACGGCTACTTCCGCGGCGGCAAGCATCACGGTAGCCGCCCCACCGCCCAACACCCCGCCCACGGTGAGCCTCACCAGCCCCGCGGCGGGCGCCAGCTTCCAGGCGCCGGCGACGATCACTCTCAACGCCAGCGCCGCCGACGTTGACGGCAACATCGCCAAGGTCGACTTCTACCAGGGTACGACGATCCTAAGCACAGCCACCAGCGCGCCTTACACGTTCAACTGGACCAATGTCGCTGCGGGCAGCTATACCCTTACCGCCGTGGCCACCGACAACCTGGGCGCAAGCACGACCTCGGCACCGGTGAGCATACTGGTGAATGCGCTCGGGCTCACTATCATGAGCCCCGCCGACGGCGCCACTGTTGCGGGAGATCACGTGACGGTGAGCGGCCGATTCCTCGCGCCCCTCCATTCCGGCATCAGCGTCAATGGCGTAGTAGCCACCCTTGTGGACGGTGATTTCTACGCCTATGACGTGCCGATTGCCACGGAGACTCAAACCCTCACCGCGACGTTAACGACGCTCGACGGACAGACGGTCAGCCAGTCGATCTCGGTCGCCGGCGCACCGGCGCCGGGCGTACTGATACATGCCGAGCCGCAGAGCGGCCTGTCGCCGCTCAAGGTGGATTTCAGCGTCACGAACAACACGTCGAGCCCGGTGCAGAAGGTGGAGGTCGATTGGGACGGAAACGGCACCATCGATTTCACCGCGAGCGTGAACTTCAACCTTACATATTCGACGCCGTGGACCTATCGGACGGCCGTCAAAGTGACATTGGAGGATGGTTCGGTCTTCACCCAGAGCTTCCCGATCGTGGTGCAGGATCCGGAGCAAACGGATCAAATGTTCCAGTCCCTGTGGACCGGCATGAACAGCGCCCTGATCGCCGGGGACAAGATAACGGCGCTGAACTATCTGAGTCCTCCGGCGCGAGCGAAGTACGGACCGGTGTTTGATGTGCTTATGCCGCATATGGCCGAAATCATCGGCAGCTATACCGAGCCCCAGTTAGGAAGCTATGCCGAAGGCATGGCTGAGTACGCGATCGGCCGCACGATCGATGGCGTGAACCACGTCTTCCTGATCTATTTCCTGCAAGATCCCAGCGGGATCTGGCGCCTGGATTCCATGTGAGGTAAAGCCCGATGAAAACCCTTTTCATGACCTGTCGCTTGCTTCTTGTCCTCACGTCGCTATCACTGCCGGCCTGCGCCAAGACCTATTCGGCCAAGCCGATTACCGCAACCGTGGTCGACGCCGAGACTTGGGAGCCGCTCGAAGGCGTTAATGTCGTGGCGGAGTGGATATTGCACTATCCCACTTGGCGGAGTGATGGCTCCCTGGAAGTTGCCGAAGCGGTGACCGATAAAAAAGGGCAGTTTCATATTCCCGGCTGGGGACCGAAAGCGGTTCCCAGTCATTTGCCGCATGGCACGAGACTGGGAAATATAGACCCAGGGCTTTACTTTTTTAAGAGTGGCTATCGGGTTCGCGCCCTAGACAACAGTCGTCGGCAGCCGGAACGGCTTCTGCCCAGGAACGACATCCCCGTGCGCTATTCCGACTGGGATGGCAAGCTCATCTGGCTGGAGAAGTTCAAGGGCAGCCTGCAAGACTACGCGAGCATGGTCAAGTCCGCTTCCGGTTTTCATTTCCAGGACTGCAAATGGGTGAAGTTCAGGCGGTGGCTGATGGCGATGTTCCGGGAAGCGGACAGGCTGAATGCGGCCGGAGTGAGCGGAGTGCGCAACAGCACCATCGATTACCGATGGTGGTCCTCAAGACGCGATAAGAACGAATGTGGCCGCTTGGAAGAAATCTTCTCGGAATATCTGAAATGAAACGGCAGACGATACCCGCTTTGGCCTTGGCGGCGCTGGTGAATGCTTGGCAGACACACGCGTATGAGATTCCGGCCCACGGCGAATTGTCGAGCGCAGCATCCGACAAATCCATGCTGGCCGACCAGTCCGTACTGCGGAATCTTGGGCTTGACGCCACCCAGAAATTTCCCGCGACCCAAGGTGACGATTCGGAGGAGTTCGTGAATTGTAAGCACGGTGAATCTTATCTGATAGGGGAACTCATCGCCTGTGGCGCCCAGTTCGAGGACGTGCCGAACGACCGCAGTACGAACCACTTCTTCGATCCGGCTCATAAATCAACGCTTTTTCCGGATGGCGCGCCGCTCACCGTTCTGCCATTTCCTACGGGGAGAGGATGGCGTTTGGATTTCATGTGAGGACTGGTCATGAAAAATTTCCTGCTTCCCATCTTGACTGCGCTGCTGTTGCCCCTGCAGGCCTGCGCGACGAAATACTCGGCGGAGCCTATTCAGGCGCGGGTGGTCGACGCCGAAACGAAACAGCCGCTAGAAGACGTGAACGTGGTGGCGAACTGGCAACTGGAAGGGGGCCTTGAAGGCGGCACCAACCTGGGACAGATGATGGTAATGGAAACCGTCACGGATAGTGCCGGGCAATTCAGTTTCCCGGCCTGGGGGCCGAAGGCGATACCGAGCGGATATCCGTTGGAGTACCAGAACGCCCGGTTGAAAGATACGGATCCCCAATTGCTGTTGTTCAAAAGCGGCTATAAGTATCTAGCCCTCTATAACCGCAAGACAGCGGAGCAAATGCGCGGCAAAGGGCCTTCCGTCAGAACGTCCGATTGGAACGGGAAGACTATCGAGATGCGAAAGTTTAAGGGAAATCTTGAAGAATACGCGGGAGAGCTTTCTTATCTAAATATCCTCTTGGAGAATGTGGCGGTTCTTTATCCTACAGAGCTTCCTCAGAACCCCTGCAAATGGAAAAGAATTCCATTGGTGATACTGGCTACTGGCAAGCAAAATGAAGTCTTTAAGGCTAACCATATCCGTTTCCGGACTTTGGGGTTATATGACCGGTTGCTTTCGAACGAAAAGTACTATTCAGAAAAAGGGTGCGGATCGGTCAAGGCATTTTTCAGGGAGTATGAAAAATGGAGCTCAAATGGCGAATTTTTTCGAACCGGCACACTAACGGCCTACATATCCTGGATGGGACTTTATGAAACTTGGGCTTGCTGCCCCTACGGGCAAGATTTCCTCGATGAATGAGATAGCAAAATGAGCAAGTTCCGATTCCTGTTACTGGCGTTCGTGCTGATTTCTTTGCTGGGCTGCGGCGCGCCTTTCTACATCGCCGACCCGATCGAGGCGCGGGTGGTGGATGCCGAGACGAATCAGCCACTGGAAGGCGCGAACGTGGTAGCGAACTGGCAATTGGTGGTCGGCAGCCTCGATGGTGAGCGTGATAGAGGCCAGCTCGAAGTAAAGGAAACCGTCACGGACCAGGCCGGCCGCTTCCACTTCGAAGGCTTCACTAAGCTCAATCCGATGCTGTACGAACTGCGCGATCAAGACCCTCGAATCATCATCTTCAAGCCGGGCTACGAGTGGAAGATGATCACAAACAACTATCCAGGGGCTGGGACGAAAACGCCAGGCATTCATCGCAAATCGTGGGTGAGCGGGCGAACTATAAAGTTAGCGAAAGCGGATCCCGTTGTTACTCACACAATGATCAAGATTTTCTACGGTGGATTGTATTCATATTTGGTAGATATTGTGGAAGATTGCGAGTGGAAAAAAATACCGCTCATGATCTTGGCCATGGATGCTGAAAAAAAACGCCTCAAGGCAATTGATCCACAGGCCGATATTGAAGTTTGGTCAATTGGTCTCCTTGATCAATATAAAGGAAGATGCGGATCGGCGGATGAGTTTTTCAAGGAGTATGCCAAATGACAATAAAATCGTTCTTCTTTATATTTATAGCCGCTATATTGGCATGGGTGATTCCGGCCTGTGGATACGAAGTAGGGACGCATACGACAATGGCAGCTTATGCGGCACAAGATTCAATTCTAAGCAAACTTTCGACGCTAAAACAGCTTGGGCTGAAAGGCGTAGACCTCTACGATGAGAGCCAAAAATTCCCTAATTCAGACACGTTGTTAGGCTTTGGCGTTAGCAACCTGATGACCATTAGCGCACTGATACAGCATGGTGCCGCTTTCGAAGACAATCGCCGCGATATCCAGGCGCTCTATCACTTTTTTAATCCAGTAAATGGGCAAGGCTTGACGGTGGACGGCTGGATGCCGGGTGCGCCCTCTCCGAATTGGGCGTTGGAGGATATCCAGGATTTCAGCACGGACCAGCCGTTTTCTTACAAGAAAGGGCGGCAGTATTTTTATGACGCGCTGACCAAGCCTGACAAGGCGGAGCGGGACAAGAACTGGGGCTTGACCTTCCAGACGCTGGGGCACGTTATCCACCACTTACAGGACATGGCCCAACCCCAGCATGTGCGCAACGAACCGCATTGCGATGGACTGATTTGCGCATTTCCCGGCTATTTCCTGGGCCTGTGGAATCCAAGCCTCTACGAGAAGTGGACGCTGAGAAATCCCCCGGCCAATATGTGGTTCACCACTTATGCTCCGGTATATTCCGCCGACGATACCGGCAATTTCACCACGCCGCGCCAGTTCTGGACAACTACTGAAGGAAACGGCACCGGGGGAAACGGCATCGCCGAATACACTAATCGAGGATTTTTTTCCTCCGGGACGCTTTTCAGCTCGGAGGCACTTCCTTCTCCGACATTGTCTTCCTTGATGAAGGGACAGCCCCTTGATGTCGTAACTGTGTGCGCAGAGGCCGAGGCGCAAGGGCGGCCTCCTTGCCCTCCCGCCATCTCGGGTGAGATTACCTTCTTTGCAAACACCGTCACAGATAGTCTCCGGCCCAGCGAAACCAGGGACAATCCACGGGCAGCGAGCTATTCGCTATTCGATCCAGAACTAGAAAAGAAAGGAGTGGCTCCTGTCTTTGCGCTGAACCGCTTTGACTTGGATTCTGCCCACGAGTTCCTCATCCCCCGCGCTGTCGCCTACTCCGCCGGCCTCATCAATTACTTCTTCCGGGGTAAGATGGAAATCTCCCTGCCCGACGAGGGCGTCTACGGCGTCGTGGATCACTCGGTCGAGAAAGCGAAGAACACGGACGGCTTCCGCAAGATCAAGCTTAAGTTGAGAAACGTCACGCCCGCCGTCACTGGAGTGGAACCCATGGGAGCGCCGGGCAAGCTCCAGGCCGTGGCCAAGTTTCACCGCAACAGCTGCTATCAGCCGGACCTGTCGGGGGAATACGGCGCCGAGGATGAAAATAATGCCAGGATTAACGACTGGAAACAGTGCCGCTCGAAGCAGGAAGATATCGTCGTCTCGGAGGAGACCGACGTGCCCGCCGGCATCAATGCCGACGCGCAGCCGGTTACGTTCCTCTTCCCGACTCCCATCCCCATCAACGCCACGGACCTCTACCTGCAAGTCGTCTATCGCGGCCCGTTAGGGCAGGAGGAAGACGCGGTGGCGGTCGCCACCAAGGACATCGCCGAACCCGACTTCCAAATCGGCAGTTACAATACTATGGAGCAATATTTATGGGGAGGGTTGCCTTTTGGGTTATACCCTTTCAAGCAGTACTATTGTGACCAGATCCTCAAGGTCGATTATGATACCTGCAAGTACCGGTATCGATTCTCCGCTTACTTTCGTTTTGTACCCCCGACGAATTTCGATCCCGCCAACCCGGTTGAGACGTATGCCGCGACGGCAGCGATCGAAGGCGTTCTGGTGAGCCGGTATGGACGGCTCGCGGTGCTGACCGACCCAGGGTCTTTTTCCGCCTATTGGATGAAAATCTTTCCGGAAGGGTATCCGGCAGGGTCCACTCCGGATCTCAGTTCAGAACCCTCTCTTCATACGTATACATACACTGCGACAATCAACCAACTCGATCCGGAAACCAATACTATGGATTCCACCCCGTACCGCGAGAAACGGGGAATCTATGGCGCTCAGGCTATATACGAAACATTAAGCGACACTAACCTCTCCGAACCCCCACCGCTAATAAACCCGCTCGATCCCGTGCCTGCGCGGGTAAATTATTGATCCATGCGGGATCCCATTCATGAAACCCGGACTCGAGCCGCCCCTGATTACCCTGGTGCTCGCGCTACTCCTGCTATTCCACGACGCTGCCGGACGTGAAAATCGCAAATCCGGAAAAGCATTTTGCCGAGAAAAGCAGGTCGAGAAAGAGTTCGAGGCGAAGCGGAAAGCCCTGTATACAATCCAGAATGCCCTGCAAACCCTCAAGAACACCCAGCCCAACCAATACGTTGCCGATTATCAAAATTATCTGAAGAGCTTGGAGCGGCTCGCGCACGGAAAACGGGGCCAAAAAGATAAAGGGGGCAGACCCCTTTGTAAATTCGCGCGCGAGTACTTCTACCAGGCGCTCACCTCGCCGCCGTTGCCGGACCGGGAGGACAACTGAAGCAAGCTGTTTCAGACTTCGGGCGGCATCCGGCAGCCCGCTTCCGTGTGAAGGAGCGTCCATGGAACTACCCCGCATCATTTTGTACTTATATCTTCTTCTCACCGCACTATCGTTGCCGGCCTGCGCCAAGACCTATTCGGCCAAGCCGATTACCGCGACCGTGGTCGACGCCGAGACCTGGGAGCCCTTGGAGGGCGTCAACGTGGTGGCGGACTGGGTACTGTACGACCCTGCGTGGCGAAGTACCGGAGAGTTGGAAATAATAGAAGCGGTCACGGACGAGCAAGGTCAGTTCCATATCCCCGGCTGGGGACCGAAAGCGGTTCCCAGCCACTTGCCGTATGGCACGAGACTGGGAAACGAGGATCCAGCGCTGCAATTCTTCAAGGGTGGCTATCGGATTCGCGTCTTGGTCAATAGTCGGCAGCCGGAACGGCTCCGGCCCGAGAACGACATCCCCGTGCGCTATTCCGACTGGGACGGCAAGGTCATCAAGCTGGAAAAGTTCAAGGGCACTTTGGAGGATTACGGGAAATATATTCATGACCCAATGCAATATATGGGTAGTGGAATTCCCTGCCCAAGGAAAAAAATGCCGCGTTGATCAAGGAACGAGAACGTCTCGATAGCTTGGGTATCCATAACACCAATCTTCCTTCCCTACAGGCCATGGAAAACTACTTCAGCTTTGAAAATTGTGGTTCCGCCAGGGAATTCTTCCGGGAGTACCTGCAATGAGCAGACTAACTTCCAAGCTGTTTGGAGTTCTGTCGGCGGCTGTCTTGGGCGCATCGGCTTTCGCCTATGAAATGCCGACTCACCGTGTGCTATCTGAGCAGGCGGCAGCAAAGTCCAGACTGAGCCAACCCGATGTCCTGGCTGATCTGGGGCTCACCAAACCCATCACTGATCCCACCCAAACCTTTCCGATCGATTACGGCTCGTGCCGCCGAAAATAGCAGACGATTACGGGGCCCAAGTATTAGCTGGCCCGAAGTTGAAAGTTGAGGCCGAAAGACCTATTCTTGCGCGATTTGGTGCAACACCTGCGCCTGTCCGCATATGATCCTTTACCTCTTCGGCGGCTACGCCACCCGACGTCTTGATATCTCTTGAGAGAAATGGCATGACCGAAAGTACCCAAACCCGCGTTTTCGAAAACGTTCCCAGCCCGTTTTGCGGCATAGCCTCGGACGACCTGAAAATCGAAGTCGAGGGCCAGCGGGTCAGAATCCTCGAGAACGGTGACGCCGTAACGATTCCCGGCTTCGAGCAAGCGATCGCCGATACCGTTCCACGCATCGCCGGAAAGCCGGCTACGCTGGACCAGGCCGTCGCGCGCGCCTCGGAAATATTGAAAAGCACTCGCCTCCCGGTATTCAGCGGCTTCGGCACCGATGTCGACGAAACCCGCGCGGCGCTTTCCTTGATCGACCGTTGCCGAGGCGTGTTCGATCAAATGCGTGCCGAAGGCGGCTTGCGCAACCTCTTGGTGCTGGCCGATTCCGGCTGGATGGCGACGACCTTGGGCGAACTCAAGAATCGGGTGGAGGTTCTGGTCTCGTTCGGTACCGATATCGAACTCAATTTTCCGCGCTTCTTCGAACGCTTCGTCTGGAACAAGGAAACGCTGTTCAACGGTGACACCGGCAAGCGCGAAATCATCTTCATCGGCCGCGCCCCGACCGGCCAGGCGGCCACCGCCCCCGACGGCCGCCCGCCGAAGGTCATCCCCTGTGCCCAGGAGAGCCTGCCGGATGTGGCGGCGGCGCTTTCGGCTCTGGCCAAGGGCGCGAAACTTCAAGCGGAACAGGTCGCCGGCATCCCCGTCTCGGAGCTGCAATCGGTCGTGGATCGGCTGCGCCAAGCCCATTACAGCGTCGTGACCTGGGCCGCGGGACAACTCGCCTTTCCTAACGCCGAACTGACCGTACAGCAGCTGTGCCAGATGGTGGCGACGCTGAATAAAGACACCCGCGCCGCCGTATTGCCACTGGGCGGACAGGACGGCGATCGCACCGCGAGCCAGGTGTGCGCATGGATCAGCGGTTATCCTACGCGCGTCAGCTATGCTCGAGGTTACCCAGAATACGACCCCTACCACAACGGCGCGGCACGACTCCTCGCGAACAGCGAAGCGGATGCCCTGTTCTGGATTTCGAGCCTGAGCTCGACGCCGCCTCCGGCGAGTGACGTACCCACGGTCGTGATCGGCCGCTCGGGAATGCGCTTCGAATCCGAACCCGACGTGTTCATTCCCGTGGGCGTGCCCGGCATCGACTTTGCCGGCCACATGTACCGTTGCGACAATGTCGTCGCCATGCCGCTGTACCAACTCCGCAAGTCCGAGCTATTCAAAGCATCCGATGTGCTTCGAGCGATCGAGCAAGCACTCGGCTCTACCACGTAGCAACAGTCTCCGATAGTTCCTATTCCCTCCCGGCTTGCCCCGCCGCATTCCAGAGCAAACCGGGAGGACAGGCACAGAATCAGCCCGTTCAAACCGCTGTTTGCACCCCGCCCCATACTCTGGCGATACCCTTTTCCGTCCGAACCGATGCCGTCGAGTTGAAAAGTTAAACCGGGTTGCTTATTCTTCCGGGCTATACCAAGCCTACGGAAGAGGCATTGTGTCAGATTGATTCGAGTTTATTGGCCGTCCCTTCCAGAAAATCCTGGGACCGCGTGTTTTTGCATAACTTTGTGAATACGCGGGTCCAACGATGAGAAGTGGCGAATGCTTTGCTGGGACTTGGACATATTTAGCCTCTTCCGGCTAGGAATGGCTCCATAAAGACATTTACATCAGTTCGATGCCAGTACCGCCTTTTCATCCCACCCATCGATCTCCAGCGTCATTGCATGACGACTGCGGCGGCAAGACCGATCCGCTGAGATTGGTGTTTCTGACGACGACCCCGAGGTGCGACCGCCCGGACTGGGTCGGATTCCGGATATAACCGGACCAGCGGTATCACCTTGCGGTAACGATCCACAGGAGAGCTTGTTTCATGCTGATTAAACTCACGGGCGGCACTGTCTACGATCCCGCGCACAACATCGATGGCCAGGTGCTGGACATTTACATCCGCGACGGCCGGATCGTTCCTCACTCCGATATTCAAGGCATGGCGCCCGATCAGGAATACGATTGCCGCGGCAAAGTGATCATGGCCGGAGCCATCGACATGCACACGCATATCGGCGGCGGCAAAGTGACGATCGCCCGCAACCTCCTGCCGGAGGATCACCGCGCCGATCCATCGCCCCGTTCGGGATTAAAACGCGCCGGCTGCGGCCATGCCACGCCCTCCACGCTGACCACCGGTTATCGCTATGCGGAAATGGGCTATACCGCCGGCTTCGAACCGGCGGTGCTCCCCATCAACGCCCGCCAAGCGCACATGGAAATGGCCGACGTACCGCTGATGGACGTAGGCGGCTATGCCATGCTCGGCAGCGATGATTTCTATCTGCGCCTACTCTCGTCCGGCGCCGACCAGCAGGTCATCAACGATTACGTGGCCTGGACTCTGCACTCCAGCCAATGCATCGGCATCAAGGTGGTCAATCCCGGCGGAATCAGCGCGTTCAAATTCAACCAGCGCAAGCTGGATCTGGACGATCAGCATAGCTATTACGGCGTCACGCCGCGCCAGGTTTTGCAGAAACTGGCCAGGGCGGTACACGAATTGGGCGTACCTCACCCTCTGCACGTGCACGGCTGCAATCTAGGGGTGCCGGGCAATCTGGAAACGACGCTGAACACGATCACCGGCATCGAAGGCTTGCCGATGCATCTAACTCATATCCAGTTCCATAGTTATGGCACCGAGGGCGACCGCAAGTTTTCTTCGGGCGCGGCACAGATCGCGGAGGCCATCAACAAGAACCGCAACATCACGGCGGATGTAGGGCAAATTCTGTTCGGCCAGACCGTCACCGCGTCGGGCGACTCCATGCGCCAGTTCGTCAATTCCCATCATGCCCATCCGAACAAATGGGTGTGCATGGACATCGAATGCGACGCCGGCTGCGGGGTGGTACCGTTCAAGTACAGGGACCAGAATTTCGTCAATGCCCTGCAATGGTGTATCGGGCTCGAAATCTTCCTGCTGGTGGACGATCCCTGGCGCATTTTCCTCACCACCGATCACCCTAACGGTGCGCCATTCACCACCTATCCCCATTTGATCCGGCTGCTGATGGACAAGAGCTTCCGCAACGACATGCTCTCGACCATCAACGCCGATGCCGCCGCGCTGAGCACGCTCGGCTCCATCGACCGCGAGTACAGTTTGTACGAGATCGCGATCATGACCCGCGCCGGAGCCGCCAGGCTTCTCGGCCTCAGCGACCGCGGCCATTTTGGCGCGGGAGCCGCCGGGGACGTTACCGTATACACCGAACAGGAGGACAAGGAGGCGATGTTCACCAAGCCCGATTATGTCTTCAAGGACGGTGAACTGGTCGTCCGCAACGGCGAAGTGGTCAAAGTCGTCTGGGGCAATGTGCACACCGTCAAGCCGGAGTTCGAGCGCGCGGGTATCGAAGGGCGACTGCGGGACTATTTCGATCGCTACCACACCATGAAGATGGACAACTTCATCATCCGCGACTGGGAAATCGAGAACGATGGACGCAGCAAGATTCTCGTTCATCCCTGCCAAGGTCAGGCCTAACAAGAATGGCGCGAGCATTCTCCCCCGTTGAGACGCAAAGCACCCGAATTCTGCAAATAAAACAAAAGAGCCGTGAGGAACTGCATGAACATTAACGGCGTCCAGATCGATGCGACTTTCGCCGAAGCCTTTCCGATGAGGGCCACACGGGTCATCATCACCGCTCAAAATCTCAAATGGGCTTATCATGCGGCTCAGGCCATGACAGGCTTCGCCACTTCGGTAATCGCGTGTGGCTGCGAAGCAGGCATAGAGCGAGAACTCGATCCGAGTGAAACGCCGGACGGACGACCGGGCATCTCCGCGCTGATTTTCGCCATGGGCGGCAAAACCTTGGCCAAGCAAGTGGAAACCCGCGCAGGCCAGTGCGTGCTGACCTCGCCCACCTCGGCACTGTTCGCCGGCATTCACGAAGGCGACAAGATTCCCTTGGGCAAGAATCTCCGCTTCTTCGGGGACGGATTCCAGATCTCCAAGCGCATCAACGGCAAACGGTATTGGCGCGTCCCGGTCATGGACGGCGAGTTCCTCTGCGAAGATACCACCTGCACCGTCAAGGCCGTAGGCGGCGGCAACTTCCTGATCCTGGCGGAAAGCCAGCCGCAGGCCTTGGCCGCTTGCGAGGCCGCCATCGAAGCCATGAAAAAGATCCCCAACGTCATCATGCCTTTCCCCGGCGGCGTGGTGCGCTCGGGCTCGAAGGTCGGCTCCAAGTACAAAGCCTTGTCGGCGTCGACCAACGACGCGTTCTGCCCCACGCTCAAAGGTCAAACCAGGACGGATTTGAGCCCCGAAATCGAATCGGTCATGGAGATCGTCATCGACGGCTTGACCGATGACGACATCAAGAAAGCCATGCGGGTCGGCATCGAGGCGGCTTGCAGCCTGGGCGCCGAAAACGGCATACGCCGCATCAGCGCGGGCAATTACGGCGGCAAATTGGGTCCTTTCCTATTCCATCTTCAGGAGATCATGGCATGACGGCGCTCACCTTCACCCTGAAGGCCGAACTCGAACAACGGATCGACGTGTCCCCATTGACGCCGGATCGGCTCGCCGACAAATCCGCGAGTGAAATCGGCGCCGAATTGCTGCAATACGGCAACCGGCAAATACGTGCCGATGAACTGTTTTCGATCGAAGGGCAAGGTTCCGACCGCCTTATCTTCCGCGGCAGCCGTAAGCTCGACTATATCGGGAAGGGCATGAGCCAGGGGGAAATCCGCGTCGAGGGCGATGCCGGCAGTTATTTGGGCATGCACCTCAAGGGCGGACGCATCATCGTAAGCGGCAACGTCGACGCTTACGCCGCTTGCGAAATGAAAAAAGGCGAAATTTTGATTCGCGGCAACGCCGGAGATTTCCTCGGCGCAGCCCTTCCCGGCAATAAGAAGGGCATGGCCGGCGGCGTGGTCATCGTCAAAGGAAACGTCGGCGACCGCGTGGGCGACCATCTGCGGCGCGGCGCCATTCTTATCGAGGGCAACGCCGGGAATTATCTGGGTTCGCGTATGACTGCCGGCACCATTGCCGTCCTCGGCGAAGTCGGCGCACACCTCGGCTATGCCATGAACCGGGGTACCGTGCTGCTTGCCCGGACACCGGCATCCATTCCGGCTACCTTCAATGATTGCGGCACCCATACGCTCGGCTTCATACCGTTGCTTCTGAAAGGCTTCCAGGGATTGGAGACCCGGTTCTCCGAAATGTCCGACACCCTCAAGCGGGTACGGCGCTATGCCGGAGACATGTGCGGACTGGGCAAGGGCGAAATACTGATAGCCGTCTGATGACATACTTCGCTGCGTGCGAGTGACGGATCGACTTCGGCTAACGCGGGCTTGTTTTGAGTCAGAAAATGCAGCTGGTTGACTGCCTTGGGTATACACGGTTATCATTCCGTGTTTAAAAGAATTTCATGCGTTGGAGCCAACAAAAATGTACGCGGTTATACAGACAGGCGGCAAGCAATATCGGGTGAAACAGGGCGACGTGGTCAAGGTCGAAACCCTGAATGCCGACGCCGGCCAGCAGATAGAATTCGACAAGGTATTGATGGTTCAGACGGATTCCGGCTTGAAAGTAGGCAAACCCTTCATTGATGGCGGCAAAGTAACCGCAACCATCAAGGCTCATGGCCGGCACCCGAAAATTAAAATCGTCAAGTTCCGCCGGCGTAAGCATTACATGAAGCAGGCGGGCCACCGGCAGAATTACACCGAAATTCAGATCACCGGTATCTCTGCCTAATCGAAGAGCGAGGAATCACGATGGCACACAAGAAAGCAGGCGGCAGCTCGCGCAACGGCCGCGATTCAGAATCCAAACGACTCGGCGTGAAACGCTTCGGCGGTCAGTTCGTGCAAGCGGGCAGCATTATCGTGCGGCAGCGCGGCACCAAATTCCACGCCGGTGAGAATGTAGGCTGCGGAAGAGACTATACGCTTTTCGCATTGGCCGACGGACAGGTCCAGTTCAAGGTGAAAGGCCCGCTCAAGCGCAAATACGTCAGTATCGTTCAAAGCGAAGCCTAAGGATCAAAGCGGCTTTACGGGCCGCCCTTTTAAATAGGAAGAAGCCTCGTCCGTGACGGGGCTTTTTTGTCATTACCATGAAGTTTGTTGACGAAGCGGAAATTCGGGTGGAAGCGGGCGACGGCGGCAACGGCTGCGTCAGCTTTCGGCGCGAAAAATATGTTCCTTTCGGCGGCCCCGACGGGGGCGACGGCGGTGACGGCGGCAGCGTTTTTCTGGTCGCCTCCACCAATCTCAACACGCTGGTCGACTTCCGCTTTCACTCGCGATTTCGCGCCGAACGCGGACAAAACGGGTCGGGCGGCAACTGCACCGGCCATTCGGGCGCCGACTGCATCGTCCACGTACCTACCGGCACCGAGGTGTTCGACGCCGAAACCGGCGAAAAGCTCGGCGACCTGGTCAAGGAAGGCGAAAAATTATTGGTAGCCCAAGGCGGCTTTCACGGCCTCGGCAATACCCGATTCAAGAGCAGCGTCAATCGCGCGCCGCGCAAGGCCACCAGCGGAACGCCGGGCGAACGGCGCACCCTGCGCCTGGAGCTGAAGCTCATCGCGGACGTCGGCTTGCTGGGCATGCCCAATGCCGGAAAATCCAGCTTGATTCGCAGCGTGTCCGCCGCACGTCCCAAGGTTGCGGATTACCCTTTCACCACCTTGTATCCGAATCTTGGCGTCGTGCGCGTCGACGATCAGCGCAGCTTCGTCATGGCCGATATTCCCGGCCTCATCGAGGGCGCATCGCATGGAGCGGGACTGGGAGTGCAGTTCTTGAAGCATCTTGCCCGTACCAAGCTGCTGCTCCACGTAGTGGATGTCGAACCCTATGAAAGCCTGGAAGACCCGATTACGGCGGCACAAAAAGTGATCGCCGAGCTTCAACAGTGGGACCAGGGCCTGGACCAGAAGCCGCGCTGGCTGGTATTAAACAAGATCGATCGGCTGGCCGACGACGCAGCCCAACAGCGCTGCCGCGAAATCATAGAAGGTCTCGAATGGGCCGGCCCCGTCTTTAGGGTCTCCGCCGTTCGAGGCGACGGCCTCAAAGACTTGACCTACAGCGTTATGGCGTTCCTGGAGCAGGACCAAACAAAAGATGCAGAACAGGACTGAATTCGCCCACGCCCGCCGCATCATCGTCAAGATCGGCAGTGCCTTGCTGACCGGGGGCGGGCGCGGACTGGACATGCCCGCAATCACCGATTGGGTGGCTCAAATTGCCGTCTTGCGCCACCAAGATATAGAAATTCTTCTCGTTTCTTCCGGCTCGGTCGCCGAAGGCATGTGCCGGCTGGGCTGGAAAACCCGCCCACGCTCCCTGCACGAACTCCAGGCGGCCGCCGCCGTGGGACAGATGGGCCTGATTCAGACTTATGAATCCCTCTTTCAAGGGCACGGTCTTCATACCGCGCAAATCCTGCTGACCCACGACGACCTATCGGATCGGCAGCGCTATCTTAACGCCCGAAGCACCCTACTCACCCTGCTCGAACTGGGGGTGGTGCCGGTCATCAACGAAAACGATACGGTAGCGAACGAGGAAATCCGCTTCGGAGACAACGACACGCTCGCCGCTTTGGTGGCGAATCTCCTGGAAGCGGATCTCTTGATCATTTTGACCGACCAAAAGGGACTTTACGAACGCGATCCGACCCTGGACCCCACCGCCCAACTCGTCTACCAGGCCAGCATCAATGATGCGCGCCTCGGCGAGATGGTGGGCGAGAGTCGCAGCGGACTCGGCCGGGGCGGCATGATCACCAAACTGCGCGCCGCTCGGCTGGCCTCCCGGTCCGGGACGGCAACGGTTATCGCCAGCGGGCGGGAGCAAAATGTCATGGCAAGGGTGGTTGCGGGCGAGGAATTGGGTACCTTTCTGATTCCCGATGTATCCCCGATGCTGGCCAGGAAGCGTTGGCTGGCCGGACAGCTCAAACTCAAGGGTAAGTTGCACTTGGATGAAGGTGCTGCGCGCGTCTTGAGAGAAGACGGCAAAAGCCTCTTGCCCATCGGCGTAACCGCCGTGGACGGCGACTTCCACAGGGGCGACCTAGTCGCTTGCGTGGATATGGAGGGAAAAGAGGTGGCTCGCGGGCTGGTGAATTACGGCGCTGACGAAACGCGCGCCATCATGCGACAACCGAGCTCGCAAATCGAATGCCTGCTTGGATATGTCGATGAACCGGAACTGATTCACCGCGATAATCTGGTACTGGCTTGAGAGAGGCAGGCGGGCCAGCCCGCCTCGTCTTTCCGCCAGAAACTTAGGCGGATGCGCTCAGAGCCAGCGCTTTGACTCGGGCGTTGAGACGGCTCTTGCTGCGAGCGGCCTTGTTCTTGTGGATCAAGCCCTTGTTAACCGACGAGTCGATAACGGGAACTGCGGCGCGAAATGCGGCCTGCGCTTGCTCCAAGTCGCCGGATTCTACCGCCAGAATGACCTTCTTGATGAAGGTCCGCAACCGGCTGCGCTGAGCCGCGTTGTGGGCGCGATGTTTTTCCGATTGTATGGCGCGTTTTTTTGCTGAAGCAATATTAGCCAAGGTGAAAACCTCTAATCCTAATCGTTTTAAGCGAATTCGTTATTTTCGTCACAAGTAATTCAAGAGTCAAGAGCGCAATTTTCACAAAATTATCGGGCCAGACGTTTTCGCAGGTTATAGGCCATTTTCGGATAGCTTTTCGCAGCGTATCTCTAACAGTGCCTTGATCGCCCAAATTCCTTATACTACGGCCTTTTCTTCAACGAAAGCACTGGTTTTAGGCTCTGAGCAAGCATCTACTGAAATCCACGGCGGCCGTCGGCGGCATGACCTTCGTCTCCCGCCTTTTAGGGTTCGTTCGAGATGTCGTCATCGCCCGTTATTTCGGTGCCGATCCCGGCACCGACGCGTTCTTCGTCGCGTTTAGAATTCCCAACTTCCTGCGCCGCCTCTTTGCGGAAGGCGCCTTCTCGCAGGCCTTCGTGCCGGTTCTGTCAGATTACAAGGAGCGCCACGACCCGACCCAGCTCAGGCCGTTCTTGGATCGTACGGCCGGCAGCCTGTCGCTGGCCTTGTTGCTTGTCACCTTCGCCGGCATTATCGCTGCGCCGGTCTTGATCATGCTGTTTGCGCCCGGTTTCTATCGAAATGCGGAGCAATTCGAGCTCAGCGTCGAGATGCTGCGCATCACCTTGCCGTATCTTTTCTTCATTTCCCTCACGGCATTCGCCGGGGCCATTCTGAACACCTGGGGACGTTTCGCCATACCGGCCTTCACGCCGGTCTTTCTGAACCTTCTGATGATCGCTGCGGCGATTTGGTTCGCCCCTTACCTGTCCGAACCGATTACCGCCTTGGCCTGGGGTGTGCTGATCGCCGGCGTCGTCCAGCTCGCATTTCAAGTGCCTGCGCTCCTCCGGGAGGGCTTGCTGCCGAAACCCCGCCTTGGGTTTCACGATGCCGGCGTTCGCCGCATCATCAAGATGATAGGACCGGCGATTTTCGGGGTTTCGGTAACCCAGGTGAATCTCCTGGTCGACACGGTGATTGCCTCCTTTTTAGTGTCCGGCAGCGTCTCCTGGCTTTACTACTCCGATCGGCTGGTGGAATTCCCTTTGGGCATTTTCGGCGTCGCTATCGGCACTGTAATGTTGCCTCATTTGTCGAAAAATCATGCAAACCGTGATCGCGACGGGTTTTCCCGTTCGCTGGACTGGGCTCTCCGCTGGGTCATCCTGATCGGCTTGCCGGCGACCTTGGGCCTAGCGCTACTCGCCGAACCGATGATTTCCACCCTTTTTCAGTACGATCGGTTTTCTTCGCATGACGCCGAGATGGCCAGCCGGAGCCTAACGACTTACTCCATCGGATTGATGGGCTTCATCGCAATCAAGGTGCTGGTTCCGGGCTTCAGCTCTAGACAGGATCTCCGCACCCCGGTCAGGTATGGCGTCTACGCCATTATCGCCAACCTCGCGTTGAACCTGGCTCTGATTTTTCAACTCGCGCCGATCGGCTGGGGTCACGCGGGTCTCGCTCTGTCGACGGCGTTGGCGGCGCTCCTTAACGCCGGACTGCTCCTGGCCAAACTTTTGAAGGAGCGGATTTACAAACCGGAACCGGGATGGCCGATCTTCCTGCTGCGTGTAGCGCTCGCCAGTGGCGTGATGGTCCCGATCCTGGTCTATGCGTCCAATGCTTATCCGTGGCAGATCTGGTCGCTCGCCGACCGAATTTCGCATCTGGCTTTGTGGATTCTGCTGGGCCTCGCGACTTATCTGTCGTGTCTTACCCTGACAGGGCTCCGTCCCAGGCACATGCTGGTTCCGGAAGGTACCTGAGGACCGTCGCATGCGCTTGATTCGAGGACTCGCCGAACTGAAACTTCCCGAACGGGGCTGCGTCGCCACGATCGGCAACTTCGACGGCGTCCATATTGGTCACCGCCAAGTGATCGAAAGGCTGGCGGAAGCAGGACGGAGGCTGGATTTGCCGGTTGTGGTCGTCCTGTTCGAACCGCAGCCACGGGAATATTTTTTCCCGAACGAAGCACCGGCCCGTTTGACCCGGCTCCGTGAAAAGCTGGCCCGCTTGGCTGAATTGCCGATCGACCAGGTGCTGCTGCTGCGCTTCAACCGGCAGCTCGCCATGTTGCCGGCGGAAAGCTTCATTCAAGACATCCTGCTCGAAGGACTGCGCATCAAGTATCTGGTGATCGGAGACGATTTCAGATTCGGCAGAAACCGGCTCGGCAACTTTGCCTTGTTGCGGCAGGCCGGGAAAGAATTCGGCTTCGAAGTGGTCGACACGCCGTCGGTATTGGTCGATGGACGACGCGTCAGCAGCACTTCGATCCGCAAAGCCCTCGCGGCAGGCGATTTAGCTCGCGCAGCGAGACTCCTGGGGCGTCCTTATTCAGTCTGCGGACGCGTCATCCATGGGGCGAAGCGCGGCCGAACGCTCGGCTTTCCCACGGCCAACATCTTGATGAGACGGAAAAACACTCCTGTACAGGGTGTATTTGCCGTTACAATGTCCGGAATAGGCGAACATCCGCTGCCGGGGGTAGCGAACGTAGGCATACGCCCGACTGTCGCGGGAGGACGTACGGTGCTCCTCGAAACCTATTTGCTGGACTTCTCCGGAGACCTCTACGGAAAACAGGTGGAAATCGTTTTTCGCCACAAGCTCCGGGACGAAAAGCGCTTCGACGGCTTAGCCGAACTGCAGGCCCAGATCGAACGGGACGTCATGACTGCAAGAGGCTATTTCGCCATCTCAAATTCAACATCATCCTCTGCATCATGAGCACGGATTACAAATCGACACTGAATTTACCCAGCACCGATTTTCCGATGAAGGCCAATCTGCCGCAGCGCGAGCCCGAGCAGCTCGAGCGCTGGCGCAGCATGGATCTTTACCGGAAGATTCGCGAAACGTTCCGTGGGCGCCCGAAGTTCATTCTTCATGACGGCCCCCCCTACGCCAACGGCGAAATCCACATCGGCCATGCCGTAAACAAGGTGTTGAAGGACATCATCGTCAAGAGCAAGGGATTGAACGGTTTCGACGCGCCCTATGTGCCCGGCTGGGATTGCCACGGCCTGCCCATCGAATTGATGGTGGAGAAGAAGATCGGCAAAGCCGGCGTGCAGGTCAACGCTTCCGATTTCCGCAAGGCCTGCCGAACCTATGCGGCCGAACAAGTGGACATCCAGCGCCGCGAATTCGTCCGGCTCGGTGTTTTCGGCGATTGGGAAAATCCTTACCTGACCATGGACTTTCGCTTCGAGGCCGACATCCTGCGCGCTTTGGGCCGAATCTCCGCGCGCGGCCATCTGATGAAAGGGGCAAAGCCGGTGCATTGGTGCACCGATTGCGGCTCCGCGCTGGCCGAAGCCGAGGTCGAATACGAAAACAAGCGCTCGATCGCCATCGACGTGCGGTTCAGGGTTCTCGACGAAACCGCGCTGATCCAGCGTTGTCACTCGGTTCCGGGCCATCCGGGCGAAGGCCCGCTGTCGGTGGTCATCTGGACGACGACACCCTGGACCCTGCCGGCCAACCAGGGCGTGGCGCTCAACCCGGATCTCGATTACGCCGTGGTGCAATGCCGGGAACCGATGGAGCGGTTGGTCGTGGCCGAAGCCCTGATGAAAGATGTCATGATGCGTTGCGGCGTCGACGATTACCGCGTCGTGGCGTATTGCAGGGGCTCGGATCTCGAGGGATTGATGCTGCACCATCCGTTTTACGAGCGCGAGGTGCCTATCGTTCTCGGCGAGCACGTGACGCTCGACGCCGGTACCGGCGCGGTGCATACGGCGCCCGGCCATGGCCAGGAAGACTACGTCGTCGGTCAGCGCTATGGGCTGCCGGTCGAAAATCCGGTGGCGGACGACGGCAAGTTCCTGCCGAGCACGCCGCTGTTCGCCGGCGAACACGTCATGAACGCCAACGGCCATGTGGTCGAGGTGCTCAAGGAACGCGGCACACTGCTGCACGAAGCGCGCATCGAGCACAGCTATCCGCACTGCTGGCGGCACAAGACGCCGGTCATCTTCAGAGCGACGCCCCAGTGGTTCATCGCCATGGACAAGAACGATCTTCGCCGCCAGGCCCTGGAAGAAATCAAGAAAGTGGAATGGATACCCGACTGGGGGCAGGCGAGAATCGAAGGCATGGTCGCGAACCGGCCCGACTGGTGCGTCTCCCGGCAGCGGAACTGGGGCGTGCCGATCGCCTTGTTCGTCCACCGCGAGACCGGCGCCCTGCATCCCCGCACCGAGGACCTGATCGAAGCGGTCGCGCAACGGGTCGAGGAACGGGGAATCGATGCGTGGTTCGATCTCGACCCCGCGGAATTGTTGGGCGAAGAGGCTGCGCAGTACCAGAAGATCAACGACACGCTGGATGTCTGGTTCGATTCGGGCGTCAGCCACTTCTGCGTGCTGGATCGGCGGGAGGACCTGCATTCGCCGGCCGATCTGTACCTCGAAGGCTCGGACCAGCATCGCGGCTGGTTCCAATCGTCCTTGCTCGCTTCCGTGGCGATCCGCGACGCCGCGCCGTATCGGCAGGTGCTGACCCACGGCTTCACCGTGGATGCGGAAGGCAAGAAAATGTCGAAATCCAAGGGCAATGTCGTGGCTCCGCAGAAAGTGATGCAGAACCTCGGGGCGGATATCCTGAGGCTTTGGGTCGCGGCAACCGACTACCGGGCCGAGATGAGCGTTTCCGACGAGATTCTGAAACGCACGGCGGACGTTTACCGGCGGCTGCGGAATACCGCCCGCTATCTGCTCGCGAACATGAGCGGCTTCGACCCGGAGCGGCATTCGGTCGAACCCGAAAAGATGCTGGCGCTCGACCGCTGGGCGGTGGACCGGACTTTCCGTCTCCAGCAGGAAATCGTCGAAGCCTACGAGACCTACCAGTTCAACCTGGTCTATCAAAAGGTCCACAACTTCTGTTCCATCGACCTGGGCAGCTTCTATCTCGACGTGCTGAAGGACCGCCAGTACACCTGCCGCGAGGACAGCCTGCCGCGGCGATCCGCACAAACCGCGATGTACCACATCGCCGAGGCACTAACCCGCTGGCTGGCGCCCATCCTGAGCTTCACGGCCGATGAAATCTGGCGTCATTTGCCCGGCAAGCGGAGCGAATCGGTGTTTCTGGAGACCTGGTACGAGGGACTGTTCCCGCTGGACGAATCCTCTCCGTTCAACCGCGAGTTCTGGGATTTCCTGCTCAAAGTCCGCGAGGCGGTGAGCAAGGAACTGGAAGTACTGCGGGTGCGCGGCGAGATCGGCTCGTCCCTGGACGCCGAAGTCGAGCTTTACGGCAGCCAACCGATTCTCGAACGGCTTGCGCCTATCGAAAGCGAGCTTCGATTCTTGTTCATCACTTCGTATGCGAGCCTTCGGCCCGAAGGGGACAGCGGCACGCTTCCGACGGGGATCGAGGGACTGGAGCTGAAAGTTCGGGCTTCCGATAAACCCAAATGCGTACGCTGCTGGCATCACCGCGAGGACGTCGGCAAGCACCCCGACCACCCCGAGCTTTGCGGCCGCTGCGTGGAGAACGTGGCAGGACAGGGCGAAACCCGTCTTTACGCCTGATCTCATGTTGAATTGGCTTTGGCTTTCCGCGCTGGTCGTCGGCCTGGACCAGCTCACCAAGCAACTGATCGATCGCTCGATGGAACTTTACGAGTCGGTCGGCCTGCTGCCTTTTTTTCAGCTCACTTACCTACGCAACCAGGGCGCCGCGTTCAGCTTTCTGAGCCAAGCCGGAGGATGGCAGCGGTGGTTCTTCATCGGCCTGGCCGTCATCGCCAGCGGCGCTATCTGCTATTGGCTGAGCCGGCTCGGCAAGGGCCAACGCTGGGAAGCCGCGGCCTGGGCGCTGGTTCTGGGCGGCGCGCTGGGCAATCTCATCGACCGCATCATTTACGGATACGTTATCGATTTTCTCGACGTGTTTTATGGAGAATGGCACTGGCCGGCCTTCAACGTGGCCGATTCCGCGATCACCATAGGCGTAGCGATGCTGCTGATCGACTCCGTGAGACCGCGGCAGTCGACGGCCAGCCTGGTGTAGACCTATTTGCCGGCAAGGGATTGCCGGCCTATAAACGATAGCCAAGTAGGTCGGGAATCCTTTCCCGACACAACGGACGGGCAATCGGCTTCGCATGCAAAAGATTTCCGACCTGCTGGATCATAGACCGGAACAAGCCCAGCATTCCCGGAGTAAGGCGCATTTACCGGGAACGGCTATCGCCTCATCCCCGCCTACGACGGTTTCACCTCAGACGAGAATGCCTCTGCCTCCGGTCGGCTGAAAACCTCTTGCGGACAGCAAGCGGTAAACCCTTTCCCAATCGAAACTCGGGCCCGGATCGGTTTTTCGCCCCGGAGCGATGTCGCTGTGACCGACGATCCGGTCCGGCGACAAGCCCGGATAATTCGCCAGCAAGGCGGAGAGCAAATCGGCCAGGTGCTCGTATTGCCGGTCGGTATAGGGAATATCGTCGGCCCCTTCCAACTCGATGCCGATCGAGAAATCATTGCAGCGCTCCCGCCCCTCGTAGTTCGAAATCCCGGCATGCCAAGCGCGCCGGTGGAACGGAACGTATTGAACGATCTCGCCGTCGCGGCGAATGAGCGCATGGGCCGATACCCGAAAGCCGTGTATGCGCTCGAAATAAGGGTGGGCAGTCGGTTCCAAGGTATTGGTAAACAAACAGTCGATCCAGTTGCCGCCAAACTCGCCCGGAGGCAAGCTGATGCCATGTATCACCACCAGCGAAATATCCCCTGAATCGGGCCTGTCGTCGCAATTGCAACTCTCTAGCCGCCTCGCGTTTGCCAGCCAGTTATCGATTATCTTCATTTTCCAAACCGAGTTGTAAATCGTCGAGAATTCGTCCTGTCCGCCGAGTATATCTACAAGACAATCTGTCCGCTTTCGGTTTTGTGGGTCGAGTCACGATATAAAAAAGACTTTCCCTTTAAAGTAAGTCCCGCGACGAATATAAAGCGCATTGTAAAAACCGAGTATAGAGTTATCGCAATGTGCGACACCGAAAATCATCATCGATTGCTACCGGTCCGGCAACGCATAGACTGAAACGGATTCAGTAAAGCTACAACACATTCGATATACCTTAAGCCGCGATTTTTCGAGGTACAGGTCGAAACCTTTCCGATTCGAAATCGGCCGGCAAAAATAATAATCCCGGCAGAAATGTTTCGACTTGAAAACAGAGCTCTTAAAGATAACAAGAACCGTGTCGGCCATGATAAAAAAGAAGCTGTTTCTTTCCATGGTACGCTGCATACCGAATATACGACTCCGTATCCCGCGAAATAGCAAAACAGTACGGGCAAAGGCAATCCCGGCACGCCGCATACATTATATTACCCGTTTTCGATGCATTAAGACGGCTGAAATCGAACTTAACTTCCCGGGCAATTCACGACAGTTTTTTCATCCATGACCATCAAGGGAGTGCTTCAAGCATGAGAGATTTCCGATTATGGAGCAGGCTGGCTCTAGCGCTAGCGGGGGTATTTTTCAATCCCATGGCCGTCGGAGAAACCCCGCCGTTGTCAGGGCTGCCTAGCAATGAGGAAAGCAAATCTGCTTTCGCCACGCTGAAGGCCGGCGAAGGCGGCTATGCACCGGCCCGTGCCGCCCGTGAGTACTGGGACGCGGCCCGCCGGCGCGTGGCACAGGATCCTCGCTGGACGGCTTGGTTGCAGGAGCGAACCGACTGGATCGATCACTGGATGACCACGCCCCGCGAGAGCGCGGACTGGGTCGCCGGCTGGATCCACGACTACGTCGATCCGAACACGGGCGTTCTCCTCCACTGGACCCCCGATCAGCCGATACCGCCCGACCAGCCCGGCCACGAAAAGCTGCGCGCCGCCTGGATCGCCCATAATCGGATCTACAACATCGACCGCGTGCTGGACGCCGCCCGACTGTTCCGCCTGACCGGCGATACGCGCTACTTGGATTGGGCGGCTTCGCAGCTCGATTTCTACGCCGACGCCTACCGCGGCTTCCCGTTGCAGACCTGGAACGGCCGAGCCCAGCTGATGAATCAGAGTCTGGACGAAGCGACCCGCGCCCTGGTGTTGATCGAAGCGGTCCGGCTGCTGAAACCCCATGTCCCGGCGGCCCGCGCCGACCACTGGCGCGAGGGGCTGTTCCTGCCGTTGGCGGCCAATGTGATGGCGTCGTCGCGCGAGGTCCACAACATCGCCGTCTGGCATGCCGCGGCCGTGACGTTGATCGGACTCGAGTTCGAACAACCCGAGTTGATCGGCTTCGGCAAGCATTCGGCCTTAGGTCTTCCGTCGCTCCTGGCGACCGGTGTGTCGCCGGACTGGTTCTGGTACGAGCACTCCCTGTCCTATCAGGAGTATACGGTCCAGGCCTTGGTGGAGCTGCTGGTCGGCGCCTCGTTGCGCGGGCGGCTGGCCGAGTTCGCCCGGGAACTCTGGATCGCGCAGAACCTGATGATTTCTCCGGTGACCGTGCGCTTTGCCAATGAAGACGCCCCGACCCTCAACGATTCGCCGCCTAATCGCAAGGCGCCGAACCGCAAGTTGTGGGCGGCCTCCCGCCGGGTGTTGCCGACCTGGCTCGGGCTGGACGAAGCGAAGGGCCAGCTGAGCTGGGACACCCTGCTCGATCCGCCCAAGCCGGTCGATTCGATGCCGGTACTGCCCGAGCTGGCGTCGGGACCGGTGCCGGGCCTCGATGCGGTTCAGCTCGTGAAGAACGGCTGGCATGCCCTGTTGCGCTATGGCCAGAAAGCCCGGTTTCATGCCCAGCAGGAAGCCCTCACTTATGAACTGCAATACGGCGACACCTGGCTTCTCAAAGACGCCGGCACGGTCGGCTACGGCTCGCCGCTGCACAAGGGCTATTTCAGCCGGGCACCGGCGCACAACGTGCCGCTGGTCGACGGCGACGGGCAAAATCCCTGGCCGTCCGAGGGACAGCTCGATGAGGTCGCGCCGGACGGCTCGTTCGCGGCGGTGTCCCATCCGAGCTATCGTCCCGGCGTGACCGCAACCCGGCGGCTCGCCATCGGCGCCGGCGACTTTATCGATCAGGTGGGGGTGACCACCGGCTCGGACACGCCGCACGCGATCGGTGTCGTCATGAACACACCCTGTGCCGTGACCGCCGACCGGCCGTCTGTCGCGGAAGGGGCATCGCTGCCCGCTGCGACGGCCTTCGGTTACTGGAAGGACTGGACCGCCTATGCGGCGGCGGGCACTTGGAGCGGCACGCTCGACTGCGCCGGCCGCCGGTTTGCCCTGGCGATCGCCGGCGCCGAGCTGCAGCGGGTGTTTGTGGGCACCGTCCCCGATTCCGCCGCGCCGTACACCCGCCGGGGCATCTACCTCGAAGCCATGGCAACGGAGACGCAGTTCTACCTGGTATTCCGCCCGCTCGATTCGCCGTAGGCGTATGCTGAAATACGGCGCGTAGCGGCATGAAGACAGCCAAGGCGTTGTTGTTCCACGACCGCTCGGCCTTTCTCGCTCTGTGGCCGAACCTTACCCGATTCGGCTCAGATCGTGCCGACGCTCCTCCGGCTCGGGCATTAGGGTCTGTCCATGCAATTTCGCCAAAGTGGCGGCGAGATTTGCCCCCAAGGCTTCGACGGCGGCGTGTTGTTTGGGATCGGTCAGCGTGCCCTCGGGCTGGAACGCTTCGTGAGCCTTGGCCACCGCCAATTGGTCGGGCAGGACGATGACACCGATGTTGCCCAGGATCGCCCGCAAGTGAACCAGGCCGCGGAGACCGCCGAAGCCTCCGGGCGAAGCCGACAGCAGGGTGGCGACCTTGTTCCGGAAAGGCGCCAGGCCATCCTCGCCTCCGACCGGCCGGGATATCCAGTCGATGGTGTTCTTGAGGAGCGGCGTAATCGAGCTGTTGTACTCGGGCGAAGCGATCAAAAGCCCCTGATGCGCCATCATCAGATGTCTGAATTTCAGGGCGTTGGCGGGAATGCCATCGCGGCTCTCCAAGTCACCGTCATAGATCGGCATCGGAAAATCGCGCAGGTCTGCCATCGTCACCTCGGCGCCGGCCCGACGGGCGCCTGCCGCGGCGATCCGCACCAGCATTTTGTTGTAGGAGCGTTCTCGCGCACTGCCGGCAAAAGCGAGAATTTTCGGTTTGGCTTCCATGGATATCTCCTAGAAATTCAACAGCGTACTTTGTTCGAAGTTCGTTTCAAAGTCGGGATCGCATCGACGGCTTTTGCTCGTCCCACGCTCGGGGATCGAAAACGGCCCCTCCCTTGACCACGCGGAAAATGCGGCGCAAATGAGTGACATCGGCCAGCGGATCGGCGTCGAGCAGCACGAAATCGGCGATTTTGCCCTGCTCCACGGTCCCCAATTCGGCGCTTCGCCCCATGACGCGAGCTCCGCCTCGCGTCGCGGCGGTCAGAATCTCCTCGGGCGACAAGCCGGCCTCGGCCATCAGCTCGAACTCCCGGTGCAGCGCCGGCCCGTGCAAGGTGCCGATATTGCCGGCATCGGTCCCGGCGGCGACGGTCACGCCGCTCTGCTGCAAACGCTTCAGATTCCAGAATGCGATATCCCGGCTGAACCAGTGGAAAGCCCAGGGCCTTTTCCAAACGGGCAGGCTAGCCAGCTCGTCGAACGTCGCGATCGCCTCGGGATCGCCGAGGCGGCGTTCGATGTCGGTCAGCCGAACCTTCCGTCCCAGCACCTCCTGATAACCCTCGTTGACGACGAGGGTGGTCACGTACACCACGTTCCGATCCTTCAGTAGCTTGATGAAGGCCTCGTCGACCCGGCGGTCCTCCACGCTGTGGGCGAGAATGTCCGCACCCGCCTGCACCGCCGCCCGTGCGGTCTCCAGTTCGGTCGCGTGCACCACGACCCGAGTGCCGGCGGCATGGCTCGCCTCGATCGCGGCCTGCACTATGGCGGTCTGAAACGCAAGACTCCGGCCCGGCAAGGGAATGAACCAGATTTTGATGAGGTCCGGCTTGCGCGCCAAAATCTCTCGCACCGTGGCGCGGCTTTCCTCGGCAGAATCGACCTTGATCAGCGCCGGATCCTCGGCCTTGAGTTCCTGCGGAAAATAAGTCGCGATCAAAGGTCCCGCCACCGCGACGCGCGGCGCCCGTTCGGTCCGCCTCGCGAGATCCCGCACCTCGAAGGTCCAGAACGGACCGCCGACGTCCACCACCGAGGTCACGCCGCTCGCCACGTATCGAGACAAGGTGTCGGGGATGCGCTGCCTGATCCCGGTGATCTCGTCCGCATAAGGGCGAACATCCCGCAGATCGATCACATCCGGACGGGTATAAAGACCGCCCGATTGAAAGAAGTGTATGTGCGCATCGATCAATCCGGGAACGATCCATTTCCCGCTCGCGTCGATTACCCGCGCTTCGGGAGGAATCGGTATCTCGCCCCGGTTTCCCACCGCCGCAATTCGCTCGCCCTCCACCACGATTACGGCATCGGCGCGTGGCGCGCCGCCGGTTCCATCGATCAGGGTACCGCCGACAAAAGCCTTCATATCCGCTCTACTCCCGCTGGCGAACACCAGGAGCGACAAAATGATTGCCAATAACCCGTGCATGCACGGCGATCCGTATCGCTTCATCTTCCGATTCACGGACACGCGAACTATTTCTTTCGACCGCGGTTCGGACCATTCATTGCAGCGCAGCGAACGGGATTCACGCGTCTTGTGCCTTCCGCACCGGGGAAAAGAGCCTGGGAGATTTTTCGGTTTGGTGTGGCTCCCTCCTGTTGTAGGTCGGGAATACTTTCCCGACACTAACGGGCCGGCAGGCAGGTTTGTCGGCAAGGGATTGCCGACCTACAACGATTCGGGAATCTCCCGATACGGACTTAAGGCAGCAGCCTTGTCAATGGAACAAGGGCAACCAGGATCGAAACGGCCGCGGCGAACAACGGCACATAGCGCTTTGGCCTTGCCAGTTCGTTGGCTCGTAAGGCAAATACGCCGTGGAGCGTATCCATGAGTTGATCGATCAGAGCGATATTGGCCTCGATTGCCCGGGTCGCCTCCGTAAAATAGGGCTTGAGCTTGAGCTCGATGCGGCTCGGCTGAATGATGCGTTCATTGAGGAGATTCACGAATTTCCCGGTCGATTCGCGGCAGTGCGCCAATCCTGCTTGCAGATCCTGGCCGGTCGGCGGAGAAAGGTCCCGCAGCGCCGCCTGAGTCTCGTTCAACAGACTGTCGATGCGATGGGCCAAAAAACCGAGTTTGATCCGGAACACCGGCGGGCATTTTCCGGACGCGATCACACCCGCCCCAAGGCCGCGTCCCTGCCCGATCTGCTCGATCAGTTCGGGAAGCCGGCGTACCAGAATCGCCGCCATGCGCCGATTGGACGGATCGGGATCGAACATTATCCCGGAGCCATCCGCCGCCTCCTCCATGAGGCACAGGACTTCCCTGATGATCCGCGTATGGGCGGCGAAACTCTCCGCGGGAGAGAGGTCGAAGAGCCCGCGTTTCAGTTCCTGCCAGGAATCGTGAATGGCTCGCCAGCGGGACAACTGCCCGGCATGCGCATCGGCACCTTCGTCGGCGAGAGGCATTGTCGCCCGCAACTGCTCTTCGATGTTCTTCTGAACGGACGGCAGACGCGCCCTGAAAGCCGTATCTCCGTTCAGACAGGAATTGGCCATGCCCCGGTGTTGCTGAAGACTGATCATCAATTCCGTGGTTCGGCGCAAATGGAGGATACCGGCCGCTTTACGGTCGAGCAGCGCTCTCTCGAATCGCTGCTCGACGGCAACGAGGAGCACCAGAAAAGCCAGTAACAGGGTCAGGCCGGTCAGAATCGGAAACATGAGAATCTCCTCTACGGATGCGGAATCAAATCTGGAAGTGGTGAACCATCGTCTTGAGGTTCGCTGCCAGTTGTTCGAGATGCCGGGCAATGGCGGACGTTTCCTGGGCAACCGTCGTGCTTTCGTCGGCCTTCCCGGCAATTTGCTCGACGTGCTGCGCGATATCCTGGCTGACGACGCTTTGCTCCTGAGTGGCAGCCGCAATGGTCGTGATGCTCTGCACGGTCTGCAACGCGCCTTCATGGATGGATGCGAGGGAGCTCGCCGCCTCGGTCGCCAGTGAAACCCCGGCCGAGACCTGTTCGCTGCCGGTCCGCATCGTGCTCACGGCCCGGTCGATGCTGTCCTGGATGGACACGATGGTCTGCCTGATTTCGTCCGTCGCATGGCGGGTACGGGCGGCGAGCTGCCGGACCTCGTCGGCGACGACGGCAAAACCGCGTCCCTGTTCGCCGGCGCGGGCCGCCTCGATAGCGGCATTGAGAGCGAGCAGATTGGTCTGATCCGCGATTTCGGTGATGACCTTGACGATCGCGCTGATTTCGTTGGAGCGCGCGCCGAGCGCCGTGATCATCTCGGAGGATTGATGGACCGAGTCGGCCAGTCTTTCCATTTCACCGGCGGTGCGGCGGACGACGATCTCGCCTTGCGCGGACAATTCCCTGGCCCGGCTGGAAATCCGCTCCGCTTCGCCGGCGTGGCGGGCGACCTCGCCGATGCTGACCGTCATCTCCTCCATGGCAGCCGCCGTACTTCCGGCTGCGTCGGACTGAAGATTCGCGCTGTAGGCGACCCGCTCGGTGGCGCCGGAGAGTTCGCTCGCGGCATTGCTCAATTCCTCGGCCGATGCGACTACGCCGGCAATAAAGCGGCTGAACTCGCGGGCGACGCCGTTGAAGCCGTCCGCCACCTGCACCAGCTCATCCCGCGAGTTTATGTGCGTTTTCGCGGTCAGATCACCGGCGGCCAGACGCCGGCCGCTGCTGACCAGAGTGTGGACTGTCTGCCGTACCGACAGATAAAAGGCGGCAAATAGATAGACGGACAGCAAAGCCGTGGTGACGGCGATCACGACGACCAGACGGTTTTTGGCGTCAAAGGCGGCGATACGCTCCTCCAGCAAGCGATCCAGCGTGGGCAGAACCGCATCGTAGAGGGCGAACTGGGCGTCGATAGCGCGGGTTCCGGCGGCAAAATAGTCGGAAGGCGCCATCACGATGGAATCGTTGGAGATCAGCTCGTTCCACTGTAAATCCAGGAAAGTCTTGAGATGAGTGAGACTCTGTTCGAGACCGGCAGCCAGCGCGGGCTTGACCGACGAGTTGGTCTGGAAAACGACGTCCATGCCTCGCTCGATGGCGCGCTGATTTTCCAGGATAAGCGTGTTCAGCATGATCAGGCGGGATTTCTCGTCCGGGTCGTTCGCCTGGCGAGCGGCCATTCCGGTGCCCAAGCCCCGCGCCTGCCCCAGGTTCTCCATCAGGGCCGGAAGTTTGAGGATTGCGGCATCGGCGAGGTAGGCGCTATCGAGAACGGGATCCAGGACGAGATTGGAGGTCTCTCCGATGTGGCCGATCAGCCCCTGTAAGCCGGCGATCAGGGACGTGTGGGCGGCAAAATTTTCCTTCGCATCCGCGCCCGCGGATTGATTCGCAAGACGATTCCACGCTTGTTTCACGGCATTCCATCGGGTTGCGGTGTGCAACGTGGAATCCAGCCGACTGTCGATCTCGTTCACCGCGGCTTTAGCTTCCTCGATGCGGGCTCGCAAGGCCCGAATATCGTCATCGAAAGACCGGTCGCCGTTGAGTGCGGCGTAAACCATCCCACGGTGTTTCGGAAAATCCTGCAGCAAAGGCTGCAAAGCCTTCAGGTATTCCACACCGGACCGCTCTTCGCGGGCGAATGCGCTGCCGGCGTTCATTTCGACGATCAGCAGGTACAGGTAAACGGCAAGCGGCAGGACGAAGATCAAGCCGATGAACAGAAATTTATAAGGAAAGCGAAGATGGCTCAGCAAAACGATGGCTGGCCGAAGCACGTTGTACATGGATGTTCCCTTGCAATTAGGAGCTGTTTGCAGCCTGAGCGATCGTCGGGCAAAAAAAAGCGTCCAGCGGGGTCGTAATGACCGCCGATGGACGCCGTTGTCCGTTGATTCGTGCCCCGTTTAGCACTCCATGACGAGAATACATAATGCATGCCATGCGTAAGCGCAGAGAACCGGTCGACGCGATTACCCGGAATCGGGCCGATTGCGGGGAATATCTTGTATGCCAAGGACATACGGCAGCATATCGATCCGGCGCACAAAAATAGGGGAGCGCGCACCATAATGAGACACTCCCGAAAGCGATCACTCTCTTAGCAGCGGGAACTCACTCTGCGCATACGGGTTTGCATGTTCCTTTCGAAACTAGCCGTCGCGCCGTTTTTGGATGATTCGTCTCGGCGTGCAACTCCTTTCCCAAAGACAAGTCTCATTAACCAAACAAGCGCAGCAAGGAGCGGATTCCGCGCATCGAAAAACCGCGGCCATCGCTCGATCGCAACAGCAGGGATGAAGTCACATGAACAGCGATTACAGGAAAAGGACCGGCCTGGCAGCGATTCTCATGGGTGCCATCTTGGTCCCGGCCTTACAGGCGTCTTCGGCGTCCGCAAGGACTCTCGGCATGGTGGCGGACAACACCACGGCTTCGGTCACGATATTCGATGCCGATACCGACACCGTACTGGGATCGGTGACCATAGCGACCGCCGGCCTGGCGATCGGTGACGTTCTCATCACGCCGGATCAGACCCGGGGATTCGTGACGAATTTCAACAGCGAAGTCTTCGTCATCGACCTGACCGCGTCGCCTCCCCGCCTCGCCGAAGGCACGAATCCGATTCCCATCGCCAACAATGGCGAGGATCTCTCGATCAGCCCCGACGGGAAGTTCCTGCTGGTGTCCGATGGCCTCTTCACTCAGCCGATCTCGGTCATCGACATCGCCAAACAGGCCGAGATCAGCACCTTGTCCGTGGGTACCGATACCAATTCGGTCGAGGTTTGCAGCGACGGCTCGGTACTGGCCACCTCGTCCGCCGATGCAACGGTGCGCCGGCTCACGCTCAGCGACACCGGGACCTTGAGAGATACCGGCGAGATGCTGTCTCTCGGTTTCGCCGAACCCAATAATGTCTTCTGCGCTCCGGACGGCGGATCGGGCCTCGTCATCGCCCGTGGCGCTCCCGAAATAACGTCGTTTACGATTCCGGGACTGGAACGGGTCGACATGCGCGCATTATCCGGCACATCCTCCGGGATTTCCGGTTTGGTCGACTTTGCAGAAGACCGGGCCTTTGCCCGGAGTAACGGCGAATCCCCGGGAGATGCGGGTTTCCTGGACGTCTATCGTTATGACGCCAAGAACGCGACCTTCAGCAACGAACCGCTGTTTTCGGTTCCGATTTCCAACGCTCCCGAATTCTACGGAATGGATCAGATGGCGCTGCATCCGAAGAAAGCGAAATTGTACGTCTCGCAACCCGATGCCTTGAGGGTGTACGACGCGAACACCGGGACCCTGCTGACGTCCATCACCGATCCCGGCATCGTGCAACCGACCGGCGTGACCGTGGCTAAGGATTTCTGCGAAGACCCTCCGCCTGGCGGGATGACTACGGAAGCCGACGCTCCGCAATGCGCCATGAAAAGCACCGGCTCTGCCGATCACCCGATCGACGGCGGCGATCAGGTCAAATAGTATCCCTGTGCGGTCAATCGTGAGCGACAGGTTTGCTTCTCGGCATGGCTCGTCCGATGGTGGGCAGAGGGATTGAACGAAAGAAAAAGCCCGATTCTTCGAGCGATAGTGCTCGGCGAGCCCACTACAGCCGCCCGCTCTTTTTCAACCGGCGGATTACCATTTTGTGATAGAGACGAGCCAGCAGCGGGCGGACCACCGGCAGTCCGATCAGCCAGGCCAAGGGTCTTAGAAACGCGACTCTCTCCAGCAATAGGATGTAAGCATCCAGCTCGGACGCGATCCGCCCGTTTTCGTCGCGGACATGCAGTTCGGTCAGGGCCTTGCGGGGATCGATGCCGATCTCGCGGAGTCTGTCCTCCCGTCCCGTGATATCGAACCAACAGACCCGCTCGCCGCTTTTTCCCGCCAGCCGCTCGTAGCGGCGGCGCTCCCGGACACAGCGCGGGCAGGCGCCATCGTAATAGACGGTAATCTTTCCCTGGTCTTCGTTCATGGATTCTGCCTCTTATTCCAATCGGTGAGTTACGCGGAGCCTGTCCTGAGCCTGTCGAAGGGCCTGTCCCGAGCGGAGCCGAGGGGCTAACCCACCATCGATGGGTTTCGCTTCGCTCTACCCATCCTACAATTAATGTTCACTCGGATGCCGAATGGAGTTAAAACCTGGTGGTCGACGGCAACGGGCGAGGCGACCCACAAGATCCGCCGGCACCCCCATCCCGTAGATTTCACCGTGGTTCCCCGGTAACCTTGCCTGAAAAGCGCGGCAGTCGGTGCGTACTTAAGGAAGCTCTGAACAAGTGGATTCCGTTCGTCCTGAGCCTGTCGAAGGACTTAATCAGAGCTTCCTTATTAACCCGGCCTATAAATATAGGCCGGGTTAATCCGGGGCAGGGATGCCCCGGCGCGGCGACAAGCCGCGTGAGCCCAGGCCGGGCGTGTACCGGCCTGGGCGGCGGCCCGAAATACCAGGAGGGTATTTACGGGCCTGATTAATAAGATAGGCGCATCCTCACCCGGATTCTGAGGAGGACTTCACCATGACGGAACCCGCTCCCATACGCGGACTTTGGTGTGCAACGCTGACGCCGCTCGGCCGGGACGGCGGCGTGGATCATGCGAGACTCGCCGCACTGGTGCGGGAACTGCTCGCGAAAGGCGTAGCCGGTATCGTGCCGTTTGGCACGACCGGCGAAGGTCCCTCCTTCTCGGTGGCCGAGCGCTGCGAGGGGCTTGACGCGCTGCTGGCTGCCGGCATCGCGCCGGACCGCCTGCTCGCCGCCACCGGATGCGCCGCACTCTCCGACACCGTGGCGCTGACCCGGCACGCGCTGAAAACCGGCTGCCCGCGGTGCCTGATCCTTCCGCCGTTCTTCTGGAAAAATTTGACCGATGAGGCTGTGTTCCGTTACTACTCGATGCTGATCGATACGGTGGGCGATACGCGTCTGCGCGTTTATCTGTATCACATTCCGCAACTCTCGGCCGTGCCGATCCGGCCGGAAGTCGTCGCCCGGCTGGCGGCCGCTTATCCCGGCATCATTGCAGGGGTGAAGGACAGCGGCGGCGATTTCGAACATACCGCCGGGCTGTTGAAACGCGTGCCTCAGCTTTCGATCCTGCTCGGCCACGAATCGCATCTGCCGCGTCTGATGCGCGCCGGCGGAGCCGGAACCATCTGCGGCATCGCGAACCTCTTTCCGGACCTTATCGCAGCACTGCTCAAGCCGGACGTGCCGCCGGACGACGAAACGCGAGTCCGTATGTTCCTGGACATCGTCCTGCGCTACCCTTTCGTTCCCGCATTCAAGGCGATTCGCGCCGCGCAGACGGGCGATCCCGCCTGGCTTGCGCCCCGGCCGCCGCTATTGCCGCTATCGGAGACCGAAAGGGCGATGCTGGTCGCGGCTCTTCACAACGCCGGCTTCGGCATCGCGCCCGAGACCGGCCGATGGTGATCTAAGGCTTGCTTTCGCTGGCTCCCAAGTTCCTACTTGGGAGCCTCTCGCTTTGGGTTCCCAAACAGGAGTTTGGGAACCAATCTAAACTTCAAGCGCTTGGAAAAAGGCGATTTTTACAGCGCCCGCATGAACGCCGCCAGGTCCGACTTTTCCTGCGTGTTCAATTTGAGCCCCAGCACCAGGTTGAAAAACTCCACCGTGTCCTCCAGGGTCAGGCAGCGCCCGTCGTGCATGTAGGGCGGGCTGTCCTTGATGCCGCGCAGGGTGAACGTTTTCATCGGTCCCGGAGGCGCCTCATTGACGAAGCGTTCGAGGCGAAGATCGTGCATGCGGTCATCGAGATAGACGGGCGGCACATGGCATTCGGCGCATTTGCCCTTGCCGAAGAACACTTCCTCGCCGCGGCGCTCGGCCTCGGTGGCCTTGGCGGGGTCGAGCCTGGCGGTGGCAACGTCGAGCTTGGGCGCCGGCGGGAAGTCGAACATGTTCTGCATCTGCGCCATGTGCGAAACCTGCACCCGATCGAACTGGGTAAAACCTTTCTTCATGGCGTGGATGGGATCGCCGTTGAAATAGGCGGTGCGGAATTCGAATTCGGTGAAGTCCTCGACCGAGCGGAGACTCCGCTTGGAACCGTGCAGTTGTTGATTGAACACGCCGCGCAGGCTGACCGTGTCGAGGCGGAGGCGCCGCTCTTGCGGCCGGTTGTCCGGATTGAGGTGGAATTGTCCGGTCGTATGACCGTTGATATGGCAATCGAGGCAGGTGACGCCTAGGCTCGGCTGTTCGCTTTTCCGGTCGTCGGTGGGATTGAATTCTTCCTGGGGAAACGGCGTAAGCAGCAGGCGCAGGCCGTCGAGCTGAACGGGCGTCAGCAGGTCCTTGAAAAGCGCATAGTAATTGTTGATCGAGACGACCTCGCCCCGGGATACGTCACCCAGTTCCGGCCTGTTTTGCAGGAACATGGCGGGCGGGAACTCCGGCAGAAAGGCGTCCGGCAGATCGAATTCCACATCGAAGCGCTCCAGCCGCGGGAACATCTCGATCTGCATTTTCGGGAAGACCTGGCCGCCGGTGGCTTGCTTCGGATGCGGCAGGGCGGGATAAGGGAAGAGTCCCTTTTCGCGAATCTCCTCGGGCGTCATCGCGGCCAGCGTGTCCCAGGTCATGCCGTTGCGCAGCCGCGCGGTGGGACCTACCGGAATGGGTTTACCCCGCGACATTTTCGCCTCTCGATGGAGTCTTGGGGTCAGATCATAGCGGCTTTCCAGCAGTTTTCGCTGATCGGCGGTGATCTTGGGCTTGGCCGCCTTGTCCTCCTGCATGATCTCCTCGAAAGTCTGCATGGGCCTCTTGGCATTGAGGGGATCGCGGTAGAAATCGAAGCCCAGCACCTTGCCCTGATCGGGCTGGCCGCCAAAGGCGTTCGAGGAAGGCTGGGCATGGGGGGCGCGGAAAGCGCCAGAGCGATCATGCTCGGATTTCTGCGACTCCGGCCGGGAAGAGGGAGCGGCTCTCGGCGTTTGCGCCTCGGCAACGGCATCCAACGGCTTGCCGTTGGTCTGAGCGGCCGCTACGGCCACGGGAAAAACAAAGCCGCCGAGGAACCAACGGGCAGCGCTGCTTGAAATCGCCTTGTTCCGGAATCGCATAACACCTCCTTGCGAGCCATCTATCGGAGATAAATCGGATCGGGGTAGTTCTAGATTTGAATTGCCGATCAATCTATTGGTTCCGGATACCTACTGCTCTTTCGGCGGTTGACGGAAACCGGAATGTCGTAGGGCGGGTTAGGCGCACGCCGGCATCCGCTGGCCGCTGATCACCATGCTTTCCGTGCGCCGTAACCCGCCGGACCAATGCTCGATGGTCGTGCCGCTCGCGTCGGTGGGTGGCCGCCAGCCTCGCTGGGTGATGTGCGGGTAGTGCGGGGCGCACCTGATGCCCCGCCCGCCATCAAGACCGCGATGGCATTGCGGCCAAGGGCTGCAAGCTTTCCGTGACGAGCCGGTCGGCCAGGTCGAGGTCTACGTCGTCTACCCGGTTTATGGATTCCGACAAACGCTCGATGATGCCGGCCTGGACGTCGCCGCGTTCTTTGGCGACGGCATAGGGAATGCGGTGAAACATGACCATGGCGTAGCGCGGGATGAATCTCGCCGGGTGGCGCTCTTCGAGCAGCCATTCGATGTGCTTCCGCAAGTGAAACTTGGGGTCACGGACGGAATCGCGCATCTCGATGTAGTTTTCCAGCGCCATGTCGGCGATGGCCTCGGCATTCGGCTTTCTCTGGGCCTCGAAGTTTCGGTAAAGGCTTTCGAAGTTATCGTGTTCATCGAGCAACCGGTCGAGAACGACGCAATCCTCGAAGGCGCAGTTCATCCCTTGCCCGTGAAAGGGAACCACCGCGTGGGCGGCATCGCCCAGAATCAGCGCCTGATCGCCGACATGCCAGGGAAAGCAGCGAATCGTGCCCAAGGTCCCGGTGGGATGGTTCAGAAAATCGTGAACCGGGTCGGACATCAGGGGAAGCACGTCGGGAAACTCGGTTTCGAAGAAATGCAGGATGGCGCCCTCGTCGCTGAGCGTCCGGAAACTCTCGAGGCCCGAATGGGGCAGGAACAAGGTGGCGGTAAAACTGCCGTCCCGATTGGGCAGGGCGATCAGCATGAAGCCGCCGCGCGGCCAGATGTGCAGGGCGTTCTTTTCCAGCCTGAAAGCGCCTTCGGGTCCTGGCGGGATGGCCAGCTCCTTGTAGCCGTGCGGCAGGTGCTCGTCTCGGCAGTCGATGCCTTTCTGTACGATCATGGCCTGGCGCACCGCGGAACCCGCGCCGTCGGTGCCGATCAGCGTATCGAAAGGCAGAATGCGCGGGTTATCGTCGTCTTCACGCCGGAGCAGCAGATGCCGGTTTTCGAAATCCATTCCTTCGCACTTTTCGCCGAAAAAAAGCTCGGCCCCGGCGGCTTCGGCCCCATCGAGCAGGATCTTGTTGAGCGCGGCCCTTTCCACCGAATAATGAACGGCGGATTCGTCCCTGCCATAGGGTTGATAGAGCAGTTTTCCGTCCCTGTCGTGGATCATGCGGCCGGGCATGGCGACCAGATGTTTTTCGATATTCCGGTATAGCCCGACTTCCTTCAGGGCATGGATGCCGCGGGTGGACAGCGAGAGGTTGATCGACCGCCCCGCCGGAATTTGGTGTTTGCGCATGTCCGGCAAGCGCTCGAAGACCCGGACGGAAAACCGCCGGCGGGCCAGGAACATGGCGAGGAGGCATCCGGCGAGCCCTCCGCCGATCAGGGTGATAACTTTAGTCCGCATGTTCGATCACTCCCTTGAGCCGCTCCACGAAATCGAAGATTTCGATGTAGCGGTTGTAAAACGGGACCGGCGCCACGCGGATCACGTCAGGCTCCCGCCAGTCGCAAACGATCCCGGAAGCGCTCAGCTTTTCGAACACCCGCTTGCCGTCCTTCAATCTGAGCGAAAGCTGGCAACCCCGTTCGGCGGGGGCGGGCGGCGTGAGGATGGCGATCTCGTCGTCGAACCGTTCCTTGAGCAGGCGTTCCAGATAACCGGTCAATGATTCCGACTTGGTCCGCAGCGCCGTCATTCCGGCTCGATCGAACAGATCCAGGGACGCAAGCAGGGGCGCCAGGGAGAGAACGGGCGGATTGCTGAGCTGCCAGCCTTCGGCCCCGGGCAAAGGACTGAACCTCGGCGGCATGACGAACCGGGTGGATTTGTCATGCCCCCACCAGCCGGCGAAGCGGGGAAGATCGAAGCGTTCGGCGTGCCGCTCGTGGACGAAACAGCCCGCGACGGCTCCGGGTCCCGCGTTCAGGTATTTGTAGGAACACCAAACGGCGAAATCCGCGTTCCAGTCGTGCAGTTTCAAGACCAGATTGCCGACGGCGTGGGCCAGGTCGAACCCGACCACGCAGCCTTTCCTGTGCCCCGCTCCGGCGATTTCGTCCATGGCAAAGGTTTGGCCCGTGTAGAACTGCACGCCCGGCCACAGGATCAGCGCGATGCCGTCTCCTTCCCGTTCGATGAGCTCTAATAGATCCTCCACACGAAGAATCGCTTCACCCGGACGGGATCTGGCTTCGATCAGCGACTCTTCCGGGTCGAAGCCGTGAAAGGCGATTTGGGAAGCCATGGTGTAGCGGTCCGACGGGAAAGCGTGTTCCTCGATCAGGATCTTATGGCGCTCCGGCGTCGGACGGTAAAAGCTCACCATCAGGAGATGAAGGTTGACCGTCAGGGAGTTCATCGCCGCCACTTCGACGGGCAGGGCTCCGACCAACCGGGACAGTTTCTCCGTCGCGAACTCGTGATAAGGCAGCCAGGGATGATCTCCCTCGAAGTGTCCCCGCACTCCCATCCGCGCCCATGCGGCCAGCACCTCCTCCACGTAGCGCCGCGCCGATTTCGGCTGAAGTCCCAGAGAATTGCCGCAAAAATAAATCTCTTCCGAGCCATCTTCCCGCTTCGGGATGTGAAAGTCGCTTCGGTACGAACCAAGAATATCCGCTCGGTCCAGCGCCTCGGCGAGAGATCGGTGCGCTTCGAACCTCATGGAACCTCCACGGGAAAGATCAGCGGCCGGCTGGGTGCCGCATCGCCGCGGAAAGGCGCGATTTGAAGATTGAGCAGGTAATAACCGTCCCGAATGTCGTCGCCCACGAAGATGAGTTCGGTAATCGTTCGAAAAGGCGCTTTGCAGCGATTCAAATCGTGGGCGTCGGGCGGCAGCTCCCAGAAAAGGCGGTGATTCGACAGCCTGCCCTCGTCTTCCATGCGGTCGACGGACGGCATATCCACCAAAAGATGCTTGACGCCGCGTCGGACGATTTCCGCCATCGCCTCATTGGAAAAATAAGGCGTCGCCAAGTACTGCCGTGTTCTCTTGGACGGTGAATTGGGCAGCGAGCGGATGACGAGCACTTGGTGAAAATCTTCGTCATCCAGCGTTCTTAACTTTTCGACTAGCGCCCTCCGGGTAATGAGCGCATCGCCTTCCGCTTTGCCGGGGATATAACTTTCCGGGCAATCCATGCCTTTTTCCGGCTTCACGGAAATCAGGGTGGCAGGAATCCAGGCATCCTTCAGAAATGCCGTTACCGATACGTCCTGATCCACGACATGGCCTACGCATTCGGTATGGGTGCCGTGGCAATGGGGGATGAAACGGTATTCCCTCACATTGCAGCTGCCGCCGCGCCGGGTGTCGCCGACGAACCAGGCGTTTTCCACCGTTTGCACTCCGGCGGGCGGTACCCCGAAGGCGCTGAGTCCTTCGACGCCGCCGTCGATGTGAACGGAAAGATCGAAGTATTTCGCCGAGTCGATACGGAAGATCCGTCGTCCGATATGGACATCGACGGCGGTCATGCGAAGGATTCCGCTGTGAGGCCGAGCCATTCCAGGGCGGTCCCGTGAAACAGCCGCTCCTTGGTCGATTGCGGCAGCTCCATCTCGGCTATCATCCTTCCGGGCCGGTTTTCGCCGAGCGGGAACGGATAGTCGGAGCCGAGGGCTATCGCGTTCTCGCCCAAGAGATCGATCAGGCAACTCAGGAGGCGCGGATCGTTAACGCATGAATCCACATAGAAGCGCCCCAGGTATTCGGCGGGCTCCACGGCATTGTCCACGGCGCAAAGATCGGGGCGCACCTCGAATCCGTGCTGAACACGGCCGAAAGTACCCGGGAACGCCCCGCCGCCGTGGGCAAACGCAACACGAAGCCGGGGAAATCGCTCGAAGACGCCGCCGAAAATCATCGAGCAGATGGCCAGGGCGGTTTCCGCGGGCATGCCGACCAGCCAGCTCAGCCAGTATTTCTTCATGCGCTCGTTGGCGAGAACGTCCCAAGGGTGGACGAAGAGGGCCGCTCCCAAATCTTCCGCCGCCTCGTAGACGGGAAAGAAAAGCGTCTCGTTCAGGTTGAAGCCGTTGACGTGGGTGCCAATTTCGACGCCCGCCAGTTTCAGATCGCGGACGCAACGCTCCAGCTCCCCGATTGCGAGTTCCGGCGCCTGCATGGGCAGGGTGCCCAGCCCGACGAAGCGCTTGGGAAACTCGGCGACAACGCTGGCGATGTGATCGTTCAGCAGTTTCGAAAGGTCGAGGGTATGCTCCGGTTTCGCCCAGTAAGAGAACATAACCGGCACGGTGGAAAGCACCTGAACCTGCACGCCGAATTCATCGTAGTCCTTGAGCCGGGTCCCGGCATCCCAGCAGTTGCTCCTGATTTCCCGGAAGCATTCGCCGTTCCTGAGCATGCGGGCGCAGCCCGGCCGGTGATGATCGAGCTGAATGAATCCGCCATACCCATACCGCTCCCGAAGATCGGGCCAGTTCTTCGGCAGGATGTGGGTATGGATGTCGATTTTGAGCATGTTTGTTTTCCATGTGCCTAATAATGAGCCGTTCTCAAGCCCCTTCCTTTTTACGAAGTACCGGTCTTTCTCCCTCTCCCTCCGGGAGAGGGATGGGGTGAGGGGATCGAACAACTATGGCAATCGGAATTGCCTCTAACACTGCCTCAAGATCGCCGAGCACTTCATGATTCCAAAACCGCAACACCCGATAACCCAAAGCCTGTAAGTATCGGGTTCGCTGATTGTCCTGTTCCTGTTGCTCGGAATGCTGTCCACCATCGAGTTCAATGATCAGCTTCGGTTCTAGGCTGAGGAAATCTGCGATGTAGGGGCCAATGGGTTGTTGCCGACGGAACTTGCAACCTTCCAGCTGGCGGTTTCTCAACCAGCTCCACAATAATTTCTCCGCGTTGGTCTGTTGTTTTCGTAGCGTTCGGGCCAGTTGTTTCATCGGAAGAAAACCTAGTTTCGATCCCCTCACCCTAATCCTCTCCCGGAGGGAGAGGGAACTGAGGGCCGAAGTAATGGGCACAGACTACCACCGGCCTTTGCCCATCCTACCGTGTGCCGCGAGTGTGTATTCAAGGCGCCTCCATCACCGTCCCGCACTTCTTGCACGTCCGGTTTTCCTCGCTGGAATAGAACCGCTCGAAAACCGGCGGCAAGTCCTTCTCGATGTTTTCGAGGTGGAAATATTCCTCGTAGAGCAAATTCGAACAGTTGTCGCAGTACCATAGGAGACCGTCGTTTTCCGCCGGTCCTCGCTTTCGCTCTATGACCAGCCCCACCGTGTCGGCGAAGCGCTGAGGGGAATGGGGGATGCGCGGCGGAAGCAGAAAGATATCGCCTTCCCGGATGCGGATGTCCTTGGGGTTTCCGTCCTCCATGATCTTGAGAACCATGTCGCCCTCGACCTGGTAGAAGAACTCCTCGCCTTCGTCGTAGTGATAATCCTTGCGGCGGTTGGGGCCGCCCACCGCCATGACGATGAATTCCGCGTCCTCGAACACCTGTTTGTTGCAGACCGGGGGCTTGAGCAGATGGCGGTGTTGGTCTATCCACTCGCGGAAGTTGAAAGGCTTGAGTTCTCTCACGGCGATTCTCCGTTCTCATTCGATGGTCGCGATGCACTTCAGCTCGATCGCGATCGGGGTCGGCAGCCGCGACACTTCGACGGTCGTCCGGCAGGGCTGATTGGTCCTGAAGTATTCCGCGTAGAGCCGGTTGTAGACCGGGAAATCCTTTTCCATATCGGTCAGGAAGACGGTGACGTCCACCAGCTTGTCCCAGTGGGAGCCCGCTTCCTCGAGGATCAGGCGGACGTTCTCGAAGACTGAGCGGCATTGCGCCTCGATTTCGTAGGCAACGATATTCCCGTCCTCGTCCAGCTCGACGCCCGGAATAATCTTGCTTCCGCGTCTTCTCGGCCCGACCCCTGACAGGAACAAGAGATTCCCCACCCGCCTGGCATGGGGATAGAGGCCTACGGGTTCCGGTGCTTTTTCCGAGTCGATACGCTGACCCGCCATACGCGCTATCCTCCGAGATAAACGCAGACGTTCTTGGCTTCGGTGAAAAACTTGAGCGCCTCGAAGCCGCCTTCCCGGCCCACGCCCGATTGCTTCATGCCGCCGAAAGGCGTCCGGAGGTCGCGGAGCAGCCAGCAGTTGATCCAGATCACCCCGGAATGGATCCGGTTCGCCAGGCGATGGCAGCGCTTGAGGCTTTCGCTCCAGACTGTGGCGGAAAGCCCGTACATCGTGCTGTTGGCATACTCGACCGCTTGGTCTTCGCCATCGAAAGGCATCAGGGTGACCACGGGGCCGAAGATTTCCTCCTGATTGACCCGGCAGTCCGGGGAGAGACCTTCGATGATGGTCGGCTCGACGAAGAATCCGTTTTCGCAGCGGCCCTCAAGACGCACCTGCCTGCCGCCGGTCAGGATCCGCCCGCCCTCGGTCTGCGCCAGATCGATGTAGGACAGCACCTTGCGGAGGTGGCTTTCCGAAATGAGCGCGCCGACGTCGCAGTCTCCGCTCAGTGGATCGGCCACGCGCAGCGCCTGGGTCCGTCGCAGGAATTCGTCCCTGAACGTTTCGTAGATCGGCCGTTCGACGAAGATCCGCGACCCCGACAGACAGATTTCGCCCTGATTGAAAAAGGACGAGCGGACCGTGGTGCTCACGGCGCGTTCGAAATCGCAATCGGCAAAGATGATGTTCGGATTCTTGCCGCCCAGTTCCAGAGAGAGCTTCTTGAACCGCGGGGCCGCGGTTTGGGCGATCCGGGCTCCGGTCTGAGTGCCGCCAGTGAAGGAGATGGCTTCGACGTTCGGATGCTCGACCAGGCGTTGCCCGGCCTTGGCGCCGGTGCCGTGGACGATGTTCAGAACCCCCGGCGGAAGCCCCGCTTCCCGGCAGATTTCCGAGAGATAAAACGCCGTCATCGGCGTCAGTTCCGAGGGCTTGGCCACGACCGTGTTTCCCGCCGCCAGCGCGGGCGCGACTTTCCAGGTAAAGAGATAAAGCGGGAGGTTCCACGGCGAAATACAGCCGACGACGCCGAGCGGCACGCGGAGCGTGTAATTCAGCGCTTGGCTTCCCATGGCATGGGATTCGGAGAAGAAATGCTGGATGGCTGAGCTGAAGAATTGGAAATTGGCGGCGGCTCTCGGGATGTCGACCTGGCGCGCCGCGCTCAGAGGCTTTCCGGCATCGACCGATTCGGCGCGGGCGAGCGCGTCCGCCTTGGCTTCGATGAGATCCGCGATCCGGCGCAGCAGCCTGGATCGCTCTTCCAGCGGAGCCTCGGCCCAGGCGGGAAACGCCGTCCTTGCGGCGGCTGCGGCGCGGTCGATATCGGCGGAATCGGAGTCCGGCACTTCCGAAAACAAACGGCCGGTGGCCGGTTCGATGTTTTCGAGATAGCGGCCGGAGACGGGCGGAACGAGTTCGCCGGCAATGTAATTCGCGATTCGTTGCATATTTACAAGCTCATCGTACGTCCCCCGTCGACGGGCAGGTTGATCCCGGTGATATACGAAGCCAAATCGGACGCGAGAAAGCCCGCCGCATAGGCAATTTCTTCGGGCTTTCCGAACCGTCCCAGGGGAATCGAGCGTTTAGTCTGTTCGACCACGTCATCGATGGATTTGTTCGAGCTTCGGGCTTTGGCCTCCATGATAGCCCGGAGCCTCGCCGTCTCGGTCGCTCCCGGAAGGATGTTGTTCACGGTGATGCCGAAGGGCGCGAGTTCGCCCGCCAAGGTCTTGGCCCAGTTGGCCATGGCGCCGCGCACCGCGTTGGAGACGCCGAGTCCCGGAATTGGCTGCTTGACCGAGGTCGAAACGATATTGATGATCCGGCCGAAGCTCTCGCTCCTCATGCCGGGGAGCAGGGCTTGGACCAGGATATGGCTGCAAATGAGGTGCTGGGTGAAGGCTCTAGTGAATTCCTCGATCCCGGCTTCATACAGAAGCCCGCCCGGCGGTCCGCCTGTGTTGTTGACCAGGATGTGAATGGGAAGAAGCGCCGGCAGGCGTTCTTCCAGGATCTGCTTCAAGCGATCAGGATGGCCGAAATCGGCCACCAAGTAGCCGTGCTTCTGCCGATGTGCGGAACTGAGCCCTCCACAGACGAGCTTCAACGCCGACTCGTTGCGGGCAAGGAGAACGACCTCGGCGCCTTGATCCGCGAAAAGCATGGCGATGGCCCGGCCGATCCCTTGACTGCTGCCGCACACCAGCGCCCTTTTACCATCCAGTAATCCCATCGAGATCGCTCCCATAGGTTTTCTGCAAACCTTACAACGAATGATCAGCGTGTGCCATAAACCCGTTTCGCCGGGTTGATCCATGTCGTAGGGTGGGTTAGGTGCGCCTACATACCGCCTGTACGCGGCCCACCGAGTCAGGCGCGCACCGTAACCCACCACACCGCGCGTTGGTGGGTTACGGCGCACGCAAAGCACAGTGATTGACATCGGAGTATGCTGGAGTGCGCCTAACCCACCCTACGAAATCCCGGTTTTCCGTCAGACCTCGACATGGAAGGCTCTAACCTCCGATTCTATCCCCGGTCTAAGCAGTTAACGAGCCCACCCGTCATGACATCCGAACCGCTATCAAAACTCTCGGTTTTAAGCCGAGCGCTCGAAGGGGAGCTTTTGACCGACCGGCTCTCGCGTCTGCTTTACGCCACGGACGCCTCGCCCCACCAGAAGATGCCTCTGGCCGTGGCGCGGCCCAAGCACCGGGACGATTGCGTGACGCTGATGAGATTCGCCGCGCAGGAACGGCTGCCGCTGATTCCCCGCGCAGCCGGAACCAGCCTGGCGGGGCAGTGCGTCGGTGAGGGCGTGGTGATCGACTTCACCCGCCACATGAACCGGATTCTCGCGATCGACCCCGTGCAGCGGCGGGCGCGGGTCCAGCCGGGCGTGATCCGCGACGATCTCAACGATGCGCTGAGCCCGTTCGGGCTGATGTTCGCCCCCGATCCCTCCACCTCCAACCGCTGCACGATCGGCGGCATGTTCGGCAACAACGCCTGGGGCAGCCATGCCTTGCGCTACGGCACGACCCGCGATCACGGTCTGTCCGTCGAGGCGGTCTTGAGCGACGGCAGCATCGCCCGGTTCGAATCACTTGGAGGCGAACAGCTTCGGGAAAAATTAGCGCTGGACAATCTGGAGGGGCGGATTTACCGCGCCGTGTATCAGGCGATCGACCGCCATCGGGCGCTGATTCTCGATCGCTTTCCCCGCCCCGACGGCATTCCCCGCAACGCGGGCTACCCCCTGGACGTGCTGGCGCGCGGGCAGCCTTGGGAATCTCGGGGGCCGCCTTTCAATCTGGCCCGATTGCTGTGCGGCAGCGAGGGAACCCTGGCTCTGGTCGGCGAAATCGAAGTCGGGCTCGTGCCGCTGCCTGCCCGGCGCCGCTTGGTCTGCGTCCAGTTCGACAGCCTGCCGCAAGCGCTTTCGGCGGTGGCCGTGACGCTGAACCATAAGCCGTCGGCATTGGAATTGGTGGACCGGCATATCCTGGAGCTCACCAAGACCAATCTGGAACAGCAACGTAACCGGTTCTGGATCGAAGGCGATCCGGCCGCCGTGCTGCTGATCGATTTCGTGAACGAAACCGGCGGTGAAGTCGACGCCACGGTCTCAAATCTGATGGCCGAATTGCGCTCGCGGAATTTGGGTTATGCCCGGAAAGTGCTCGATTCGCCGCTCCGGGAGCGGGCGCTGGCCCTGCGCGCGGCGGGATTGGGTCTGCTCATGGGCATGCCGGGCCCGGTCAAGGCCGTCACCGGCATCGAAGACACGGCAGTGTCAGTCAAGGATCTGCCCGCTTATGCCGAGGCGGTTTTCTCGGTCATGGCCCGCCATGGTGTAGATTGCGTCGTCTTCGGTCCGGCCGGATGGGGCGTGTTGCATTTCCGCCCCTTGCTCGATCTGCGCAGCCGGGAAGGCCGGCGTCTTTACGAGCGCATCGTCGAAGAAGTGTTCGAACGGGCGATCCGTTTCGGCGGGACGATCAGCGCCAAGCATGGCGACGGCCGCCTGAGATCGCCTTATTTGGAAGGTCTTTTGGGTGGGGAACTTTATGTGCTCCTGCACGGGATCAAGGCCGCCTTCGATCCTCACGATCTTTTGAACCCGCACAAGATTTTCGATCCTCCGCCGTTGGTTTCGGATCTGAGAGCCCATGAGAACGGGAAACCGGTTGCCGCCTACTTCGACTGGAGCCGCGAAGCGGGCTTAAGAATCGCCGCTTCGAAGTGCAACGGCGCCGGGGCCTGCCTGAAGAGCGCCGGGCGCGGCACGATGTGCCCCTCCTACATGGCGACACGGGAGGAAAAACACGGCACCCGAGGCCGCGCCAATGTCTTCCGGCAAGTCATGGACAGCCCCGAACCCTGGACGGCGATGGATCGCGAGCTCCTGCGGGAAGTCCTCGACCTTTGCCTCGCCTGCAAGGGCTGCAAATCGGAATGTCCGGCCAACGTGGACATGGCCCGCATGAAGGCGGAATTCCTGCAGCAGCACTACGACCGGGCCGGAGTGCCGTGGCGGGCGCGTATCGTGGGGAACTTCGACCGGCTCAGCCGGATCGCGAGCTTCGCGCCCGCCCTGTCCAACGCCGTGCTGGCGCGGCCATGGCTCAAATCCCGGCTGGGCTTTCATCCGGAGCGTCCCTTGCCGCCTCTCGCCGCCGCGCCTTTCAGCCTATGGCTGAAGCAGAGGCGTCCGGCCGAACCCGCCGGCCAGCAGGAAGAGGTCCTGCTGTTCAATGATCCCTTTACCGAATACTACGAACCCCAGTTGGCAATCGCAGCCTTGGAGGTCTTGGAACGGCTCGGGTTTCGCATGGCGGCAACGCCCTGTCTCGAATCCGGGCGGATACAGATCAGCCAAGGTCTTTTGAGCGCCGCCCGGAAACGGCTGAGCCGGGCCGTCGAGCGGCTGTATCCTTCCGCGGTGACCGGCCGCTGGATCATCGGGCTCGAACCTTCGGAAATCCTGACCTTCCGTGACGAAGCGGCGGATTTACTGGAGGGCGAGGAGCTCAGAAAAAAGGCGCGTATCGTGGCGGATCGCACCCTGACCTTCGAGGAATTCATCGTTCATGAGAGCGGTCGGCTCGGCAAAAATCCCTTCGGCGACGCGCTAGCGGGCAAGACACTGCTGGTGCACGGCCATTGCCATCAGAAGGCGCTAATCGGAATGCAGCCGCTTTTAAAGACGCTGTCCCTGATTCCCGGCGTCGAAGTTCGACCCATTCCCTCCGGCTGCTGCGGCATGGCGGGCGTTTTCGGGTACGAGGAGGAGCACTACGCCGTATCGCTGGACATTGCCGAACTGGTCCTGTTTCCCGCCATCCGTGAGGCTGGAACCGATGCGCTGATCGTTGCTCTCGGCACCAGCTGCCGCCGCCAAATCGCCGACGGGCTCGGGGTGCGGGCCTATCACCCTGTCGAGGTGATGCTTATGGCGATGGGATTGCCATGAAAATACAAGCTTGTGGGAGGGGCTCTCTCGACTGAGCTCAGCTCGTAGGACGCGTCGTGCCTCCGCATATCCTGTGGACCTAATTCATAGTGCCGAAATTTACTTTGGCCGGAGCTTCCCTTATTTCAAATCGCTTTCAATCAGGCATTCATTTTCGTAGGGTGGGTTAGGCGCACATCAGCACTGACCGACCGTCGATCACTGCGCTTCGCGTGCGCCGTAACCCACCGAACGGCCTCTGTCCTGAGCCAAGTCGAAGGGTCGGCGGGTTACGCGGAGCCTGTCCTGAGCTTGGGCCTGTCCTGAGCTTGTCGAAGGGCCTGTCCCGAGCTGAGACTAGGGGCCAACCCGCCATCGATGGGTTTCGCTTCGCTCTACCCATCCTACGATGAATGTTCACTCGAATGCCGAATGGAATTAGGAGTCGCAGCGGTTTTCCGGCACGGCTTCCAAAAGCGGTTGCTGAACCAAGAAGCCCGGTACGGTCAAAGAGATTAAACCACCGAATTTGTATCTGTGAGTCGGCGGGGCGGGTATCACTCTGAGCGGAATAAGACGTCCCTGCGCGTGTGCCCATGGTGAGGAAGGTAATCCCATGAAAGAACTGGTGGAAGGCTTTCACAGGTTTCAGCAGAGCCTCTCGAAATCAGAGAGAGAGTCATTCAAAAAGCTGGCGGGCGGGCAGAATCCACTTGCCCTTTTCATTACCTGCTCAGATTCGCGTATCGACCCGAACTGGATCACGCAGTCGAAACCGGGCAACCTGTTCATCCTGCGGAATGCGGGGAATATCATTCCTCCTTATGGGGCTAGCGGCGGCGGGGAAGCGGCCACCATCGAGTACGCCGTCGCCAATCTGGGAGTGAAGGAAATCATCGTTTGCGGCCATACCTATTGCGGGGCCATGCAGGCGCTGCTGAGCGGCCCGGAATGCGTGGCCGACCTCCCGGCCGCTCGCGCTTGGCTCGGCCATGCCGAGGCGACCCGCCGGATCACTCGGGAAAATTACGCTCATCTGGAAGGCAATTCCCTCTTGACGGCCGCCGTGCAAGAGAATGTTTTAGTTCAATTGGAAAACCTGCGTACGCACCCCGTGGTTGCCGCGGGACTCGTCCGAGGGACTATCAAGCTTTATGGCTGGGTTTACAAGATCGATAAGGCCGAAGTTTTCGCCTATGTCCCTGGACGCGGCCAGTTTCTCGCTCTGCCGGAGCACCCGTCCGCACCCATCCCCTCCGCCATGCAGCTTGCCGTCAAACGAATCATCTAATGCCTTGAAGCTCATATCGCTCGCCTGCAGCAGGATCGCCCGCCGGGCTTGCGGCTCGAGGAATCCGTTCTCGGGTGCGCCATTCCGTCCGCCTATACCGGAGATGTACACTTGCTAACAGATAGGCTGCAGGTAAGCAGCTGTCTCTAAGCTTATCGCCGCCTGAAATGTGGCAAGAGAGATCGAACCATGAAACCGCTGATCTACGGTCTTCACTTCAATAATCTTCGCGGCGACATCTACGGCGGCCTCGTTGCCACGGTCGTGGCCCTTCCTTTGGCGCTTGCCTTCGGCGTAACCTCCGGGGCAGGGGCCATCGCCGGACTCTATGGAGCCATCTTCGTGGGTTTTTTCGCCGCCTTGTTCGGCGGAACGCCCGCTCAGGTCTCCGGCCCCACGGGTCCGATGACCGTGGTCATGGCCGAAGTCCTCCTGCTCTATGTCCATCAACCCGCCCTCGCCTTCACTGTCGTGATGATGGGCGGCGTCATCCAGATTCTCATCGGCCTCCTCAAATGGGGGCGCTACATTCGGCTGGTCCCGTTTCCGGTGATTTCCGGCTTTATGAGCGGGATCGGCTGCATCATTCTCATTCTGCAAATTCCCGCCCTGCTGGGGCACTCCCCCAAACCGGAAGGGGTGCTGGCCACGCTGCGGGCGATCCCGGAGTTCTGGGACAGCCTCGATCCCCAGGCGGTCGGACTCACCCTCCTCTCACTGGGGATCGTGTCGCTGACCCCCGTCCGTATTGGCCAGTGGGTTCCGCCGCCGGTCCTGGCCCTGGTAATCGGCACGCTCACCGCCTATTTCTGGCTACCGGCCGCGCCGGTTATCGGCGAGGTGCCGGAAGGCTTTCCCACCCTCATCATCCCGACTTTTCAGGCCGATCTCTTGCTGGTGATGCTGGAATCGGCGGCGATCCTGGCCCTTTTGGGAACCATCGACAGCCTGCTAACCTCGCTGATTTGCGACAATCTCACCCGGACCCAGCACGATTCGAATCGGGAGTGTATCGGCCAGGGCATCGGCAATATAGTCGCCGGGTTCTTCGGCGGATTACCCGGAGCCGGGGCCACCATGCGCTCGGTGGTCAACATCCGCACCGGTGGACGCACGCCCCTTTCGGGCATGCTCCACGCAGTGTTCCTCCTGGCCATACTATTGGGGCTGGGCCCATTAGCCGAAAAGATCCCGCTTGCCGTACTCGCCGGCATCCTGCTCAAGGTGGGCATCGATATCATCGACTGGTGGTTCGTGCGGCATGTCGTTCATGCGCCACGGGCCGACGTGCTGATCATGCTGGTGGTGCTGGGCCTGACGGTATTCGTGGATCTCATCCAGGCGGTGGGCGTTGGCGTGGTACTGGCGAACCTCCTGTTCGTAAAGCGCATGGGGGAATTCGAAGAATCGAGGCTGCGCATCATCACCCACGAGGCTCCGGAACCGCCCCTGATCTCCGAGGAGGCGGCCATCCTGGCCCGCAACAACGGCCAGATCATACTTATCCATATCGATGGGCCCATGAGTTTCGGCTCGGCCAACAACATGGTCCGCCGCCTGGAGCGGGTACGGCAATTCAGCACCTTCAAGAGCGTGGTCCTGGACCTATCCGATGTACCTTTCATCGATACGTCGGCAGCCAAGGCGGTGGAAGACATGATCCGCATGACGCGGGAGCACAAACAACACCTCTTCTTCGTGGGTATGCAGCCGCAACTGGTCAAGGTATTGAGGGGTCTGGACGTGTTGAGCTTGATTCATCGGGACCATCACTACGCCAAACGCCTGGATGCCCTGCGCCATGCGGCTCTCATGGCGGGCTCCCGCCATCCGGAGGATAGACCGCTGTCACGTGGGGAAAAGGAAAACCTATCCTCCACTTCCTTATAACCGGATTACAGCGGTTTAGAGCCATGGGGTGCGTTGAGGGACGAAGCGCATCCTACACCCTCGCATCCAGGCGATTCACCTCATCGGTAATACCGCCCGAACCGGTTCTCCAAAAAATCCTCGAGCCGAAAGCTCTCCTGCGTCACGAAGCCTTGGTAGAGCTCGGTCCGGTTCAACACCTGATCGACGACTGCGCACACGGCGGCGGCGGTGGTCACCTGGATGGCCGACCACAGCTTCCCGTAGATCGTCTGCGGATAAATTTTCTTCACGTAGTTCTCTTCGTACAGTTCGCCGCGCTGCTTGCCGCTAACCGAGACATAAACCAGCACCACGTCCTGCACGGTCTTGGGGATGGCGTTTTCGAGGATGCGTTTGAGGGTTTCCCGATCTTTGTTGAGCTTGAGGTCCCGCATCAGGAAGTGAATCTTCTCGCAGTGGCCGGGATAGCGCAGGGTTTTGTAGTTCAGCGTCTTGACCCTGCCGCTGTAGGTATCGGCCAGGGTGCCGAGGCCGCCCGAGGTGTTGAAGGCTTCGTAGAGCAGCCCGTCGATTTCGATGGTTTCATAGCCTTCCAGCGGCATCAGGACGACTTCGTGGCCGTCCTCGAGCCCATAGCAGAAATTGCCGTATTCATTGATCAATCCGTCGGTGGACCAGGTAAGAGAGTATTTCAGGACGTTGCTGGGATGCACCGGCAGCGCGCCGACCCGCAGCTTCACGGTGTCCAGTTCGTCGAAATGTCCCATCAGATCGTTCGCCACGATGTTGATGAAACCGGGCGCCAGGCCGCATTGCGGAACGAAAGCGGTCTCCGCGCCTTGACTGAGGTTCTGGACGTAACGGGTAACGGTCACGTCCTCGGTCAGATCGAAATAATGCAGGCCCGATTCGATGGCGTACTCGGCCACCAGCGGGTTGCAGTAGTACGGCAGCGCAGAGATGATTGCTCCGAAAGGATAATCCGACAGGCAATGTCGGAGCCCGCTGCCGTGGATCGCATCCACGGCGAGGGTCGTCAGGTTTTGCCGATCGATGTCCTCGGCAGCCCGCTTCAGGGCGTTTTCATCGTGATCGACCAGATGAACGGTATAGTCGCCCGCTCGGGAAAGCAGGCCGGCAATCAGGGAACCGATGGTGCCGGCGCCCAGGACGCAGACGTTCCGCATGACATGGTCTCCTCGCTAGGCGGCGGTCTGGACCGAGGTACGAATGACATGGGCCGCCTGTTCCGGCAGGAAATAGTTGTAGATCGGGGCGGAATGAAGCGGATTGTCCCGCTCGTAAGGAATGTCGTACAGCGCGAAGAATCGCTCGGCCAGTTCCGGGCTCGTTTCCCGGCGCGACAGAAGTTCGAGGAGCTTGGCGTTTTCGATGACGGTTTCCAGCTCCGCACCGTGAGTCCTCAAGACCTCCCGAATCCGTTCCGGAACTTCCCGGTTCCGCTCGGGCCGGGTGAATACCTGTAGCAGCAGCCGATCGGTGTAGTCACCCGTCGGGGTCATGATGGCTATGCCTTCCGCCTCCATGGTATGCATCAGCTTCGACAAACCGACCGCGACGCGCCGGCCTTCCTCGAACCGCGTGGCCCGGATCGCCAGATGATGGGCGGTGTAGCCGTAAACGTGATTCCAATGCTGGATGATCTGGGTGGGATTATCGGCATCCGACTGATCGATGAACAGCCGCAGCACCTGGCCGTTTTCCAGGATTTTGTAGAGCAGGTAGGCGTTCCAGCCGTCCTCGAACTGATAGAAATCTTCGCCTTCGACTTGCGAGGGCACATAGCCGTGATGGCGGCGCAGGTTTTCCACGACCCGTTCGGCATCCCTGTGGGCCGACGAGCCGCAGCGGATCGCGAGATGATCGAAATGGACGGTCCAGCCCAGGCGCGGCGCGATCTTCAGCAAGGTCAGATCGGCCTGGCTGTACAGCAGCGATTCGATGGCCTTGACCGCCACGTAGACATCGAGCCGGCCGACCCAGTCGCCGATCAGCTTCGCCTCGGCATCGGTCAGAAAACGCCGGGCACGGGCCAGCACGCCGTCGAGAAACTCGCGGGCATAAGGGTCCACGTGTTCCAAGGCTTCCGGCAGATCCTCTTCGAACGGTTTCGACTGCCGAGCTTCCCGATAAGCCGTCAGCAGTTCATCTACGGATCTGATTCCGTGAAAATAATGGCCGGCGGTCATCGGCTGGGGTTCCGCTTCGAAAGGCGTGAGATCGATGCCGGCCATCCGGCCGTCGGGGCGCGGCACCAGCAGCTTGGCGGGACGATCGGGATGGGCGCGAAGGGTGGTGGGACCCGCAAGCACCTCGCGGACCAGGCTGTGGGCAAAGTCATCATGTGGGCTGGACATTGCAAGACCTCTCTGCCTCTGTGAAAAGCGTACGATAGGGCGGGATTAAGGCAAACCCTAGTCCCAAACCGTTCTCCCAAAAGGAAGGTCGCGACTTAGCGACTATTGGCGATTGGGAAAGGGTCCCCGATCTACTCGGGGCGATTGACAGATTTCGTAGGTCGGCAATCCCTTGCCGACGAACCCGCTTGTCGACCCCGGTGTCGGCAAGGGATTGCCGACCTACGATAGATTAGACAGCCGAAGTCTCGGAAGGTTGATGATCTCGGCTATCCGAACCTCTCCCTGCCGCCCCGAATCTAACTGGCACAAGGCTCTATGCCTCAAACCGGAAAACGCCTATGCACACTCACGACAACGCCTTCAAGGATCGACTGTTCGAGACTTTGCATCTTCTGGACGTCAACGTCGGCAGCTATTCCGCCTACGAAGGATGGCTGGAGGCTCGCGATGCTCCGCGGCTAAGCTCCTGCAATCCGGCTACCGGCGAGATTATCGCCGAGGTCACGCTGTGCTCGGAAGCGCAGTACGAAACCGTGCTGGAAGAGGCCCGGAAAGCCTTCGAGGAATGGCGCCTGGTCCCGGCACCCGAACGCGGCGAGCTGGTCCGCCGGATCGGCGATGCCTTGCGCGAACACAAGGATGCCTTGGGCAGCCTGGTGGCGCTCGAAACGGGAAAGATCAAGGCGGAAGGGGATGGCGAGGTGCAGGAGATGATCGACATGGCCGACTATGCCGTCGGGCTGTCGCGCATGTTGTACGGGATCACGATGCCTTCCGAGCGCCCCGAACACCGGCTCTACGAGCAATGGCATCCCTTGGGGCCGATAGGCGTCATCACGGGCTTCAATTTCCCGGTGGCGGTTTGGTCCTGGAATGCGTTCGTCGCGGCGGTGTGCGGCGATACCGTGGTCTGGAAGCCATCCCCCAAGACGCCTCTTTGCGCCATGGCGGTCCAGCACCTGTGCGACCGAGCCGTGGCGGAGATGGGGTATCCGGGTATCTTTTCCACCTTCTTGCCGGAAAATCCGGAATTGCTGGACCGTTTCGTCCGCGATGCGCGGCTGCCCTTGATCTCCTTCACCGGTTCCACGGCCGTGGGCCGCCAGGTGGCGGTGAAAGTCGCCGAACGCTTGGGGCGGAGCCTTCTGGAGCTGTCCGGCAACAATGCCGTCATCGTCGACGAGACCGCCGACCTGAACCTCGCGCTCCAGGCCATCGTGTTCGGTGCCGCGGGAACGGCCGGCCAGCGCTGCACCAGCATTCGGCGGCTGATCGTCCACGAGGATGTCCATGACGAACTGGTCGACAGGCTGATCCGGGCTTACGGCCAAGTGCGGATCGGCGATCCCCTGGACCCTTCGACCCTCATGGGGCCCCTCATCGATCCCTCAGCCGTCGAGGCGTACCGTAACGCCGTGGACGCAGCACGGCGCCAAGGCGGCGAGGTGCTCTACGGCGGTCGGGTGCTCAAGCGGCCCGGCTGTTTCGTCGAGCCGACCTTGATCCGGGCGGAAAACCATTGGGACATCGTGCAACGCGAAACCTTCGCGCCTATCGTCTACGTGATGACGTTCCGCCGTCTGGAAGAGGCGATCGCCCTGCAGAACAGCGCATCGCAAGGACTGTCCTCGTCGCTGTTCACCCTGAATCTCAGATCGGCCGAGCGGTTCTTGTCGGCTTCGGGCAGCGACTGCGGTATCGCCAATGTCAACGTCGGCACGTCGGGCGCCGAAATTGGCGGAGCCTTCGGCGGCGAGAAAGATACCGGAGGCGGTCGCGAAGCGGGTTCCGATGCCTGGAAGATGTACATGCGGCGGCAGACCAATACCATCAATTGGGGAGAGGCTCTCCCGCTGGCGCAGGGGATATCGTTTTTCGCAGCGGATGCCGGGCAGGACCGGAAGTCGTGAACCGGGAAACGACAGGTCGTAGGTCGGCAATCCTTTGCCGACCAAGCCCGTTGTCGACCCGGTGCGTCGGCAAAGGATTGCCGACCTACTTCACTTTAGCCCGCTCCCACAAGCCGTAAATTAGTCCCGCAACCGCCTTATCGATTCTTTCCAGGCACCCACGCGATAATCCGGAGAGGCGCGCCGCTGCCGCCCTCGATCTTCATCGGCAGGGCCACCACCATGGCGCCCGTCGTGGGCAGTTCGCCGAGCCGGGCGACGTTTTCGAAAATCGGAATGCGCTTTTCCGAGAGAATTCTATGGGCCTCGAAATGCGATGACTGCCCATAGTCGATGCTCGCCGTATCCAATCCGACGGCTTTGATGCGGCGCCGTTCGGCCAACCAGCGCGCGGCTTCGGGGGCCAGGCCGGGAAAGTGGAGTTTCGCCACCGCCGCCTCGCCCCGCTCGGCGGTACCCAAATACTTGACCGGGTCCGGCCAAAACCGGCCATAGCCCGTATGCAGCAATACGATCGCCTCTTCGGGTATCGGTCCGTGGCTCTTTTCCCAAGCGGCAAAATCGTCTTGGCCCACCCTGTAATCGGGATTTTTCGCGGCATTGGACGATACGTCGATCACGACGGCTGGACCGATCAGCCGGTCGAGCGGAATCCGGTCGACCGCGAGACCGTGAGCGGAAAAATGATTCGAGGCATCCAGATGAGTGCCGCCATGTTCCGCCGCTTGGAACTGATAGGCCTCGTAATGAAAGCCCTTTTCGGTCGTCCCGACAAACACCGGTTCCAGACGGAAGGGCGTCGCAGTGGGCCAGTACACGGTCTCGGCAGAAAAAGAATGGGTGAGGTCCACCCACCGGCCGGACGACCCCAAATCCGGCTGCGAAGCGCAACCCGCCAGCGCGGCCAGCAGAGCCGCCGGCACGCTCGGTTTAAATCGGGATCGAACGGTAACACGCATGGCTCGGCACCTCGATGATCGTTTCGGATCGCCTCTTGACGACATTTTGTCCAAATCCCATTATTTCACGATCAGGGACGCCAAGGCTTCTACACTGACGTTCTTTACGTTTTCTGCGAAGGGATTCCATGAACGAGTCATCACGCATTTCCGGCCCCGAGCCGATCCTGTCGAACCGAGAGCAAACAAGATTCCTCTCTCCTCCCGACGATGTGATCAGGTTTCCAATCGAGCCCGATAGGGTTCGAGAGCGCTCCACTCCTCCAAACATGAAAGGACTGCGCAAACCCTTGTCCCGCGCGGGACGCTCGGAGGCGGGTATTGAAACGGCACTCGACGGGCAGGAATGACTGGTTGAACCGAACTGCCCGAGCCGCGCGCGGCGTCTCTCGGCCGAGTATATTTCCGTTCGGGGATGCGCGCCTAGGTTCGGTCACCGTCATCGACACGATCGAAGGCATCGAACACCATCGCGAGGCTCTCGAAGACCTGGCGGAAAAAGCGGCGCACCCCAATCCTTTCTACGAACCGTGGTATTTTCTGCCGCTGCTCAAGATCTCGAAAAGCAAGCGACGCCTGCGTTTTCTGCTCGTTCACGGGACCGACGACAGCGGTTCGGAAGCGCCCGAAACGCTGATCGGATTCTTTCCGTTCGAGCAGACACTGCTTCACCCGCTGTGCCCGGTTCGCTGTCTGCGTCCGTGGCAGGACGCCTATCGTTGGACGCTGCGCCGCACGCCGCTGCTCCGCTACGGGGCGGTCGGCAACAGCCTGGCGGCATTGGGCCGATGGCTGCTCGCCCGGCAGCACCCGCCGACTATCATCCTGTTCAAGGACCTGCCCGGCGACAGCGAGATCCTCCGCGCGGCCGAGTGCTGGCTTACCGAGGACCATCGATTGTGCCATGTACATGATGTCCGCGAATCGCACCTGTACCGCCGCCAAACGGATGCCGAGACCTATTTCGCACGCGTACTGTCGGGCAAACGGCGCCGACATCTCAGGCGCTTGCGCCGCCTGCTCGAGGATCTAGGACCGGTACGGGTCGCCGATCTCGACAGATCCGACGACGTCGACCGTCTTTTCGACGAATTCATCTCCCTGGAATTCAGCCAATGGAAGGGAAAGATCGGCACCTCCATGGCATCCATGCCCGATGGCGCTGCGATCGCCAAGGACATTCTCAAAGAGGCGCACCGCCGTAAGCGCCTCTCGCTGCTTACTTTGCGGGTCGGCGACAGGCTGGTCGCGGCGCGCAGCGCCTTCCTCGCGCCTCCGGGATGCTTCGGGTTCAAGATGGCCTACGACGAGAGTCCGCCCTATGCCCGATGCGGTCCGGGTTTTCTGCTGGATTTGGAGGGCATTCACCGCCTCCATGACGATGCGGACCTCCTAGGCACCGGAATCGAATGGCTGGACAGCTGCGCCGTCAAGACGGCCGCGCTGCCGCTGAGCATGAGGACGGAAGCCTTGCTGCTCCACCGCTACATGGTGACTGCGCGCGGCGGTATCGGCGAGGTCGTGACGCGCCGGTTTCCCAAGGTCATGCAGGCGCTTCCATGGAGAATACGCCGGCTGTCCGCGTTTTAGAGCGTTTTCATCTCGCTCTACGGCAAAACAGGCCTGGCCGGAGTCGTTGGCGCCTTCGGCCAGGGTAGATCGACTCAAGCTTTCGTAGGTCGGCAATCCTTTGCCGACGAACCCGCTGGCCCAACTGCACCGTCGGGAAGGGCGGCTTCGGCGTCGGGAAGGGATTCCCGACCTACGCAGAATGCCCGTACAGTAGGTATAAAAATGCTCTAGCGGTTGTCGGCAAGGGAGTATCGACCTACAACCCGTAAGGGGCGGGGCTCCATCCTGACAGACACAGTTTGTCGGCAATGGATTGCCGACCTACGACTCACGAGGGGCGTTGCCCCGTAGCGCGATCACCCTATTAATCAGGCCCGTAAATACCCTCCTGGTATTTCGGGCCGCCGCCCAGGCCGGTACACGCCCGGCCTGGGCTCACGCGGCTTGTCGCCGCGCCGGGGCATCCTTGCCCCGGATTAACCCGGCCTATATTTATAGGCCGGGTTAATAGTCAGGCCCGTAAATACCCTCCTGGTATTTCGGGCCGCCGCCCAGGCCGGTACACGCTTAGGCCTTAGCTCACTCGCTTGTCGCCGCGCTAAGGAAACCCTGCCCCGGATTAACCCGGCCTATATTCATAGGCCGGGTTAATAGTTTGAGCTCGTTTTAGACACCGATATCTTCTCCCCACAGCTCGGGGTGAGTCTCGATGAAGCGCGACATGAGGCGAATACAGTCGGGGTCGTTGCGTACCTCGACGGAAATGCCGCGCGACCGCAGCAGTTCCTCTTCACCGAGGAACGTCCGGTTCTCGCCGATCACGACCCTGGGAATTTGGTACAGCAAAATCGCTCCCGTGCACATGGCGCAGGGCGATAGCGTCGTATAAAGCGTGCTCTCGCGATAAACCGATGCGGGCTGACGTCCGGCATTCGCCAAGGCGTCCATTTCCGCATGCAGAATGGGGCTCCCCTGCTGTACGCGCCGGTTGTGGCCGCGACCGATGATGCGATCCCGATGCATCAGCACCGATCCGATCGGTATTCCCCCGGTCTGCAATCCCTTCTCGGCTTCTTCGAACGCAGCCTGCATGAATGTATCCATGCCCTTTGCTCCATCGGTCGATGATAAAGAGTCGGTGCTAAAGCAATTCTTGCCACGGTCGGTCTTGAGCCGAGACCGGACGACGGCGATGTCGCAATGATTCTCGATGTCGGCCCCCAAGGCAACCACTTTCACGCCGCCGTGATCTCGCGCTTTCAGCCGTTCGGCGTTGGTCGCGAATCCGGCTCGGGCGATAAGTCTTTTTTGATCAGATACAAAATGCTGGCAAAAACCTGCAGCAATACGCCGCCGATCGACAGCGCGAACCAGGCGAAAACGACGAAGCCGTAGTGCAGGGGCGCTACGAACACTTCTTCCATGAACCAGAAGGTGTGACCCCATTCGTTGTAACCGACGTTCGGCAAAAGCGTGAACGGGCCGACCACGGAAAACAGGTAGGGCACGGAAAATCCCTTGGCGAAGTATGGCAGGCGCGTCTTCGCGTACAGAAAGGCACCCCAGCCCGTAATGATGTAAACGGGGTAGCTCATGTAGAACACGATGATGTGATTGGGGGTAAAGTCGGTGTCGCGCACGACCGTTTGATGCCAGGTCGCATCCTGCTCCGTGAAGAAGCTGGTTCCCCAATAGAAAGCCCACGCATAAGCGGCCAGCCAGATCAGGTGGGTCATGTTCCGGCGCAGCTCCTCGCGCGGGGTCAATGTCACGACATCGCGATCACGCGTTTTCCATAACAGTTCGCGCAAGGCTTCGCCTTTCGCTCTGGACAGCGCTGTCTCGGTGTCGATGAAGTGCGCCCAGTACCTCTCCAAATTGCGATCCCGGCTCCGCCATAGCCAGCCCCAAAGAAGAGCGGCCACGATCGTTTCCACCAAGATTTCGGCGTAAAAGAGATTCATCCAGTAGGTCTCGAACTCCGGCGCAAAGGCGTCGAGCCCGGTCGACCACGCGTAAGTCCCCTCATACCAGCGAGCCGTCAGGTAGAGCGCCGCATAGCTCGCCAGTACCAGCACCAGACGCTTCAGACTGAACAAGGGCGGTTCTTTCGCGGCAATATCCGAAGCTCCGGTCCGAATCGGCGTGGACACAAGCCACCTCTTTGATAAGTCGAAAATCCAATCATTGGACCCCCGGCATTCGAAAAACGCTCCTCGGCTTAAAGTGCTTTCAGCACCACGAGAGAAATGTCGTCATCGAAGGACCGGCTTTGACAAAACACGCCGAGCTCGTCGACGATAATCTGGATCAGCTCTTGAGGGGATGCCTGAGCATGCGCGATAACGAGCTCGCAGAGACGGGATTCGCCGAAAAACTCCCCTTGTTTATTGCGCGCCTCGGTAATCCCATCGGTATAGAGAAGCACCATATCGCCCTCGTTCAAGGCGAGTGCTTTCTCTTCGAAGATCACTCCTTTCTTTACCCCCAAAATGAGCCCCTCGGCATCCAGTTCCGTGCAGTTCCGCTCGCCTTTACGCAGCAACAGCGGACGGTTGTGCCCCGCATTGGCGTAGCTGATCCGCCGGGTATCCGAACGGTAGCTCAGGTAGAACATGGAGATGAAAAAGCTGGCCTGGTTCAAATCCTCGAACAGGAGATCATTCAAGACCGACAGAGTCCTTTTTGCGCCGTTGCGGAGCCTCGCCTGTCCTTTCGCCATCCAGTCGGTTCCCATTTTCAGCGTGCTGCGGGTTTCGGCCATGATCAGAGCGGCGCCCACCGAGTGCCCGGACACGTCGGCGATCACGATATCGACCCCCTCTTCAGTGGCGAAATAGTCGAAATAATCGCCGCCGACATGGACCGCCGGCAGGCAATACCCTGCCACCTGAACGCCTTCCATCCGCAACGGAACGCTCGGCAAGAGGGACAACTGGATCTGCCTTGCGATTTCCATTTCGTGACGCTCTTCCTCGATGCGCCGCAATACCGTGACGTCGGTCTGGGTGCCGATAAAATGGGTCACCCGGCCGTTTTCGTCCCTCACCGGAGAAATGAACAGCTCGTTCCAAAACGGCGTGCCGTCCTTGCGGTAATTTTTCAGCGTCAGATGGCAATCACGCTCTTCCCATACGGCTTTCCGAATCTCCTCGATCGCCTTCGGATCGGTTTCCGGACCTTGCAGAAAGCGGGGATTCCACCCGACCACCTCGTCCCGGCTGCGGCCCGTCATCTGGATGAAGGCGGGATTGGCGTAGATGATGGGATTCCCCGGCTGATGGGGATCGGTGATGATGATACCCACGCTGGACGCGGCGATGGCCCGGTCCCTAAGCCTTAGGGCGTCCACGAAGCGTTTGCGTTCGGTAACGTCGTTATCCACCCCGCGCCACCTCAGCAAGTGGCCCCGGCTGTCGGAGAGCGGGATGCCGGTCGATTCGGTAAACACTTCGCGGCCGTCCTTATGCTGATACCGGTTGATCAGGCGAACAAAGGACTCTTCGCGAGCGATCAGTTCCGGTGCCAGCACCGCAGAGCGTTCTCTGTCTTCCGGGAAGAAGAGCTCGTAATAGGGTTTTCCGATGATTTCCTCGGCGTCATAACCGAGAATACTTTTAACCGCGGTGCTGGAATAGGTGTAGCGGCCTTCCGCATCCTGTTCCCAGATCCACTCGCAAGTCATATCGACGATCTGACGAAACCGGGCCTCGCTTTCCCGCAAAGACTCCTCGGCGACCTTGCTTTCGGTGATGTCCTCGACCATATCGATGGCGAATTGCAGTTCGCCCCTGAACCCGTAGGTTCCGGAAACGGTCTTGCGGACCCAGACCACCGTGCCGTTTTTCCGGATAAAGCGCTTTTCCAGGCTATAGTGCTTGTATTTCCCCTCGACCAAGCCCTTGAACCGCTGAATGCTGACTTCGAGATCGTCCGGGTAGCTCAGGTCGAAAATGACCCGGCCGTGCAGCTCCTCGGCACTAAAGCCCAGCATCTCCTGCAGGGCGAAATTGCATTCCCTGATCCTTCCGTTCTTGTCCAAGAGTGCGATGCCGATGCCGGCCCGCTCGAAAATCGCCCTGAACCGGGCTTCGCTTTCCCTGAGAGCGATTTCGGTGAGCTTGCGTTCGGCGATCTCCGCATGCAGGGTCGCTTTGGCCGTTGTAAGCTCCATGCTCTGCGTCTTCGCCTGCTTTTCCAGCTCGAGGTGACACATGCGCAAGGCTTCCTCGCTTTGGCTCAATTCGGCGATGGCTTGTTCCTTGTCGCGGTAGATCTCGGTCAGGCGCTTATTGGTCCTTTCCAAACTCTCGTTGAGCAGGCGCATTCGGGTCATGGCGTCATCATGGCTGCGCGACGTCCTTTCGAAAGGCGCGAGCGTCTCTCGAAAAAATACCTCCGCCTGCAATTCGACATCGACGCCTTCGGAAGGAGCGATGGCTCGAGCCGAAAGGCCCGCCAGCGCTTTATGATGAATCGCGGCCACCGCCGAGAGGCTCAAATTCTCCGCCACGGCCTGGCGTCCCAGCCGATAGGCCCGCAGTAAAGGATTTCCTTCCACGCCGGCCAAATAGTCGCGCAATGCTGCCGTGTATTGGGCCGCGAGTTCACTCTCGACCGTTTCGTCATTCATTGCATGTCTCCAAGACACGGCGGTACGGCATCTGGCCGGAAAAACGCTGCATTTTCACGGGGCAAAATAACGACTTGCTCGGCTATTGGACTCCCGGACCGCCGCTCAATTCAATCCGCCGGAAGTCGGCCTGCGGCGCTTCACCCATAGACCGCTGGACCGCAACCTACCGCACCCATTTCTTCATCGTCACGGTCGTCCCTTTCCCGACGTCGGACACGACCTCGAACTCGTCCATCAGCCGCTTGGCACCCGCCAGACCCAGCCCGGCTCCCCCGCTCGTCGAATATCCCTCCTGCATGGCCAATTCGACATCGGGAATACCCGGCCCATCGTCGCGGGCCACGACGACGATGCCCTGGCTGCCGTTCTTTTGAGCCTTGCTCAGAATGACTTCGCCTTTTCCGGCGTACTGAAGGATGTTGAGGGCCACCTCCGAGATGGCCATGGCGATAAAGCTTTGTTCGACCGACCAGAAGCCCAGCTCCGCCGCCAACAATCGGGCCTGCTGCCGAGCGATTAGAATTTGCGACTCCGAATCGATGGGTACGCGTATTCCGTCGATCATGAACGCGCCTCTCCGTTCGCTGCATCATTCATGTTTATGGCGTGAAGCGCTCCTACGGTTCTCTCTCCGATTCCGGCAAACGAATAACTTTTTGCCTGACGATCCGGATTATCGTCCGCTATTCCGCTCGGCCACGCCAGCACCGCCGGAGCCTCCAACAAAATGGCAATGGCCGTCGCCGAAAAAGGAAAGAGTACGATATCCGGGCGGTTCATTCGAATATCCGCCGCGGGCGCGGAATCTTGCACCCCGAAGCGGATTTCCGATGCGACACGGGCTCTTCCCGCAAAACCACGAATTGTCGTTCGCGCATCCGAACCGGGCCGGTCCGTTTCGGCGGGCCATCCGCCGGATAGAAAGACTCGTATCGACACGGATCCGGCTGACAGGCGTACTATCCGCGGGCGATCAGAGCCGCCAATACGAGTCCCGCAATGACATTCCCGCCGATGCTCACGAACAGCTCCCGCGTGAAAAAGGCCTGCGGTTGCATCTTGCCGAGCTTGGGATTCTTGTGCTTGGCGGTAATCTCGATGGTTCCGGCGGAGATGTTCCGTGCAATGGCCCGGACCCGATCGATGACCTCCGCCTCGGTATGCAGGGCGGGGTGATATTTGATCAGAAAGGTCCCCGTAGTGATGTTCGGTTCGGCATGGTAGATCCCCCTCGCCTGAGCGTCCCCGAGCAGGCTTTGCTTGAGCAGCTCGGCCATAGTCCGCTTATTTCTGATCAGAGGCACCCGGATGCGGATTCGGGCCGGGACCTTATTGTGAACGATCACAATCGTTTCGGGCATTGCGTGCCTCTCGAGCCGGAGTGAAAAAGCCGATGGCTTTTTTCAAAGTGATTTGATCATTCAGACATGAAAATGCGTGAAGAATGCCGCAAAACGCTCTTCGGTCTTTCGGCAGGGTCACGCTTGTCTGATCAGAGGCACCCGGATGCGGATTATGGATAATTTCTTGCGGGAGCGGGCCTTTCGACACAGCTCAAGACAGGCTTCAGCCCGCGATCGAAGGCGGTTGGCGGGCATTCGTCATTCGAGCCGCCGGGTTCTTGTTCGACATAAAAAAGCCGGGGCTTCCAAACCCCGGCTTTTTATGCGCGTATGGCGCGAACGCTTGCTCATTGTTTGTCCTTATCGTCCATCCGGTCGTAATTCTTCAGGCAGAACCCGATGGACCCGCCGGTGGTGCCGAAAAATACCAATGCCAAGAATATTTCAACGCTCGTCATAGTGATTTCCCCTTGCTGATGTACATCCAGTTAGTATCAGTATCGTCACGATTGTTCCTTTTGTTTAATAACGATTTCTTATGGATTAGATCAGATAGTTTAATTAAACATCATAAAAGTCTTTTTATTTACGATAATGTTTCCATTTTCGAAATAATCCAGACATGAAAAACCAACGGCCGTTGGCTTTACCAAGGAGAGCAGGCACTAGACCGTTTTCGAAAACGCTAGGAAAAAACGCGAGTCGCGAAATCAGCGTCCGGCGGCGTCTGTGGGCGTGGGCGGGAAAACTTGCTCCCTCTTCCCGACTCCAACCGGTGATGAATACCAGTCGCAACGAATCCCGACATCTCAACCGGATGATCGATGGGCTGCTCGACGCGGACTCGGATACGGCCGAGCTGATCGCTGCGGCCAAGCAGGCAGGTCCGGCAGCGCTAGCCGAACGCATCCGGCAGCGCAGCGCGCGGCAGGTGCGCCTACAACCCGCGCGGGCGCAAACGATCCTGCAAATCCGCGATCGCCTGATTTGGCTGGTTTATGCGAGCCCGCTTCCCCCGGAAGGATTTTCAGCCTGGTGCGACGGCTCGAGCGTCCGCACGGCTTCGGGCGCAGCGAACGGAATCGGGGCGATCGTGACCGATGCTCATGGAGAAGTCGTGGCGAAGAGCGCCGGGCGGGTGCCGTCCGTTCTCCCACCCTTCGAAACCGAGATCGGGGCGTTGGAACGGGCTTTGGAGCTGGCATTGGAGTCCCGCGGGACCGTTCTCCGAGTGCACACCGACTGCCCCGCTCTGGTTCAGCTCTGGCAGCGGCACCCGCACGATCATCGATTCGCCGCAATCCGCCGTTTGGCCCGTCGGTTCGAGCGGCTCGACCTGTGCGCAGTGCCGCGAGAGCACAATCAAGCTGCCCATCGCTTGGCGAAAGCCGCCGCGAGCGCTATATGACTCCGGTTCCGAGGAGCGGTCGGCATCGCACGAGCCGGGCGCATTTCTTACCAGGGGATCTCGGTGCCGTCATAGCGAAAGAAACGGCCGGTATCCGCCAGCGTGAACTTGTCGATGAGCTTTCGCATGCCGCGCACGCTTTCTTCCGGCGTCAAAGGCGCGCCGGTGCCGCCCATCCGAGTCCCCACCCAGCCGGGGTGAAATAGAAGCACGCCGATGTTCAACGGCTTGAGTTCCAGCGAGAGTCCCTTCATCACCGCGTTCAGCGCGGCCTTGCTGGATCGGTAGAAGTAACTGCCGGGGCTGTCGATCTCGGCAATGGAGCCCATATGACTGGTGATCGCCACCACCAACCGCTTTTCGCTGCGCGCCAGAGATTCGACGAATGCCTTGGTGATGCGGAGCGGACCCATGGTGTTGACCTGAAACGTGTATGCCCAGTCATCGTAATTGAGGGGCGCGTTCAAGGGCAGGTATTTCTCGGTATAAACCCCGGCATTGTTGAGCAGGAGATCGATGGGCGTTTCCCGCAGTTCCTCGGCTAAGGCAACGATCCGGCCGGCGTTCGTCACGTCCAGCTGGTGGATGCGCACGGCTCTGTAACGGTCCGCCAACCGCGCCAATTCATCCGCCTCGTCGGGGTATCGGCAGGTAGCGAAGACCTGCCATCCGGCCTGGGCGTATTGGCGGCACCATTCCAGCCCCAATCCGCGGTTGCTCCCCGTGATGAGAACGCTTGTCATGACGCTCGAAACTCCAGTTGCCGTAAGAATTCCACGATAGGACTTCCTCAACTGAGACCGCCGGATTCCCATGCGAGTTCGCGGCCGGCGCCGTCATAAGACTCACCGGCCAGACCAAACTCGTCGGCCCTGAGCCGGTCTAATTTTATCCGGCGTTCGAGTGAACATTCATCGTAGGATGGGTAGAGCGAAGCGAAACCCATCGATGGCGGGTTAGCCCTTCGACAGGCTCAGGACAGGCTCCGCGTAACCCACCGACCCTTCGACTTGGCTCAGGACAGGTCCGAGGCCGCTCGGCGGGTTACGGCCTGACGGCCTAACTACAAACATGAATCCCTTCTCGAAAACGGCTTGGAATAAGTTCGACCGAGGTCGGCTTGTTCCCATTCGAACATCGGTCCAAACGGCAGAGGACAGGGCTATGGCCAGAGGAAGTAAAGAAAAGTACACCGAGAAGCAGAAACGGCAGGCTCGGCACATCGAGGAAGGTTACGAATCGCGCGGCGTCCCCGAAGAGGAAGCCGAGCGGCGCGCGTGGGCCACGGTGAACAAAATTCACGGCGGCGGGAAAAAGCGGGGCGGCAGCGGTCACGGAAAAGAGGAGGATCGCGAGCCGACGCGCAAAGGCGGACATAAAGGCGGCAAACATTAAACCGGGCTGGCGTTTATCGGTCCAAGCTCAGGTTCGCAGGTCGGCAATCCTTTGCCGACAAGCCTGCGTGCCGACCCGTTAACGTCGGGAAAGGATTCCCGACTTACTTGTTGGGCGCTCAGCGGTTTCGGCCGGCTCTTTCAATCCCCCATCAACCCGCTGACGGAACCGCCGGCATGGATCTGCCGGACGGCTTCCGCGAACAGCGGCGCGATCGGGATGACCGTCAGCTTCCCCTGAGCCGTTTCCCGAGGAAGCCTGAAAAGCGGAACGCTGTCGGTGACGGCCAGGCTGTCCAGGACGGGACCGGCCACGACATTCGCAGCCTCGCCGACGAACAGCCCGTGGGTTGCGGCGACATGGACGGCTAAGGCGCCTTGTTCGCGGCAAACCTGGGCGGCACGCGCTACGGTGCCGCCGGTGCTGATCATGTCATCGACGATGAGGGCCGTTTTGCCGCGCACATTTCCCGCCAGAACCGCACCGCGTACCGTGTCATCGCTGCGGTACTTTTCCATGAGGGCGCTGCCGACAGTCGCGCCGAGCCGCCGGGCCAATTTGCGGCGGAAGCTCTCTGCCCGTTTGAGCCCACCTGCGTCGGGCGAGACCACGGCCACGTCTCCGTGGAGTTTCGCCGCGAAATGCTCGATCAGCAGCTTCCCGGCTTCCAAATGGTCGGTTCGGCAGCGGAAGGCATTCTGAAAACCCGCCAGATCGTGGACGTCGAGGGTGATGACCCGGTCCGTGCCCGCAGCCTCGAACAGCTGCGCCACATAACGCAGCGTGACCGGTTCGCGCGGCCGGGTTTTCCGGTCGGCTCGAGCATAAGCAAGGTACGGCACGACCGCGGTCACCGAGGCGGCGGACGCATCCTTGAGCGCACCGACAAAAAACCACAGGCGGCACAGTTTGTCGTTGACGGTCTTGCCGGGCTCGTCGTACAGCGATTGCACCACGAATACGTCGGAGTCCCGCACGTTCTCGGCCGGATACGCCTTGTGCTCGCCGTCGTCGAAATCTTTTTCCTCGACTAAGGACAAGTCAGAACCCAATGCGCGGGCGATGTTTTCTCCCAATGTCCGGCTTTCGCTCAGCGCGAACAGGCGAAGCGGGCCGCGGTTCATCGGCGCAGATACTTCAGGAACCAGTCGCGGGCGAGTTCTTCCACCTTTTCCAGCGTGCCGGGTTCCTCGAACAGATGGGTCGCGCCGGGGACGATCTCCAGCCGGTTCACGGCATTCATGCGCTCCGCCGCCAAGCGGTTGAGCTCGATGACCACATCGTCGTAACCGCCGACGATCAGGAGCGTGGGTGCCAGAACCTCGGGCAATCGCTCCTCCGCGAGATCCGGCCGTCCGCCCCGCGATACCACGGCCGCCACCGATTCCGGACGCTCGGCCGCGGCCCGGAGCGCCGCCGCCGCACCGGTGCTGGCGCCGAACAATCCGAAGGAAAGGTCGGTGGTCAATTCGTATTGCGTGGCCCAGTCGATCGCGCCCACCAGGCGGTCGGTCAAAAGACCGATGTCGAAACGGAATTGACGGGTGTACTGGTCGACCTCGTGTTCCTCCGCGGTGAGAAGATCGAACAGCAGCGTAGCGAGGTCGGCGCGGTTGAGGAAATCGGCGACGGCCTGGTTGCGCGGGCTGAACCGGCTGCTCCCGCTGCCGTGGGCGAAGATCACGAGTCCTTGAGGTTGGTCCGGAATGAACAGCGAGCCGGACAGCGTCACGCCCGCCGGACCTACCGGAAATTCAATGGAATCCGAGGGTGCGGCTTGATTCATCTCTTCATCTCCCTGCCGAACAAAAAGCTTGTTTAATCCGATGTCTCCTCCCAGGCTCGGGTAAGAATCTCCCGAACCTCGTCGTCGGTGGTCTGGGAAAAGTCCCGGTATCCTTGACCTACCGCAAAAAACGGCTCGGGAGTCGTCAGACAGACCACCTCGTCGACTTCGGCGCGCAAACGCTCCACCGTATCCGTGGGAGCCAGCGGCACGGCGACCACGACGCAAGCCGGGTTTCGCTGGCGCAGGGCGGCGAGGCCGGCGCGCATGGTCGCTCCCGTGGCGATGCCGTCGTCCACCACGATGATGCAGCGGTTCTCGATATCGGGGTACGGACGATCACCCCGGTAAAGCCGCTCGCGGCGCTCCAGTTCCTGGCGCTCTTTCGCGGCGGCGTTCTCGATAACTTCGTCGCTGATCCGGTAGATCGATACCACATCGCGGTTCAGGACGGAGGCGCCTCCGCTGGCGATCGCGCCCATGGCCAACTCCGGATTGCCGGGTGTTCCGAGCTTTCGCACGATCAAGAGGTCCAAGGGCGCTTTCAGGGCACGGGCAACTTCGTACGCCACGGGCACCCCTCCGCGGGGCAGGGCGAGCACGATCAGGTCGGAACGGCCGGCATAAGCGCCCAAAGCCTGCGCCAGCTGGCGTCCGGCATCCGTGCGGTTTTCGAAAAGTGTATCCATAGGATTTACGAGCACTGCTGAAGACACCGGGTTTCATCGCTAGCCCCGGTTGCGTTTAAGGTATTTCCAAGCGTCCGCCGTCGCGCCACTCGCTCAACTGTTCCGCGCCGATCCGCAGTTTTTGCCTTAGCGCCTCGATCCGCTCCTTTTGCTCGAGCCGGGTCGCTGGCCACGCTTCCAGCCGGTCGAGTTCGGCTTGCCATTCCTCCATTTGCATTTGGAGTTCCCGCAAGCGGGCTTGTTCGGTATTCATGGCTGTTCCGGTAATTCTTCCGTATCAACGAGAAGCCCTGTTTTTCAGGAGCTTCATGAATTCCCGCATGAACGCCGGGAGATCCGCGGGTTGTCTCGACGTTACCAGATTGCCGTCCACGACGACCTCCCGGTCTTCATAATGGGCTCCGGCTTGCCTCATTTCGTCCGCGACGGCCCGATAACAAGTGGCGTGCCGATTTTTCAGCACACCGGCCGAAATCAGGATCTGCGGCCCGTGGCAAACGGCCGCTACCGGCCGATCGTTCTGCATGAAAGCCTTGGCGATCGCCAAGGCCGAGGGTTCCTCCCGCAATGCGGCCGGCGCTTTGCCGCCGGGGAGCAGAAGAACGTCGTAATCTTGCGGAACGATTTCCGAAAGCTTCTTGTCGACCGCCACTTCGTAGCCGTGCTTGCCGATGATCGTCCCGGTTTTGTCGGAAGCGATCTCGACCGGAATTCCCTCCTCTTTCAGCCGGTAGTACGGCACGAGGAGTTCGGCATCCTCGAAATAGTCTGAACTGAGTATGAGGACTTTCATCCTGAGTCTCTCTTCTCTTAATGGAGCGCTTCCTCCCGTTCGGACGGGGGAGGCTGTTGGGTCGTCTCGGGCGCGGGGCGAGGCGATTGAATTGCTTCGGGACGGTAGCCCTCGGCGACGCTCGGTCCGCTCGTGAGCGGTTTGTTGGTCAGTGCCCGCAGAATCAGGGTGGAACCCGCCAAACCCAAAACGGCCGTAAGCGGACTCGCATGCCGTAGGGCATTGATCGCCAGGGTGGTTCCGGTGGCGCCGGCGATCAGCCGGGTGGCCGGCGCCCAGTTCTCCTGCAGGATGTCCGGGCGTATCCGGCGGCGCGGAACTCCGCCCTGAAGTTCGGGGATCTGCTCCGCGGTCTCATGTACTTCCAGCCGATCGTCCACACCCCTGACGCCACGTACCGAGGCCACACACCGGTAGAGCGGTTTGTGTTCATGCGCCAGTACCGGACCGGAGAGCGTCACAAAACCGTCCTGCACCTTGACGTCGATGACTTTGGGATGGGAGACCACCCGTCCGATATTGGACCGTACCCTATCAACCAGCAAGTCGTCCGGGACAGGCCCCGCCGTCAGCCACCCGTTGAGCTCCGCGATCATGCCGACCGCGCGATTGCGAAGGTCGCGCAGGGCCACCTGAAACGCGTCATCGAATCGGTTCATGCTGCTCGTCGTCTTGTCGCGGAGAACGGCCCGGCGATATCGCCCGCGATCCGGGTCGAGCAAATACATCAACGCGGCCCCCACGGCCGCCCCGTACAGTGTTGAGTTCCGCTTCATGGCATTCTCCTCGGAGTGTTCCGTACTGCGCTCGCCTGACTAATCAGACTCGTCTCCCGAAAGGGAGTTGCACGCGAGTGTTACCGAAATGAAAAAGGCGGCCGAACGGATTGCGGGTGATTCGTAAATTCCATCGGCTATTCGACGATCACCGTGCGAAGTGGCGCGATCGAGCACGCCGCGCGACCGACAGGAGCATACGGATGAGGCCGGCGTCTAAACAAAGAAGACGATCTGAAAGGATGTGTGATGTCCGAACCGAAAGCCATTGCCGCAACGATCGAAACCGTGGTGCCCGGGGTCTGGCGCTGGTCCGTGCAGGATGATCGTATCGGTTACGAGAGCGATGCACATGCCATCGCGGCGGGCGATCGCATAGTCCTTATCGATCCCTTGAGGGTCGAGACAGCGGTCCTCGAACGCTTAGGGCCGGTGGAGGCGATTTGCCTCACCGCCGCCTGCCATCAGCGGGCCGCCTGGCATTACCGCCGTCGTTTGGGTGTGAAGGTGTATGCGCCCGACGGCACGCGGCCCATGGACGAGGAACCGGACCTGCGCTACCGGGCAGGCGATGTGCTGCCGGGGGGCCTTCGGGCGATCCACACGCCGGGACCCGAAACCGCGCATTACGCCTTCTTGTCACCCCAGCCGCCCGGCATCCTGTTTTGCCCGGATCTTCTGTCGCACGGAGCCGGCGACGTCTTGGCCTTTGTGCCGGCCGAGTATCACGAGAACCCGGCGCTAACCCGGCAGAGCGTGCGGAATTTGCTGGACCTGGACTTCGCGGTGCTCTGCTTCGACCATGGCCGCCCCCTTCTCGACGAGCCCAAGGCCGCGCTGCGGGCCCTCCTCGCCGAGAAGCCGGGGACCTCGCACAGCTGACTTCCGCGCAGTAGCTATCGATAACGTATGGCACCCGGAGAGGCATCATCCCAGCACTGGAATCACCGCTATGCGGTAGTCAACGGAATACGCCTGCACTGGGTGGAAGCCGGAACCGGGCCTCTCGTCGTGTTGCTGCACGGATTTCCGGAATTCTGGTACTCATGGCGTCACCAAATCCCGGCACTGGCGGAAGCGGGTTTTCGCGCGGTCGCCCCGGATCTCCGCGGCTATAACGAGTCCGAAAAACCCGCTGGGATCAGGCGTTATCGCCTGGAAATCCTGGCGGATGACGTGCTCGCGATCATTCACGCGCTGGGCCAAGAGCGATGCGCGGTGGTCGGACATGATTGGGGCGGTGCCATCGCCTGGTTTCTGGCCATGCGCCATCCGCAGGCGGTAGAGAATTTGATCGTCCTGAATGCCCCGCATCCGGAACGTTTCTTTCAGGAACTCAGGACGCCGGCGCAGTTGCGGAAGTCCTGGTACGTATTCTTCTTCCAGCTCCCGTGGCTGCCCGAAAGGCTGATTCGAGCGGATGATTATGCCGGATTAGGCCGGATATTGCGGACCGATCCGGTGCGGCCCGATGCGTTCACCGAAGCCGACATTCAGTGCTACAAGCAAGCCCTGGCGCAGCCGGGCGCGCTGACTGCGGCGATTCATTATTACCGTGCCCTGTTCCGCCGCAACCTTCTCCGATTCCGGCGGCAGATCCGCCCCATTCATGCGCCGACACTTTTGATCTGGGGTGCGCAGGATCGCTATCTCGGTATCGGGCTGACCCAGGGTTTGGAACGATGGGTTCCGAATATCCGGGTCGAACGCATCCCCGAGGCGAGTCACTGGGTTCAGGCGGACGCGCCCGAGCGTGTCAACTCGTTGATCATTGGCTTTCTTCGAAAACAAGGGCATGGCATGGGGCGAAGTTGACGTCTTCACCGGTATTCCGTGCGCAGTGGATGTGCCGAGGATTCGGCTATCTCTTTCTGCACGAAACTGTGGCGCAAGAATACCTCGAGCCGCCTGCCGCGGAAGGGTGAAGCCAGCAGTCGGATCAGCGCTGCAATGGTGTTAATCTTCTGAGCCAACTCACTACACCCGACTGCGGAGTGCGCATGAATGTCCCCTACAAAGGCCGATGGACGGTGACTGCCAGCGGCGGCGATCCCCGAGCCGCCATCGACGACTCCTACTCGACGCGATGGGTCTCCGAACCGTCGGTGGCCCCCTGGCTCGAGATCGATTTCGGCCGGATCGCGATCCTCGGAGGACTCGAGGTTTACTGGGGCAGGCATGCGCCCAAGGTATATTCTTTCGGGTCCTCGCTCGACGGCGAAGCGTGGACGCCTCTTTGTGCCACCCGCCACGGCGAGGGCGGTCAAGACGTCTTCGCGTTTCCGCCGACGGAGGCTCGATTCGTGCGCTGGACTTGCGCCGATCCGGAGCCGGAGCGGGGCCTCGAAATCGTCGAAATCAACCTGTACGGTCCGGGCGAGGCCGCGTCGGTGCAAGAGCCGGGGCGAATCGCGGCGTTGGGCCGTGGGCCGGTCAAGATTCCTCCAGGCGAGAGCATTACCGTCGATTTCGGGTATACGCGATCGCCGCTCGGCGTGCTGGTCCAATGGGGAGAGACTTACGGAACCGACTTTTCGGTCGAGCTTTCCGACGACGGCGAGAACTTTCGGGAGGTCGGCCGCATCATCCTCGGCAACGGCGACTACGACAGCTTTTATTGGCGATCCACCACGAGCCGCTATCTGCGCTTCACGGTTCACGAGGCAAGCAGTCCGGAAGGGGCTGTCGTCGACGAACTCAAGCTCCGCATCCTGAACAAGGACAGAATGCCGATCGGCCAACTGGAGCGCGCGGCGCAAGTGGCGCGCAGCGATCTTTATCCGCAGGCTCTTCTGGAGCGGCAGGTCTATTGGACCGTGCTCGGGGAGATCGATCGGTCCGAGGATGCCCTTTTCGACGAATACGGCAATCTCGAGCCCCGCCCCGGTTCCGGCCAACTCATGCCGTTGTTTCGACTGGACGGAACGCTTCACGGCGCGCCCGGCGCTTCCGCGATCACTCAAACGCTGGCCGACGGCGCGCTGCCCATTCCTTCCGTCGCGTGGTCGGCGCGGGAGGTGGAACTTAGGGCGACCGCCCTCGCCGATGCAGGGCAAGCGATAGTCGAGTACCGCATCACGAACCGCGCCGGCGTGCCGCAGCAAGGGGCGCTCGTCCTCGCGCTGCGCCCCGCCCAAATCAACCCGTATTGGCAACACGGCGGACACGCGATCATCAACTCGATAGCCATCGACGGAAAGGAGGTTCGGGTCAACGATGGGTGGTATGCCGGTTTTTCGAGTGCCCCCGATGTCGCGACGATCGCCGAATTTCACGACGGAGACGTGGTGAAACTGATCGAGAACCAGCCGCAGCACACCGAACGCTGCTTGCATTCCGATTCCGGTCTCCTGAGTGCCGCATGCGAGTTCGACTTTTCCCTGGATCCGGGCGAGACCGCTTCCTTCGTCGTATCGGCTCCGCTCAGGGACGGTATCGCACCCGACACGGAGGTCGACTTCGCCAGCATTCGCGAGAAGGTCGCTCGAGTTTGGCGCGAGAAGATCGGCCCGCGCAGAATTACGGTGGGAGACCGCGAAGTCAGCGATACGGTCGAGGCACAGACGGGACTCATCCTGGTGAACGCCACCCGCTATGCCTTCAAGCCCGGTCCGCGCAATTACGACCGAACCTGGATACGCGACGGCTCCTCGCAAGCCCTCGCCCTGCTCTACGCCGGTTTGATCGAAGAGGCCGAGCGCTACGTGCTGTGGTACTCGAAACGCATCTACGACAACGGCATGGTCCCGCCTATCCTCAATCCCGACGGCAGCGTGAACCGCGGCTACGGCAGCGACATCGAATTCGACGCCCAGGGCCAGTTCGTGGCGATCGCAGCCGACACCTATCGCTTCAGCCGGGATCGCGCCTTTCTCGAAGCCATTTTCGAACCCGTCGTCCGGGCCACCCGATTCATCGAGGAACTCTGCGCGCGAACCAATGCGCTGCACGGGCCCGAAACGCGGTTCCATGGGCTTTTGGCGCCATCCATCAGCCACGAGGGTTACAACAAGCCGACCTACAGCTACTGGGATAACTTTTTCGCGTTGCGGGCGTGGCGCGACTGCGCCTATCTGGCCGCCGAGATCGGCGATGCGGAAATCGCGAACCTGGCCGAAACCAAGGAACAGGAGTTCGCCGCAAACCTGGCCCGCTCATTGCGAATGACGACCGAAGAGCTCGGTTCGGGGCTGGTCCATGCCTCCGCCGATCGCGAGGATGTCGATCCCACGTCGACCTCCATCGCTTTCGAACCCTGCCGTGTGGAGGATGTGCTTCCGGCGGAGTACATTCAGGCAACCTACGATCTGTATCTCGACCATCTCGAACTCATTCGCGCGCCCGACTTCCAAGGGGGCTTTACGCCGTACGAGATTCGCAATCTGAACGCGCTCGTGGCGCTGGGTCGAACCGAGGAGGCCTTCCGGCTCCTCGGGGATGCGCTCACCTGGCGAAGACCCGCCGGTTGGCGTCATTGGGCCGAGGTCGTCTGGGCCGACCCGCGCGTGCCGGACTATATCGGCGATATGCCTCACACCTGGATCGGCGCCGAATTCGCCACCGCGATCCGCCGCATGTTGGTTAGGGAAAACGGCGGCACGCTCGAACTTTTTCGAGCCGTCCCCGATGCCTGGTGGGAAGGCGAAGGCATTACGCTGAACGAGCTACCGACCTGCTTCGGAACAGTCAGTCTCAAAGCCCGCCGCAACGAATCGCGGGTAACGGTCGATCTGAGCGTGACCGGAACCGCGCCGAAACGGATCGTCCTTCGCTATCCCGGCGCGCGGCAAGCCCACGCCGACGGCAAACCGTGCGAGATCGACGGCGATCTCATCAAGGCACCGAATCTGAACCGGCTCGTGATCGATCTGTAGACTTGTAGGGTGGGTTAGCGAAGCGTAACCCACCGACCCTTCGACTTGGTTCAGGACAGGTCCGAGGCCGCTCGGTGGGTTACGGCCTCGCGGCCTAACCCACCCTACAAAAATCAATTCCTGATTGAAAGCGATTTGGAATTAGGCCGGGCCCGCGCGGAACTGGTAGAGCCAGGTTTCGGTCAGCGCATCGCCGTTGCCGCGGATGTAGAGCCGGAGCTCGACAGGATCGCTGCCGGTCGGGACGAGGTCGAAGATAGCCCTCCAGCGGCGCGTGCCCGGCACCGGCTCGATGAAGGCGCCGGAGACGGTTCCGCCGGACGCGGAGACGACCGGTTCGGCCTTGACCGAATCGCCCCACAGCGGATCCAGCGCCGAGCCCGCGAATTCGACGCATATCTTGTACACGCCCTTCGGCCGAGGTTTTCCCGGCTGACCGCCACGCCCGATCCGGGTCGCCACGCAGCGGGCCACCTGCGCCGGGTAGGGCTCGTCCCCCAGCCAGTGCAGCCGATAGCGCAGCCGGTAGGAGTTGCCGGCACGCGCCGGTCCGTCCGGCCGCCAGTAAGCCACGATGTTGTCGTGGATTTCGTCGTCCGTAGGCAGTTCCACCAATTGGACGGCGCCGGGGCCCCAGTCGTCCAGCGGCTCCACCCACAGGCTGGGCCGCCGTTCGTAGTTGACGCCGTCGAGATAGTTTTCGTACACCCGGTCGCGCTGCATCAGGCCGAAACCTTTCGGCCCCTTGTCGGCGAAGCTGGAGGTCACGGCGAAGGGCTGATTGATCAACGGACGCCAGAGCCGTTCGCCGTTGCCGTTCCAGATCGCGAGACCGTCGGAATCGTGGACTTCCGGGCGCCAGTCCTCGCGTTGGCGTTTCTCCTTTTCGCTGAACCAATACATGGAGGTCAATGGGGCCAGTCCCAACCGGGTGATGTCCTTGCGCAGGAAAAGAACCACCTCGACGTCCTGTATCACGCCCTCGGTACGCCGGATCGAAAAATGATAGGCACCGGTAAGGCTGGGGCTATTCAGCAGAGCGTAAACCGAGACCGGCTGGTCCTCTTTCCGAGCGCCCTCGATGAAAAATTCGGTGAAATCCGGAAATTCCTCGGGCGTGGGTTCGGCGGAGTCCACGATAACGCCGCGGGCGGACAGTCCGTACTGGCCCAAGGCGCCGATAGCCCGAAAATATGAGGCGCCGAGAAAGGCTATCCAGTCTTGGGTGCGCCAGTCCTTGCGCTTCCGAGATTCCTGCAGGCGAAAACCTGCAAAGCCCGTATCTTCAGGCAGCTTGCGGGCGATGCTGTCCTTGGGCATCGAAAAATACTTGGGTCTGTACAAGATTTCCCGCGCCACTCCGTGCTCCAGAACGTGCATCTTGACCGACTTCTGGAAGAACTGGCCCACGTGAAAAAAAGTAGCCGGATAGAGGGACGGCCCATTCGCGAACAAAGCATAATCGGGACGGTAACGGATATTCCCCCAAGCATCGTAATCGATCTGCTGAACGACTTTGGGCAGGGGTTTGGGTGGTGATTCATAGGGCGCCTTGGCCATGGCAGCAGCCCGCTCGATCAGCGCCTCAAAGGAAAAGAGCTGACCAGGGCCCAAACGAAGCCCTTCGGACGCAGGCGGGACAGCCCGAGCCACGTTGAAAAGCGTTCCCCCTAAGGCTACTAAGGAAGCGGATTTCAAGAATCCGCGCCGACTCAACTTCTGATTCATTGGATTGTAATTCTGTAACTGGTACTAATGACTTAGCGTTTCAATAACGAACGCCGATGAAATCGTATGAAACCGGCATTGTCTTGGCAATTCCGAGAAGTGCCCGGCTCTTGCCCCGAACGCGATTCCTAATTCCATTCGGCATTCGAGTGAACATGAAACGTAGGGTGGGTTAGCGGAGCGTAACCCACCGATTCGAGGTCGCTCGGCGGGTTACGGCCTTGGTTCCGAGGTAACGCCGCGGCCCCGATAGGCCAGAGTACGCTTGGAGGCAGCGCGGTAGGTCAATCGCCGGGGGAGCGGTTTGATATCGATCACGGTGGAGGGCGATGGCTGACATCTCGATTGCTTTCTGTTTTGAAATAAATATGCCACTCATTATTGACGCAAAATTTACACCATCTTTAGATCCGAAAGCCTAGAGTGAACGGCGCAGACCCGTCGGAACAGTACCTCGGCTACGCATGCTTCGAGAGAGCTTTAGCAAGGATATCGGCACACTAGGATTAGTCCAAAGACGCGATTGAGGCCGGCCGAAGTCACGAATACGGCGAGTTCGCCTCGGTCAATTCCGGCCTTTTAGAGCAGCCAAAGCGCATGGTATCCGCCACGAGCACCTCATCCCACGCCCCTACTTCCTTGCATAGGCCCTACCGCCGAGCGGTTGGATATTTCTGGGGGTTGGCGGCTCCCACGCTTTGCACGTTGATCAATTGGCCGCTGCGCGGTCAGATCAGCCCAGCGAACATCCTGATGATTTACTTGCTGGGCGTGTTTTTCGTGGCTATCCGGTTCGGACGCGGCCCCTCCATCCTGGCCTCTCTTCAGAGCGCCGGGACTTTCGCCTTTTTCGTTGCCCCTCCGATTTTTTCCTTCGCCGTCTCCGATACGGAGCATCTGATCGGCCTTGCCGTCATGCTGATCGTTGCGGTCGTGACCAGCAGCCTGATGGATGCGCTTCGATCGCAGGCCGCCGTGGCGGCGCAGGGGGAACAGCGCGCCTCGACGCTGTACCGGCTGAGCAAGGAACTGGCCGGTACGCGCCAGGAGGCGGACGTGATCGCAGCCGGCATCAAACATATCTACTCCGAATTTGGGCTCCCGAACACCCTGCTCGTTCCGGACGGCCAAGCCCGGCTGCACTGTCCGGAAGGCGATCTTTGGCCGCCAGGCATGCCGGATCTGGATCTTGCCCTTGCACAACAGGCTTTTGACCAGGGGCAACCGCAGCCGCCCGGCGGCGGCACCGACACAAATTCTGTAGGGACCTCGCTCTACTGGCCGCTGGTCGGCTCCGAAGGCGTCCTCGGCGTATGGGTGATGGCGCTCCCGGCCCACCGAAGGCTTTCGTCGGAAGAACGGACGCTCCTGGATCTCTTTCTCCATCAAATCGTTCAATCTCTGGAGCGGGTTCGGGCTGCCGAACAAGCTCGCTGCACAGCCATCCGAATAGAGGCGGAAACCCTGAGGAATTCGCTGCTGAGCGCCATTTCCCACGATCTCCGCACCCCGCTTTCGACGATCGTCGGCGCCTCGGGAACGCTGGTCGAAGGCGACGAACACCTGGATGCCGAGCACCGCCAAAAGCTGATCCGAGCGATCCATGAGGACGCGAAGCGAATGTCCGATCTCACGCATAAGATCCTGGACATGGCCCGGCTCGAAGCCGGGAAGGTTGCTCTGAATCGACAGTGGTACGCCCTTGAGGAAATCATCGGCAGCGCCCTGCGCCGGATGCGAAAACAGCTTCAAGACCGACCGGTCACGGTCGAACTGGATAACGGATTGACGCTGGTCCATGTCGACGCGGTTTTGATGCAGCAAGTCTTGGTCAACCTTCTCGAGAATGCCGTCAAATATACGCCGGAAGCGAGCCCCATCGAGATTACCGCAGAACTGTCCCCGAAATTGCTGACCCTCTTCATAGCCGACCGGGGTCCCGGAATTCCGGAAAAATTCGAGCACCAGATCTTCGACAAGTTCTTCCGCATTTACCCGGAAGCGCCTCAGGGCGGCGCCGGACTCGGCTTGGCCATCTGCCGGGCCATCATCAGCGCACACGGCGGCGACATTCGCGTCGAGCCCCGGGCCGGCGGAGGATCCGTCTTCCGCTTGGAACTGCCGCTCACGGAAACGCCGCCGGACATCGAGCTGGAAAACGAGGCTTTATCGCGGTCATGACGGAAACCCGCCCCGTCATATTGGTCATCGAGGACGATCCGCACTTGCGGATGTTCTTGAGCACCTGTCTGAGCGGCCAGGACGGTTGGTCGGTGATCACGGCCGAGACCGGGACCGAGGGTTTGGCTTCGGCGCGAAGCGCCAAACCGGCACTCGTGATCCTCGATCTTGGACTGCCGGACATGGATGGCGTGGAGGTGGTGGATCGGTTACGGAAACGCACTGGAGTCCCTCTGATCATCCTGTCGGCCCGAAATCACGAAAACGACATCACCCAGGCTCTCGATGCCGGCGCGGACGATTACCTGACCAAACCCTTCAGTACGGCGGAACTCGTGGCGCGTATCCGGGCATTGCTGCGGCGTGCCTCGCAGCGTTCGTGGGGACCGCCGCGCGATGTGTTTCAAGTCGGCGACCTAAAGGTCGAACTGACCCGGCGGAAAGTTTCTCTCGAAGACCGCGAGATCCATCTCACGCCGATCGAGTATCGCCTACTGACCGCCCTGATCAGTCATGCGGGAAGTGTCGTCACCCACAGACAGCTGCTGAACGAGGTCTGGGGTCCGGGCCATACCGAGCACAGCCATTACGTCCGGATTTACATGGGCCAGTTGCGACACAAGATCGAGGCCGATCCCGCCAGACCCCGCTATCTCCTGACGGAACCCGGTGTGGGATACCGTCTGTGCGACGACGAATGATCGAAGACCCACGAGCGCGTGCATTGATGCAGCCAAGCAATGACCGGCGGCGCTCGCCTTTGCATGATCAGGTCTGCATTGCCTTTTCGTTCAACATTAAACAGCGGAATGCCATCCATGCTTCACGTCTTAATAACGAGACAAGCGGGCAGCCGTCATCAGCGGCTGATCGGTCAAGAAACACGGCTACATCGTACTCACCAACAAGCCGATCAATCATGAATAAGAAATGGCTGATGATCGTGCTTGCCGCCTTACCGGTCCCGGCCCTGAGCGCCGAGGGCAGCCTACCGCCGCCGCTGGATCTGACCCATCATGCCGTCGGCTATCTGGCCGTCGCGATCTTCCTCGGAGCTTATGCGCTGGCCATGATCGAGGAGGTCACGGAACTCAGGAAATCGAAGCCGATGGTTCTTGCCGCCAGCCTCATCTGGGTCTTGATTGCTGCCGTATACGTCCGGGACGGCCTTGGCGAGCAGGCCGAGCAAGCATTCCGCACTGGGTTGGAGGGGTACGCGGAGCTATTCCTGTTCATACTGGTTTCGATGACCTACCTCAACGCCATGGAAGATCGGGGGGTGTTCGAATCCCTGCGTATCTGGCTGCTGCGCAAGGGCTTCAGCTATCGGCAGCTGTTTTGGATCACCGGATGCCTGTCCTTCTTGCTGTCCTCGGTGTGCAACAATCTCACCACCGCCCTTTTGATGGGCACCGTGATCATGGCGATGGGGCGGGATAACCGCCGCTTCATCGGCGTGGCCTGCGTCAACGTGGTGGTTGCCACCAATGCCGGCGGCTCCTTCAGTCCGTTCGGCGATATCACGACCCTCCTGGTCTGGCAAAAAGGGGTCGTGCCGTTCATCGAGTTCTATTCGTTGCTGGTCCCCTCCATCGTCAATTTTGTCCTGCCGGCAGCCATCATGTACTTCTGGGTTCCCAAGGAAAAGCCGGCACCCGCTCTGGAGGCTTTCGCCCTGCGGCGCGGGGCGAAAACGATTATTCTGTTGTTTCTGTTGACCATCGTCACCGCCGTCTGTTTCGAGAACTTCCTGAGTCTCCCGCCGGCCGCCGGCATGTTGGCGGGGCTCACCTATCTGAAATTCTTCAGCTATTACCTGCAGAAGACTGCGGCGCCACGCGGCAATTCGGGCGAAGTCGCCGATACCGATGCCATGGAAATCCCCTACGACCTGGAGGAACGGCATCATTTCGACGTATTCCACAACGTCTCGCGATTGGAATGGGACACGCTGCTGTTCTTCTACGGCGTCATGGTCAGCGTCGGGGGTTTGAGCTTCATCGGCTATTTGAACTACGCCTCGCAGTTCCTTTATACCGATCTCGACCCCACCATCGCCAACGTGCTGGTGGGCATCATCTCCGCCTTCATCGATAACGGCACCATCATGTTCGCCGTGCTGACGATGATGCCCGATATCTCACAGGGGCAATGGTTATTGGTGACGCTGACGGCGGGTGTCGGGGGAAGCCTGCTCGCCATCGGCTCGGCGGCGGGTGTGGGACTTCTCGGTCAAGCCAAAGGCTTCTATACCTTCAGCACGCACCTGAAATGGGTTCCGGCCATTGCGCTCGGGTATGCCGGCAGCATAGTCGCGCATTTCGTGATCAATGCCCGGTATTTTTAGCGCGCCGGGTAAGTTCTGGAATGGCTATCGTCTCAAAGAAAATGGGATAGTGATCGCTTACGGACGGAAATTCCGATGCCTTTTATTCTGCGCATACAGAAATCTTAAGAACAAAAAAGCATTTCAGCATGATTCAATTTCTGTCACTGGCCCGGGTTTTCGGGCTGATGCTAATGGTCTTCAGCATGACCTACATCTTGCCTATTTTGACGTCGCTCATTTATCGGGATGGGACGGAACTGCTTTTCATCGAGGACATGCTGCTCACCTTGGGTGCGGGTTTGCTACTTTGGATACTGACCCGCCAATTCGATAGGGAGTTAAAGGCCAAACAGGGCTTTATGCTGGTGGTGCTCGCCTGGACCGGAATGGCCGCCTTTGCAACTTTTCCACTGATGTCGTATCTGAAGAACCTGTCGTTTACCGACGCCTACTTCGAAACGATGTCCGGACTTTCGACTACCGGCGCCACGACTCTGACCGGATTGGATCGGCTGCCGCCCGCCATCAATTTATGGCGGCATGAACTCAACTGGTTGGGGGGCATGGGAATCATCGTCTTGGCGGTGGCGATTCTCCCGGTGCTCGGTGTCGGTGGCCGCCAGCTGTTTATGGCTGAAACGCCCGGCCCCATGAAAGACAGCCAGCTCACGCCGCGCATTACCGAGACGGCCAAGAATCTCTGGCTGGTTTACGGCAGCATCACCGTGGCCTGCATTTTTGCCTTGAAATGGGCAGGGATGACGTGGCTGGACGCTGTCTGCCATGCATTTGCAACCTTGTCGCTCGGCGGGTTCTCCACCTACGACGCCGGTGTCGGCCATTTCAATTCGCCCGCAATCGAGGCGGTTTTGATCGTTTTCATGCTGCTGGCGGGGATGAACTTCGCCACGCATTTTCTGGCGCTCCGCGGCAGGAGCCTGATGCCGTACAAGCATGATGTCGAGTTGCTACCTTATCTGGTGCTTGTGGTGGGCAGTTGCGTGGCAATTGGGCTTTATCTGTGGCTTCAGGGCACTTATGCGGATTTTCCGACCGCCCTTCGCCACGCGAGCTTCAGCTTGGTGTCCATCGGCACCGACTGCGGGTTTGTCACCGCCGATTTCAACGAGTGGCCGATTTTTGCGCCGCTGTGGATGTTCTTCGTGAGTTGCGTTGCCGTCTGCACCGGATCCACCGGCGGCGGCATCAAGATGATGCGGACCCTGATTCTCGTCAAACAAAGCCAGCTCCAGATGTTCCTGCTGACTCACCCCACTTCGGTCAACCCGCTCAAACTCGGCAATATGGTCATTCAGTCACCGATCGTCCTGTCGGTGCTCGGATTTATTTTTGTCTATTTCATGAGCGTCGTGGTCCTTACCTTATTGCTCGTAATCAGTGGACTCGATTTCCTGTCATCGTTCTCCGCCGTGCTCGCCAGCATCAACAATGCGGGTCCGGGGTTAGGAGAAGTAGGGCCTGCCACGAATTATGGCGGATTGACCGACTTTCAAACGTGGATCTGCACCTTGGCCATGTTTCTTGGCCGCATCGAGGTGTTCACGGCGCTGATCCTGTTCACGCCGGCCTACTGGCGCAAATGAGCGTCACTCCAGAGGTTTGACGCGCTGGATGCAGCGCGATGTGGCCGCGGCACGAAAAGCGCTCCGGCAACTGCTCAAGGAACCGATTCGGTGTATTCCGGTGGAACGGAAAGGCAAGAAAGTATTGCGGGCGGAAGGACAAACGACCGTCGGGACCTTACTGTCCCAAGGTTATATAAACTTGGCGTCCCCAAGGGGGTTCGAACCCCTGTTGCCGCCGTGAGAGGGCGGAGTCCTGGGCCGCTAGACGATGGGGACGTAGCGGAAGGCCTAATAGATTAGCGCGAGACGTCCGATTGATCAAATCCAATTTTTCCTATTCGCGCCTTGGCGAACAAGGTCCGTCTGCGTTTGGCCCCATGTAAGTCGGTCATGGGGCCAATCTTGAGATACTGTGTTGGGCTGCCTGGCAGCAGAAAACTTCTACGAGAACGGTGCTTTCCGATCAGCCTTACTCGATGAGCTCGCGGATTATGGCATCGGCCATATGTTGCGTTCCGTAGGGCGAATTCGCGTTTAGGTCGGGCGTCACGATTCTGCCGTCGCGGATGACCTTACGGACGGCTTGTTCGATTTTCCGGGCAGCGTCGAGCTCCCCGATATGTTCGAGCATCATGGCGCCCGCCAGGATCATGGCCGTCGGATTGGCAATGCCCTTGTCGGCAATATCCGGCGCGCTGCCGTGCACGGCCTCGAATAAAGCGGCATCGGTGCCGATGTTCGCGCCTGCGGTCAATCCCAACCCGCCGATGAGACCTGCCGCCAAGTCGGACAGAATATCCCCGAATAAGTTGGTGGTAACGATCACATCGAACACTTCCGGCCTCATGACCAGTTGCATCGAGCAGGCGTCGACGATCTTGTCTTCGAACTCGATCTCCGGATAAGCCTTGGCGACTTCCCGACCGATTTCCAAAAACAGCCCGGAGGTACACTTCAAAATGTTGGCTTTGTGCACCAGCGTCACTTTTTTGCGCTGGGTTTTGCGCGCATATTGAAAGGCGTATTCGATGATCCGTTCGGAGCCTTTCTTGGTAACGATCGCGATGCTTTCTGCTCCCAGTTTTTCCGCATCGACCTTGATGAAATGCTCGATACCGGCGTAGAGGCCTTCCGTATTCTCGCGAACCGTCACCAGGTTTACATTTTGAAACGGTGTGCTGGTGCCTTCGAAAGAAATGGCCGGACGAACATTCGCATACAAGTTGAATGTCTGTCGCAAGGTTACGTTGACGCTTCGGTAACCCCCGCCGACCGGCGTGGTCAGCGGGCCTTTGAAGCAAATTCGATTGTTCCGGATTGATTCGATGGTCGCATCGGGCAATGGATCGGCATGTTTTTCGACAGCCGCCATGCCGGCTAATTGCCGATCCCAGTGGATTCTTACGCCGGTCGCTTCGATCACGCTGACCGCGGCATCGACGATGGAAGGTCCGATACCGTCACCGGGAATGAGGGTAATCTGATGCATGCAGAGAATTCCTTATTTATTTTGAGTGATGAAATTGTCGCTTTAGCGGATTATCCAACAGTAAACGACAAAGTTTAAGCATCAGAGTCGGCCTTCCGAGCGCCGATCATTTCTGATAGATTCACTAAGGTATTTTATCCACTTTAATTTGAGACAGCCGGTATGGATGTTACAGAACGCATCAAGAAACAACTCGCCGAGAATCCGGTGATCCTTTACATGAAGGGGTCTCCCGATTTTCCTCAGTGCGGCTTTTCGGGACGGGCAGTGCAAATTTTGGAACGCTGCGGCGTCGAGTACGCTTACGTGAACATCTTCGAAGATCCCGAGCTGAGAGAGGGGCTGAAGGTATTTTCTCAATGGCCGACGTTTCCGCAGCTTTACATTAACGGCGAGCTGGTCGGCGGAAGCGATATCATGTTGGAGCTGTTCGAAAGCGGCGAGTTGCAGAAGCGGCTGAGCGAAGCGGCTCCTACTTCGGTGGATTCATCCGAGTAAATCCTCCGGGCTGCCTTTTTCAATCGTTACCAGGTCTTTCCAGCGATTTACGATCGTACAGAACAGGCGAGCGGTTTGCTCGGCGTCATAAATCGCGGAATGCGCTTGGTCGTTGTTCCACTCGAATCCCGCCGCTTGCACCGCCTTCGCCAGCACGGTTTGGCCGTAAACCAGACCGCTTAAAGTAGCGGTATCGAAAGTGCTGAAAGGGTGAAAAGGATTCCGCTTGATCCCGCACCGCGCTACTGCCGCGTTCAAAAAACCGATGTCGAAGGCGGGATTGTGCCCGACCAGGATCGCCCGAGTACACTCGGTGCGCCGGACGGCGGCGCGAACGGGCTGGAAGATCTTCGAGAGCGCTTCCTTCTCATCCACCGCGAATCGAAACGGGTGATAAGGATCGATCTTGTTGAAACTCAAGGCAGCCGGATCCATGCGAGCACCTGGAAACGGCTTGATATGAGTGGAATGGGTCTCACAGATCTGGAGATGGCCGTTGCCGTTCATCTCGGGAATAACCACGGCAATTTCCAGCAAAGCATGTTCCGAAGGGCTTAGACCCGAGGTTTCGACGTCGACGACGACAGGCAAATAGCCGCGGAAGCGGCGCGCCAAACTGGCGAGATGATGATCAGGCATTATTCGATCGCATTTTTTTCTCGACTAGGTTCGCTAAGCTCATTATATTTTCCCGTCAACTCGAATTTAAGTTCACGGTAGCTCGAAGCTTCGCCCTGGATATGCTAATTTTAGAGAAAGCCTGATCGACTTCGGGAAAGGAACAAAAAAAATGAAAACAACTCGCCAGTTACGCCCTTCATTGCCGGTCTTCGGACTCGCGCTTATCGTGAGTCTTGCCGGCTGCGCGACCGCCACCAAGCATGATCCACGCGACCCTTGGGAAGGGTGGAACCGCGGCGTTCAGAAATTTAACGATACTCTGGACGATTATGTCATGAAGCCCGTCAGTCAGGGCTATCAATATATCACGCCGTCGTTCGTCGATAAGGGTATCACCAACTTCTTCAGCAATGTGGACGACATTGGCGTAATCGCCAACGACCTATTGCAATTCAAGCTTCTCCAAACCGGGCAAGACACCGGCCGATTCCTGGTCAATACGGTTCTGGGTGTGGGCGGATTCATCGATGTCGCCTCCAAGCTCGATCTACCGAAACACAACGAAGATACTGATCAGACCTTGGGCGCCTGGGGCATTCCGTCGGGTCCCTATCTGGTTCTGCCGTTCATCGGACCGAGCACGCCCCGCGGCGCCCTCGGCTTGGCCGGAGACACCGCCGCCAACCCCATTAACTGGATCACTCCGGCCGCGATTCCCTATGGAACGGGCACTCTGAAAACGGTCGACATGCGCGCCGACCTGCTGAGCGCCACCAAAATCGTTGACGAGGCCTCGGTCGACCGTTACGAGTTTATTCGTAACGCTTACTTTCAGCAGCGCAATTACCTGATCCATGACGGCAACCCTCCTCTGGAGGATGAGTTCGAGCAGGAAATGGACCTTGAATTGGAAGGCTTGAGCCCAAACAACGGAGATACCGAAAAGAAGGAAAAACCGGAAAACGAACAGCTTTAAGCGCTACGTCAGAAGACGCATAAACCGGCACCGGACGTTCCCGTGCCGGTTTTTTTCTTTGCACGCCTACCTTCGAATCCATTCGCATCGTGATAGACAAAGCTTCGACTCTTCGGGTCGAAGTGCGATCTCCGAGGCCGCATCTAACCGAGTCTCCGCATAACCCGAGCCTACTCGTACGCAGCCTTCCCGCCTAAGCCGCCGCCACGATAAGCGGGACGAACATCTCCTCCGGGCTCATGCCGCCGTGGACACCGATCTGCCGATATGGGCGTTCGCCGGGGAGCCAATCCTTTATCACGTAATTCTCCTTCATGATCAGCATGTAATCGCCTATGCGTTCGGTCAACCGGGGGTGAGGCGTGCCTGAACCGAAACAGCCGGAAGCGAGAAGATCCCGACTGAGATGCAATTCGAGGTAAGCGGCCAAGTTATCTTGTACATAACGTTCGAAGCGTTGCGTCTCGCCCGATTTCACATAGCAATATGCAGCCCGTCTTTCACCGCATAAAGGTAATATCAGGCATTCATTCAGCTCCGAATGATCGTCCAGCTCGATGACACGCTCGGGGCTGGTATCGATTTGACCGTGGTCCGCCGCGACGATGAGCAGCGTATCGCTTCCCGCAATGTTTCCGAAAAACGCCTCGAAGGCGCTGTCCAGTTCAGCCAGATGCTGTTCCGCCTCCGGGCTTGCCGATCCATTCTCATGGCCGATATGGTCGAGCTCAGACCAGTAGGCATAAATGAATTTGCGATGAACATCCTTCCGGAGAGTCCGAACGATCACGCCGAAAAATTCCTCGATCGTATCGAAATCTCGCAATTCGGCTCTGCCTTGATGCGCCAAATTGAAGTCCGAATGGGCTATACGGCGCGGGGAAACGATATAGCAAGGCAGCGGAATGCGATTGAAGATCGGCACATGGCCGAAAAATTTTTCGGCTTCGATGCCGCATTTCCCCAGCGGTATCCCGCCGTATCGAGGCACACCAGGCAATACCGACAGTACGGCACCCAACTCCTTGAAATACATGTGCCATCCGGTCAAACCGTGCTGTTGCGGCGCCAGTCCGGTCAAGAAGCTCGTTATGGCCGTCGCGGTAGTGGACGGAAAGACCGATGTCATGCGTCCGCGGAGATGTTGCCGCAAGAAACTGCCGCGGTCCTGCCTGATCAAGTATTCATAACCGAGTCCATCGACTACGATCAGAACAACATTGCGGTAAGCGCCCACCTCCGCCGATGACAGGCCGTTGAGGGGCGCATAGCCGTTCGGCTCGCCACCGAGCCCGGTAATGAGCGAGCTGAGCAGATTTACGATGCCGGCGCCTTGATAGTCCGGTAATTGCATGCGCGTTTTATTCCCTGGCAAGCATCATTGCCGGTATGGGCTACGCAACCTTAAGGCGCGTTGCGCAGAACCGACTAATCGCTCTTCAAGTGCTAACCAATACCATCGCGATCAGACCTAGTACGATCCCGATCGCTTGCTTGAGAGTAACCGACTCGTTCAAGAAAAAATAGGCCAGAACCACGGCGACGGTCGGATACAAGGCCGTAGCCGTGGAGACCAACACAACCGGGCCTTTGGTCATGGCGTAAAGATAAGCGAAAGCTCCCATGGCCCCGAGGACCCCGGTGCTCAACGCCAACACCATGCCGCGCGGCTCCGTGGCCGGCTTGAAGACAAAAAGGGCCAGAACAACCAACGCTACGACGAGCCCGCCGGCAGCCTCGTAAATAATGGCGCTTTTGGGATCGATATAGCGCGTGGTGAGTTTCGGCAGAAATGCCCAAATTCCCCAGCAGATGAATGCCGTCGTCGCGGGCAAAAGCCAATGAGTCACCGAAGTTCCGGTATGTTGTCGATTGCGCGAACATCCTCCGGATCGAGGTGGACGTGCAAGGCGCGCATGCTGTCCGCGATGCTGGTCGGCTTGCTGGCTCCCGGAATGGGAATGATATGCTCGCCTTTGGCCAGCAGCCAGGCCAAGGCGATGCCGTAACGGGACGATCGGTACTTTTCGGCCAGACGTTCGAACAATTCGCTGTGACCGAGACGAACGTGACCGTAGTGTCCGCCTACCGGACTATGAGGGATATAGGTGATGCCTTTCAAACCGCAATAGTCGATCACGCCGTTGGCGAAATCCTGCTTTTCGAACGGATTGCAACGGTTCTGGACGGAAACGATAGGCGCGTGATCGAGAGCGGCCTGGAGAATGTCCAGGCTAGTGATATTGGATAGCCCGATATGCCTGATTTTGCCTTCGTCCCGGAGCTTTATCAGCTCTTCCAGAGAAGGCAGCAAGCCGATATTGGGATCAACGGCATGAAGCTGATATAACTCGATGCAATCCGTCTTCAGGTCTTTGAGGCTTCGTTCGCAGGACTCCCGCAAAAATTTCGGGTCCCCGTCGATCACCCACTCGCCGCCCGGGCGCCTGAGACCGCCTTTGGTTGCGATGACAACCTGATCCCGTTTGCCGAGTTGGTCCAGAACTTTGGCGATGAGGCGTTCATTGTGCCCGATGTCGGAATCGTCCAGACAATAAACGTTTGCCGTATCGATAAAATTGCCGCCCTCGGCGAGAAAGGTCTCGATGACCTGAAACGCTTGTTCTTCGCTGGGCCTGCCTTGGATGGACAACGGCATGGCACCTAGCCCAACGGGCACAACCCTAATGCCGGTACCATCTATCTCTCTTTGGCTCATGAAGCTTCCCTCCTGGCTACGCGCGACGCAGCAAACTGGCGATCGTTTCGAAGATCATAGCATCGTTGGCGCGCGCCCTGCTCGCTCGATGGAACCTCAGTCGAGAAATTCGCTTTTCGCGGCTTGCGTTTACGCAAATTTTAAGGGAGTGATAGAATGCGCCCATCGCAAATTCCGCCGATGAGCCCCGCCCAATCAGGATGCCCGTCAAGTCTAACGAACAGTCGGCCCGGTCCGTTTCGCTCGAAATCAAATCGGGTTCCATTACGCTGCCGATCCTGAAGCTTTCGAACAGCGACAACGCGCTTGTCGCCCAACAGCTCAGAGACAAGATCCGGCAAGCACCGGAATTTTTCCGTAACGCCCCGGTGGTGATCGATCTCAGCGACCTTCCCAACAACGCCTATGTCGATTTCTTCGATTTGATCGACATCCTGCACGATCATCATTTGGTTCCGGTCGGCACCCGCGGCGGAAGTTCAAGGCTGCAAGCGGCGGCGCAAGACGCGAAACTGGCCATATTTCCGGAACATAAGCACGAAACCGTCGCCGGACCAGCGCCTGCGCCTTCCGCTTCGAAATCCTCATCGCGCGCGACGGCCAAGCTGCCGAGCGGAAGCAAACTGATCGAGCAGCCGGTCCGTTCCGGGCAGCGGATTTACGCCTCCGGCGCCGACCTGATTGTTCTGTCCCAAGTCAGTCCCGGGGCGGAGGTCATGGCGGACGGAAATATCCATATTTACGGCTCACTCCGCGGACGTGCATTGGCGGGGGTACAGGGAAACCTGGATGCGCGGATTTTCTGCGCGGACCTGCAAGCAGAACTGATTGCCATCGGCGGACACTACAAGATCAGCGAAAATTTGGACGAATCCATGCGCGGCAAGCCGGTGCAAATTTATCTGCGCGACAGTTCGTTAATCATCGAAAACCTGTAAACAAAGCTTTTTGAATCTGGAGAGCACGAGTGGCGAGAATTATCGTTGTGACTTCCGGAAAGGGGGGTGTTGGCAAAACGACCACCAGCGCCGCCGTTTCCATGGGATTGGCGTTGAAAGGCCACCGCACCGCTGTCATCGATTTCGACATCGGGCTGCGCAACCTGGATCTCATCATGGGGTGCGAGAGACGCGTGGTCTATGACTTCGTGAACGTCATCAATCAGGAAGCCACCTTGAATCAGGCCCTGATCCGAGACAAACGCTGCGAGAACCTTTACATTCTGCCCGCTTCGCAAACCCGCGATAAGGATGCGCTCACCCTGGATGGTGTCGAGCGAGTTCTGAACGAGTTGTCCGAAACCTTCGAATACATCGTCTGCGACTCCCCCGCCGGCATCGAACGCGGCGCGAATCTGGCGATGTATTTTGCCGACGACGCGATTGTCGTCACCAACCCGGAAGTTTCTTCGGTCCGCGACTCGGATCGCATGCTGGGCATACTCGCCAGCAAGTCCCGCCGCGCCGAACAGGGACTCGAACCGATCAAGGAATATCTCCTCTTGACCCGCTATTCCCCGCAACGGGTCAAACTGGGCGAAATGCTCAGCGTGGACGACGTACAGGAGATTCTCTCCTTGCATCTGCTCGGCGTAATACCGGAATCGAAAGCCGTGCTCAGTGCATCCAACGCGGGAACGCCGGTCATTCTCGACGACAAGAGCGATGCCGGCCAGGCATATGCCGATGTGATACGCCGGTACTTAGGCGAAAATGTCCCCCATCGCTTCCTCGAAGAGGAAAGGAAAGGCTTGTTCGGTCGGCTGTTCGGGGGTTAATTATGGGACTCTTGGATTATTTTCGAAGTTCTCGGCCGTCGAGTGCGGCTATCGCCAAAGAGCGTCTTCAGATCCTGGTGGCGCACGAACGCTCGCAGCGCTCTCAACCCGAATATCTCGCCGCCATGCAAAAGGATTTGCTGGAAGTGATCCGCAAATACGTGAACATAGACCAAAACGCCATCACGGTTTCCATGGAACAGGATGAAAACCGCGAGATTTTGGAACTCAATATCGTCCTGCCCGAAGATAACGAGCGCAAGCGAAGTCCACGGCGCTGAATGACACGCCATAATGACCCTCAGCCAAGCGTCGACGCCGCTGCCGACGAAAGCTGAATGCGCCCCGACGCGCAGCCGGGAAACCGACCTAGATAGGTACGATGTCCAGCAGACGCTCGGCTGGCTGGCGCGATAAGCCAATCGTGTAACATAAGGTAAGAAATATCCCCCTTGGCAACCGATCTAAGGGTTCGGCGAGCGAATCGGCGTCCGCAGCGGGATGGGCATCTCTGGCGCTCCCAGAGATGCCGTTTGCGATTGGAAGGGGCGCTTCGGTGCTCCAATCGCAAACGGCCTGGCCGGGAGCGCCGGCCAGCCCCTTCCCGAAGCGACCGTTTGCGATTGGAAGGGTCGTCCGGGTGCTCCCCGGATGACGTTTGCGATTGGAAGGGTCGTCCGGGTGTTCCCCGGATGACCGTTTGCGATTGGAGGGTGTAAGGAATGCGGGCTAGGATAGCGGCGTTCAGGCAGCCCGCCACACAACCGCGCTCGTCGAATTCCGTCGCGGCGATCGGCACGGATTTTGAGCGTTTCCTCCAATAGCGAATCATTCGACGATGATACTTGAAACTCTGAGTGCAATGCGTGATCTCGGGCGATTGCACGACATCGCGTCCATCCTGATCCGCTATGGTTTCGGCGACATGGTCAAGCGCCTGGGACTCGAGCGGCTGCTGGAAAAGGCCGGGCGGGCGCTCAACTGGACCCGCTTCGAGGAGCTGCTTCGCCTCGATCCGCCGCAACGCGTGCGCAAGGCCATGGAAGAGATGGGGCCGACCTTCATCAAGTTCGGCCAAATCCTTGCCACTCGCGTGGACTTGTTTCCACCGGACTGGATCACGGAATTCGAAAAACTGCATGACCGGGTGCCGCCGCTTCCTTTCGAGAAACTGCGATCGCAGATCGAGGAAGATTTGAGCGGGTCGGTCAGCGAAGTGTTTGTCGAGTTCGACGAAACGCCTTTGGCCGCCGCCTCCATCGCACAGGTCCATCGAGCCCGTCTTCCCGACGGTCAACAGGTGATCGTCAAGATTCGCCGCCCCGGTATCCGCCCGACCATCGAAGCGGATTTACGCCTGCTCGAGCGTCTGGTTGGAATCGTCGAGCACGAATTCCCCGACGTCAGTCGATTCCATCCGCAAGAAGTACTGCGGCAATTCAAGATCTCCCTGCGCAACGAGCTCGATCTGCTGACCGAGGGACGGAACACCGAGCGGGCCGCCGATAATTTCGCGGGCGACCCCACGATCGTGATCCCCAAAGTTTACTGGGAATACTGCGGCGAGCGGATCAATGTTCAGCAATATATCGAAGGGATAGCCGGACGGGATCTCAAGGCGCTCGACGCCACGGGACTCGATCGCAAGATTCTGGCTCAACGCGGCGCGGACGCCGTGCTCAAGATGGTATTGATCGACGGCTTTTTCCATGCCGACCCACACCCCGGCAACTTTATTTTTCTACCCGAAAACAGGCTGGCTTTCATCGATTTCGGCATGGTCGGCTCGCTGTCGGAATCGCGGCGGGACCAAGTGGTGGACATGCTCAATGCCATCGTGGTCCGGGATGCCGCCACGGTGGTGGACGTATTGCTGGATTGGGCAGGCGAAGCCGCGCCCAGCACCGAGCGACTGGTCGCCGAAGTGGGCATGTTCATCGATAAATATCACGGTGTCGCGCTCAAACAGCTCCGTCTGGGCGACATGCTCACAGAAATGACGAGTCTGATGCGGGACCACCAGCTTACCCTGCCGCCAGATTTGACCATGCTGTTCAAGGCGCTGATCACACTCGAGGGTACCGGACGCCAGCTCGATCCCGATTTCGACATCGTCGCGCAAGCGACTCCGCTATTGCAGCAAGCCAGCGTGCTTCGGTACCACCCGGACACACTGCTTCGAAAAGGCCGGCGCAATCTGGCCAGCCTGATGTCGGTCCTGAGTGCCCTGCCGCAAGACATCCGAAGACTAATGAGGCTCCTCCGGAGCGGAGCCGTCAACGTTCACGTAGACCTCAGCCAGTTGGACCGTTTCGGGATGCTCATGGACCGGGCCGCCAGCCGATTAACCGTAGGCATGGTGACCGCTTCGCTCATCATCGGATCGTCCATCGTCATGACCGTCAGCGGCGGCCCCACCCTGTTCGGCCTGCCCGCCCTCGGCGTTTTGGGGTTTACCGCCGCCGGCATCGGCGGATTATGGGTGCTGATCTCGATTTGGAAAACCTCGCGCAGAGGGGAAAGATAGCCTCGAATCGGTTCTTAGCGCAGATTTTCGTCGCGCCGCCGGAGACCGCCCGCGGCGGAATCGCCGTCGCGATCCGCTCGATCCCTGCAGGCGGGTCTTCGTTCTCCGAGGCTTATTGGTGGTGTACCGGACGCGGCGCGCTGGGAGCGGTGGTCGCGGCTACATCGTTCTCGATGATGGTGCGGTCGTCGATCTTCAGAAGGGTGATGCCCTGATCCATGATGTAACGGCATTCGGCGCGTTTCGCCGAGCCGACGTTGTTCCAGATCAAGGTGACGTATTTAACGTGATCGCTGTCGGATTCGGACGGGCTGTAGGGATGAGTGCCGATTTCACTCTTTACCGCCTCGGTGCATTTGTCCAAAGCCAAACTGCTGAGCAGGTTCGATGTTTGCAGGAAGGCGCCTTGCATTTTTTCCTGCTGAGTTTCGCGCGTCGTGCCGACGATGATAAAACCGACGATCATGACGATGGCGAACCCGATTGCGCCTTTGACGACGTTCGATTCCATGATTTCCTCTCTTTTCTTATGGTTGGAAACGCAGGCGACTATAGCAAAAATCACGATACATTAGGTCACCTGCCGTCAACTCAACCGCCGCCTCGATAAAATTTTTCTGCGCGGCACGGCACTGCTATGGGGCATCAGAGAGGGGACAGCCTGCAACCGCGTATTGCGACCGCAGGCGAGCGTCACCACGATATGAGCAAGATTCCATTCGGCAACGGTCACGCCTTACGGTAAATCTCCGCCCCGCTCTTCACGAATTCCTCCGCCTTCTCCTCCATGCCCGCCGTCAAGGCCTCGTTTTCCTTGAGTCCATGGGTTTGCGCGTAATCGCGCACGTCCTGGGTAATCCGCATCGAGCAGAAGTGCGGGCCGCACATGGAGCAGAAATGGGCCAGCTTGGCGCCTTCCTGGGGCAGTGTTTCGTCGTGGAATTCCAGGGCCTTTTCCGGGTCCAGGCTGAGATTGAACTGGTCCGCCCAGCGGAATTCGAAACGCGCCTTGGACAAGGCGTTGTCGCGAACCTGAGCACCCGGATGGCCCTTGGCGAGATCGGCGGCGTGGGCGGCGATCTTGTAGGCGATGATGCCGTCGCGGACATCCTGCTTGTTGGGCAGTCCCAAGTGCTCCTTGGGCGTGACGTAGCAGAGCATGGCGGTTCCGAACCAGCCGATCATGGCGGCGCCGATGGCCGAGGTGATGTGATCGTAGCCCGGCGCGATGTCGGTGGTGAGCGGCCCCAGGGTGTAGAAGGGCGCTTCCCGGCAAAGTTCCAATTGCTTTTCAACGTTTTCCTTGATCATGTGCATGGGCACGTGGCCGGGGCCTTCGATCATGGTCTGCACGTCGTGTTTCCAGGCGATTTCCGTCAGCTCGCCCAAGGTTTTGAGTTCGGCGAACTGCGCCTCGTCGTTGGCATCGGCGATGGAGCCGGGCCTGAGGCCGTCGCCCAGGCTGAAGCTAACGTCGTAGGCTTTCATGATCTCGCAGATTTCCTCGAAATGCGTGTAGAGGAAATTCTCCTTGTGATGGGCCAGGCACCACTTGGCCAGGATCGAGCCGCCGCGCGACACGATGCCGGTCACGCGTTTCGCGGTCAGCGGGATATACCCGAGGCGCACGCCGGCATGGATGGTGAAATAATCCACGCCCTGCTCGGCCTGCTCGATCAGGGTATCGCGGAAGATCTCCCAGGTCAGTTCCTCGGCTTTGCCGTCCACTTTTTCCAAGGCCTGATAAATGGGTACCGTACCGATCGGCACCGGCGAATTGCGGATGATCCACTCGCGGGTCTCGTGGATGTTTTTGCCGGTGGACAAATCCATCACCGTGTCCCCGCCCCAGCGGATCGACCACAGCATTTTTTCCACCTCTTCCTCGATCGAGGAGGTGACGGCCGAGTTGCCCAGGTTGCAGTTGATCTTCACCAGGAAATTGCGGCCGATGATCATCGGCTCGGATTCCGGATGATTGATATTGGCCGGGATGATGGCGCGGCCGCGGGCGACTTCGTCCCGGACGAACTCCGGGGTGATGACCTTGGGGATGGACGCGCCGTAGGATTCGCCCGGATGCTGGAGCTTGTACATCTCGCTGACCGCTTCCAGGCGCTGATTTTCGCGGATGGCGATGAATTCCATTTCCGGCGTGACGATGCCTTTCCTCGCGTAATGCATCTGAGTCACGTTAGCCCCGGTTTTGGCCCGGCGCGGCCGGCGGATATGCTCGAAGCGGAAATGGGCGAGAGCGGGGTCGGCCTGGCGCTTCCGTCCATACTCGGAACTCGGCCCGGAAAGCTCCTCGGTATCGCCGCGCTCCCCGATCCAGGCTTCGCGCAAAGGCGGCAAGCCCAGACGCAGATTAATACTTACTTGCGGATCGGTATAAGGCCCGGATGTGTCATAGACATAAATCGGCGGGTTCTTTTCGGCGCCGAAACTGGCCGGAGTGTCGGATTGAACGACCTGGCGCATGGGCACGCGGACATCGGGACGGCTGCCCTGGACATAAATCTTTTCTGAAGCGGCGAACGGCCGTATGGAAGCTCGTTTGGCGGTTACTGCTTCATGCAGGAATTCTTCGGGAAATGCGCTCATCGCTTTCTCCTGGTTCAAAAACGGAAAAAGGGGGCGCAGGCAAGACGGGTCCATCGCCAGGCTCAGGACAGGCTTTCCTACGCCGGTGTTAACCGGATCAGGTTCGAAGGGTGTTTCTCAGCCCTGCGGGACACGGTCGTCGGTGAGCCGGTTCGCAAATGATCGACCACGCCGAGAACGGCAGCAGGGCACCCCCAGCCTTACGGATATGGGGCTAAGCTAAAGCATGAAAGGGGATTTGGCAAGGCAGGGGGCCGCCGAGTGCGAGGCGATCGGAGCGTTTCGATTCTTCCGCCCATCGAGCGGATTTATCTGCCGAAATGAATGGCGTACGCAGATTGCCAAGGAGGTACCGATGGAAACGGTAATCAAAAATGTCATTCGCATGTTTAACGGATATGGCTATGCCGTTGCGGGCGTCGTGATCGGCTTTTTCGACGATCCCGCCCAGGCACAGGCATGTGCCTTTCAGATCATTAATCTGACCCATTACGAAGTCGACGTTTTCGGAAGTCAACTGATCATGGTGCTTTGAGCGTGGAGACAGGGTGCTCCGCGGCCCCTACCAGCTCTGAATGGCGGCTTGCGACCGTCTCGGCCGTCCGAGCGCAAACTGTCGGTATATGAACCAGAATCGCCACACGGATTCCGGAATTTCCGGCAGAGTGTGATGCCGCAGTCCGGAATCGAATAGCGCTCGCGGCTCGAACGCATCGTACGACCGCAGATCGTCAGCCGTGAGCCGGCCGGCGCGAAACGTGTCGGGAGATACCGGGGCAATGAGCAAGCGCCCATGTTTGAGCTCCGGCTCCGTCAGCGCCAGCAGCAGTTTCCCGTTGACCGCATCGGCACCCTCGATCAGGCGCCCCTCCGCATCGCACCAATACCCGCCGGTCTCGAGGGGAATATCGGTGGAACCTTCGAAACGCAAGCGAAACGTATAAATCTCCAGGTCCGACGCCCTTTCATTATGCGGATTTGTCTTCATCGGCCGGGGCCCCTCCAACGTTTCGTAGATGACTTAGGCTAGGACGAAGCAAACGATAATTCCGTGACGTATTTCCCAATTTCACTCCGTATAATGTAGCCGGCTCCGGGAACTAGCCCGCATTGCTCACACCTTTTCGTAGCGAGGGCCTCGAGACGCCGCTGTGGCGCGCCGCACGGACTGAGCGACGGCGAAGGCGTAGCTGACACTACGTCGAGATCGCGAACGATGCCCGTCCTGAGCTTAGTCGAAGGGCGGTTCGTTCCTCACGGCATCCTACTGCCTCTGTTTGCGATTGGAAGGGTCATTCGGGTGCTCCAATCGCAAACGACCTGGCCGGGAGCGCCGGCCAGCCCCTTCCCCGGATGACCGTTTGCGATTGGAGGGTGTGAGAAATGCGGGCTAGTGCCGGCGGGACCGTGGACTGTTCTGGACAGTTCCCCCCAACCGGCGAAGGATTCTTGCGATCAGGACGGATTCCTTTCAGGATTTGTTGTAGTGACATCAGCCAATAACCGTTCCCCTCGTCAAAGTGCGAATCACGGGACTCGAAACACCTTATGAGCATTCGTATCCGCCTGGTGCTTGAGGGCCTTCGGCGCGTCCGAGCGCCGCTTCTGATCGCGCTCAGCGGTTTAATGCTCGGCGTCGTACCCGCACGGACACAACTCGAACAGGAATTCGATCTCGGCCTGCTTTACCGTCTGAGAGGCGCAGAAAAACCTCCCGAGGATATCGTGATCGTCGGCATTGATCACGAGTCCGCGTTGCGCCTGCAGACGCCGAACGATCCGCAGTCATGGCCTCGTCGGCTCAATGCGCAGGTCATTCGGAACATTCAAGCATCCGATGCCGAACTGCTCGCGTTCAATGTGTTTTTTTTCAGTCCGGCGTCCGATCCGGACGACGACCGGGACATGGCCGACGCCATGCGCCGGATGGGACGCGTCGTACTGACCGATTACGTCAAGCCGCGCCAGGTTTCCGAGGGCGTATACCTGGAATCGGTGGTACATTCCACGGACCAATTGGCCGATGCGGCTCTGGCGACCGCGCCGTTTCTGCTGCCGAGGGAGGACAATGGGATAAACCGCTTTCTCACCTTCTTCGGAGAAGAAGGTCAGGCGACCTTGCCCACCCGGCTGTTGTTGGCCCATGCCTTGCTTAAGGCCCGTGACGATTTGTTACGCGTTTTCGGGGAAGCCGCACCGGGCGCCGCAGACTTCCTCAAAAATCAGCCGACCGAGCGGGAGCAATTCGATACCTTGCAGAGGGAACTCACCGCACTGCTCCAATCGCGGTCCGATCTGCTTCCAATTCTCGAAGAGACCCTGCAGCAAAGACTCATACCGGAAAAAACGCGCCTGATGCTGCGCGCCCTGTTCCGTGTTCATGAAAACGGGCGGTCGCGTTATTTCAATCACTACGGACCCACTCGCACCTTTCCGACCATTCCCTATTACAAACTTGCCGAGTCGTCATCCGAAGAACTCTTGAAGTCGCTCGGGGGCAAGATCGTCCTGATCGGGTATCTCGAGGATTTTCAACCCGAATATACCGAAGGTCTGTTCAATTCACCGTACTCCACGGTCAGTTCGGTGGAGCTGGCGGCGACGGCGCTGGCCAACCTGCTCGAAGACAAATCGGTGCTGCCGGCGCTTACACCGCTGAAGGAACTCATTTGGCTATTCCTTTGGGGACTTGCGCTCGGTTCATGCGCTCAACTGCTCTCGATTCAAAGGGCTATGGTCTTTATCGCGGCGCTGAGCGGCGGGTATTTGTTGACGGCATGGGCGCTATTCCGCGCCGACGGCTTGTGGCTGCCCCTGTTCATCCCGCTGATTTGGCAGGCACCGGCAGCCGTAATGAGCAGTGTGCTCATTAGCCACCTACGGCGGGTTCGGCGCGAGGAAAAAATGCAGTCGGTGATCGAGCGTTTCATTCCGGTCGACGTGTTCAGCCAGCTCACCCGCGATGAGGACATAAAAGCATTGCCGTCGTACGGACGTTTGACCCACGGCATCTGCCTCGCCACCGACGCGGGGCGCTACTCATCCTTGGCCGAGACCATGGAGCCGATGGCTCTCGCCGATCTTATGAACGATTATTACCGGGTCATCTTTCAGCCCGTGGCGCGGCACGGGGGTTGGATCTCCGACGTAATCGGGGATGCCATGCTGGCGATTTGGATCACCGAGGGAGACGATTCCGAAACGAGGCGCAACGTGCTGCAGGCCGCCTTGGAAATCCAGCAAGCGGTCCGCCGGTTCGAACAAACTCATGGGCTCGATTTTCCGGTGCGGATCGGGATTCACTGCGGCGAGCTCCGCATAGGTTATATCGGCACCGACAGCCGCGGCGAAATCCGGGCGGTCGGCGATACGGTCAACATCGCCGCGCGACTGGAAGCCTTGAACAAGATACTCGGCACCGAAATCCTGGTGTCGGAAGCGGTGCTGGCGGACATTGCCGAGATCCGGGCCAGACGCTTGGGACAATTTCTCCTGGCCGGAAAAACCAGGCCGGTATCCGTAGCGCAGTTGATTTCTCCCTCGGAGCCGGAAATGTCCCGCTGGCAAGAACTCAATGCCCGGTTTCAGATTGCCCTAGGGCACTTCGAGGCAGAGCGGTGGCCCGAAGCCTATGCCGCTTTCAATCAGCTTGTCCTACAATTACCCGATGACGGACCGGCCCGGTTTTATCTTAAAACATGCGAGACGCGTCTCGGGGGAGCGCATTCGGCCGGCGGCCGGCCGCTCGGCATTCGCATCGAAAAATCGGACTCGGCCCGTCCGTTGACCAAGTGACGCGGTAGCGACGCAATGGGTTTTTAATCCACCAGGCAGGCAACGGCGTTTAGACGTAGGTCGGCAATCCCTTGCCGACAAACCGCCGTTTGCGATCGGGAGCACGGTATTCGGTGCGCAAGGGTGTGATTCAGGCCTACGCCGTCCTTGGCTTCCGGACTCCTGCGGAAATGACGAAGCAGGGCTTAACATAACGGCATTGGGGGCCACCTGGGGGACCGGAGCACATGCGTAAGTCCATTAACAATAACTCAAAAATACTTTTCGCAGCTCGATGCACATATCTGCCAAATTGTTCCTGACGATCGCTGCCGCACTCGTCGCAAGCAATCCCGGTATCGCCGCCACATGCGAACAATGGGCCGCCCGCCTGGTGTCGGCGCAGGGCCAGGTCGAGATCCAGTCCTCGGGAAAGCCGTCATGGGCGCCGGTGGAGGCCGAACAGGTCTTCTGTCCCGGCGACAAAATCCGAACCATGATTCGCAGCCGCGCATCGCTGCTACTGCCGAATCAAACTTATATTTCGCTTGATCAGGACACCACCGTGGTGTTTTCCAAGGTGAAGGCGGAAGAGCCGTCCTGGCTCGAGCTGCTTACCGGCGCCTTGTATGCCCGCAGCCGAACGCCCAAGCCCCTCGATATCCGGACCCCATTCATCAACGCCGCCATCAAAGGCACCGAGTTCCTCATCAAGGCAGGACCGCAGGGCGGCCAGGTCACGGTATTCGAAGGAGAGGTGGAAACCTCGAACGCCGAAGGACGAGTCGTGCTCAAGGACGGCCAGACCGCCGTCGCTGCACGCGACGAGGCGCCGCGCCTGGCATTGGAGATGCGTCCGGAAGACGGCGTCCAGTGGGCGCTTTATTTCCCGCCGCTGGTGGATTACGCCGCCCTGCAGGCTCGAGTCCGCGATCCGGCCATCGCCGAGGGCATCCGCCTTTATGCCGACGGCGACATCGCCGGAGCCCTGGCCGCGCTGGACCGCGTGCCGGAAGCCAGCCGCGACGCCGATTTCGCCGCCCTGTACGCCGGTCTGCTGCTGAGCGTGGGGCGGGTGGACGAAGCGGAACCGCTGCTGGCCGTGTATATGGGCGAGAAAACGCCCGCGCCCATCGACGCCTTGCGCTCGGTCATCGCCCTGGCCCGCAACCAGAAATCCGAAGCGCTCCGATTGGCAAATGCCGCGGTTCAAACCGATCCCGCTTCGGCTCCGGGCTGGATGGCGCAATCCTACGCGCGCCAGGCCGATTTCGATCTCGAAGGCGCGCTCGAAAGCATCGACCGCGCGGCGCGCCTCGACAGCAACGACGCCTTGGTCCAAGCGCGCCGGGCCGAACTGCTGGCCGGTCTCGGCCGCTGGTCGGATGCGAGGAAAGCGGCCGAAAACGCGGTCCGGATCAACCCGCGCAATCCCCGCGCCCATGTCGTCTTAGGCTTCGTCGAGCTCATGGACGGGGACACGTCCGAGGCGCTGGCGAGCTTCCGCAAGGGAGCCGAGCTGGATTCGGCCGATCCCCTGGCCCGCTTCGGCTCGGGGCTTGCTTTGGTCCGGCGGGGCGAGCTGAAAGAGGGCACGGCGGCCATCGAAACCGCCGCCAGCCTCGACCCCAGCGACGCCCTGATCCGCAGCTATCTCGGCAAGGCGTATTACGAGCAAAAGCGCAACGCGGTCGCCGAAAAGCAGTTCGATCTCGCCAAGACCTTCGATCCCAAGGACCCCACGCCCTGGTTCTACGAGGCCATCAAGAAGCAGACCGAAAACCGGCCGGTGGAAGCGTTCAAGGATCTGCAACGGGCGATCGAGTTGAACGACAACCGCGCGGTCTATCGCTCCAAACTCGCCCTGGACGACGATCTGGCCGCCCGCAGCGCCGCCCTGGGTCGTATCTATACCGATCTCGGCTTCGGCCAGCGGGCCGTGGTGGAAGGCTGGCGCTCGCTCGGCATCGAGCCGGGCAATTATTCGGCGCACCGGCTCCTGGCCGACACCTACTCCTCGCTGCCGCGGCACGAAATCGCCCGCGCCAGCGAAGTGCTGCAATCCCAGTTGCTGCAACCGATCAACACCACGCCGATACAACCCCATTTGGCCGAGGCGCGGCTGCTGATTCCGGACGGGGCGGGACCTTCGCGGCTCTCGTTCAACGAGTTCAATCCCATGTTCACCCGCGACCGCTTCAGCTTCCAGGCCTCCGGCATCGCCGGCAGCAATGACACCTTCGGGGAAGAGCTGGTCCATGCCGGGCTGTGGGATAACTTCTCCTACAGCCTCGGCCAGTTCCATTACGAAACCAACGGCTTCCGCAAGAACAACGACCTGCGCCAGGACATCTACAACGTCTTCGCCCAGGGCATGATCAGTCCCGGCCTCAGCCTCCAGGCCGAATACCGTCATCGGCATCTGGAGCACGGCGATTTATTTTTCAACGGCGACCTGGAGGCTTTCGACGACACCTTCAAGCGCGAGCTGACCACCGACACCGTGCGGACCGGCCTACGTTATTCGCCCACAGCGAACTCCGACCTGATTTTTTCGGCCATGTATCTGGACACGTTGCGGAACCACGCCCAGCAGATTCCTTTCGGGCTCCCGGTAGATTTTTCGATAACTGCAAGTCAGCGCGGCTTCATGGGCGAAGCCCAATATATCTACCGGCGCGATCCCTTCGATCTGATCCTGGGCGGCGGCAGCCGAGATATTTCCGCCGACGTGTCCAATGACTTCAGCTTTTTCGCACAGCGGATTGCCTACGACATCCGGCACAGCAACGCGTATCTCTATTCCCATATCCGGTTTCCGAGCGCCATGACCTGGACGCTGGGGGTCAGCTACGACTCGTCCCGAAATCAATGGGTCGGCGATTTCGACCAGGTCAACCCGAAACTTGGGCTGATGTGGGAACTCACGCCCGACACCACCCTGCGTCTTGCCGCATTCCGTACATTCGACCGCGGCATCGAGGAAGACGTGACCATCGAGCCGACCCAAATCGCCGGGTTCAACCAGTTCTTCGACGGGCTGCCCGGTACGGATGCCCGGCGTTACGGAGTCGGCCTGGACCACAAGTTTTCGTCCCATCTTATGGCCGGCCTGGAAGCCTCGTTACGCGACGTCATCGTCCCTTTGCCGCTGGGTATCTCGTTGGATGCGCCGACCTTTATCTCGAAACGGGAAGAAATGCTGTACCGCGCCTACGGCTACTGGGCGATCAGCGATGATTTCGCCGCCAGCCTGGAGTATCAGTTCGATATATTCACAGATGCGACTCACCATGAAACGATCTACCAGAACCATATCGTTCCGCTCAGTCTGAGCTATTTCCATACCTCGGGCCTGTCGAGCTCCGTCACGGTCACCTATGTCAATCAGGAAGCCTTCGAGGGCAAGGACGAGTCCTTTAAGGGCCATGACGACAACCAATTCGCGTTGCTCGATTTTTCCCTAAGATATCGTTTACCTTATCGCTACGGTACGGCAGGATTCGTCGTCAAGAACCTGCTGGATCAAAGATTCGATTTCCTGGGGCAGAACGCCTTCGGGGGACGAACGGGGCGCCTGGAGGAAACGCCTCTGTTTATTCCGGAAAGGACGATGTTTTTTCAACTCACGCTGGCATTCTGAGGACGCCATGGCGATATCCCGGAATGCACGCCAAACTGGGAGGGACGTATGAGTAATCAGGCACCAGAACAACAAAAAGGCAACGCGGCTTGGGAACTGGCTAAGCGGTACAAAACGCCGCTCATAGCAGGCGGCGCCGGCGGCGGCGGGCTGCTCTATGCTGCGTCGCAATGCAGTTTCCTTTGCCCGACTGGATGGTGGTGGTCTATCGGAGCCTTTAGTTGCATACCCTGCTGAACTAACCGGGAGGGTGCGCTACGCGCACCCTCCATCTTGCCGCCGAATCCGCCCGCCGATATCGGCTCCAACATCCGCCACCTGTCGGCCATGTCATCCACATCCTACAAAAAAATCAGCCGAGGACTACAAGCCTTTTTGCCTCAGTTGCATGAAGATACACCGGGTTACATCCCGCCGAATCGCGCGACCACCAGCCGCCGGCAAGCCTTCACCAATCAGTCCGATAACAACACGCAGAAAGGATTCACTCTCAAGGTTTTTTGAACACTTCATACCAACTGATTTGGGAGAACTTGAATGTTGTGGAATCGACATCATCAGGCATTGTTAGGTTTGTTCGTGATTTCGATAGCGATAGCGATCGCACCTGCCGCGCAGGCGGCGGACGGCACGTGCGGCATCGATAGCTTGAAAGGCCGCTACGGCTTTCAGGCGTCCGGCCGAGTGGAAGGGCCGACCAAAACGAAGTCCGGGCTCGATTTTTCCGATAAGCAGACGGTTCATTTTGCCCAGATGGGCACCATCGATGCGGACGGCGAAGGCCATGCCCTCATCACAATGACATCGACCAGCGATAGACCCAAAGGCAGCGCCGTTTATACCGTCAACCCCGATTGCACCGGCACCATCCGCTACTTGCTGGGCGATCCCGAGGCCGACGCGGCCGAGAACGGTCCAGGCTATGCCTTCGTCCTCAAACCCGACAAAACCTTCAGCTTCATCAGCACTATCACCAACATGGTCTTGACCGGCTCCGCCTGGCAAATCACCGATGCCACCAACGAACCGGTCCCGGACGGAACGGCAAACGCAACGGGCGGCGCCGGCGGCGGGGGGCTTCTCTACTATGCCGCAGTGCAATGCAGTGTTATTTGTCCGAACGGGTGGTGGTGGTCTATCGGAGCCTTTAGTTGCGTACCGTGCTGAACTGACCGGGAGGGTGCGCCACGCGCACCCTCCGTCTTGCCGCCGAATCCGCCCGCCGCTCCCCGAACCGCAAACCGCCCACCCCGGCTTCTTCCACCCGCTCTCCAAACTCCCCCGGTTTTTGTAGGTCGGCAATCCTTTGCCGACGTTAACCGGTCGGCCGGCGCGTTCGTCGGCAAGGGATTGCCGACCTACGACTGTGCCTCCCTGTAGGTCGGGAATCCTTTCCCGACACAAAACCGTCGACCAGCGCACTGTGTCACCCTGTAGGTCGGGAATCCTTTCCCGACGTAACGGGTCCGCCCGCAGCCTACGACTACTGTCATTACACCGAAAACGCCTCGCCCCCTAGACCTCCGAGCGCACTGCACCAAAAAGGGGAATATTTCACAGAATTCCGTTCTCCGGGCGCGTAAGTTGAGTCTAGTTCCCGCAAGAACATCGGCTCATTCCGAATGGACGATATGCGCGGTTCCGTTCCGCGTCTTCGGACGAGCATTTTGAAAATATCCGACACGATCAGCCTGGGCGATCAACTCAAACGAATAGGCTTATGACATACATGGTTCAAAGAGGCTTTGCCGGACGCTCCACCAGGCTTCTCTATATCGGCATGTCGGTGATAACGACGATCTTTGCCTTCATATTGGCCCTGGTGCTGTTCGTCTTTCTTCCGCGGGATAACTTCGAAACGTCGGCGCGTACGAAAGAACGTTCATCCTCCGGAGTAGTCGTGAACGCCACCGGAATCGATAATCCGGCGAAAGCCGCACTCCCCGAAAAACCGGAATCGGAAAATGAATGAATTCGCTAAGGCTGTGGCCGGCGGAGCTAAACGTACAGGCAGTCCAACCGTCCTCCGCCTTAGATAATCCGATTACGCCTCCGAGGCGACTCTTCGGGACCGAAATTCAGCGCCGGTCCCCTTTTTTTGAGGCCAATGGATCGAATATAAACTAACATTTAGATCTATCGCCCGTCGCACCGTACCTCGAAACTCGAAAAACGACGGGAGAGATCGAGTGTTTTCGTTTTCTTCAGTTGAACGCGATTGTGTCGAAAGAAACGCTTCAGGGGTTAAAAAGCGTCCCCTATTTTTCCGAAGTGCCCGACACCGCTCTGGCGGAACTGGCTTCCTGCGCGGCCATAAAAAGCTATCCCAAGAATTCGATCATCATTCGCGAGGGCGAAGAAGGCGGAGCGCTGTTCATTATTTTGTCCGGCAAGGTGCAGGCTTATCTGAGCAGCGCAAACGGGCGCATGGTGATTCTTTCGACTCAGGGTGCGGGCTCGTTTTTCGGGGAGCTGTCCTTGCTGGACGGCGAACCCCGTTCGGCTTCGATAACCGCCCTGGAGCCAACAGTGTGCAGCCTGATTCCGCGGCTCGCATTGAAGACTTGGCTGAAAAGCCATCCGGACGCCGCATCCAGCATCATCCGGAGCCTCACTCAGCGGATCCGCAGTTTGACCGAGAACGTTCGAGGGCTCGCGCTGTCGGATGTGTACGGGCGATTGGTTAAAACCCTTTACGACATGGCCGTCGAGAACGAAAACGAATGGATCATCCGGGAAAAGCCGACCCATCAGGATCTGGCCAACATCATCGGCTGCTCGCGGGAGATGGTCAGCCGGATCATGAAAGATTTGGAACGCGGCGGCTATCTTTCCGTAGAACGCAAATTCATTCTCATCCGGCGCAAGTTGCCGGCATCCTGGTAACGGAATCGGCGGCCTTCGGCGGTTATGTCGGCAAAGGATTGCCGACCTACGAACCGGTGCCGCGAAGTAGGTCGGGAATCCTTTCCCGACGCCACGGCTGGCCCACGGCTTTGTCGGCAAGGATTGCCGACCTACGAACCGGTGCCGCGAAGTAGGTCGGGAATCCTTTCCCGACGCCACGGCCCGGCTAACGGATTCGTCGGCAAGGGATGGCCGACCTACGAACCGGTGTCGCGAGTAGGTCGGGAATCCTTTCCCGACGCCACGGCCGGGCCAGCGGCTTCGTCGGCAAGGGATTGCCGACCTACGAACCGGTGCCGCGAGTAGGTCGGGAATCCTTGCCCGACGGAGCTGTCTTCAATCGTGCCCATCCAATCGCAAACGTCGCTTTAGCCGCGACCTTCCAATCGCAAACGGGCCTTTAATCGGCCCCTTCCCTGCCGGAATGTTGGCCCGAGGTTTTGTGTAGATATCCCGGCTCCGGGGAGCCGGGGCATAAAACACATGCTCGGACTCGGAAGCGGCAAATGCTACCATTCTCTACTGAAACACTAAGAATTGTTTGACGCCGCGCTGTTGGCCAGACGCGGCGTGGTTTTTCGCACCGGAAGAAAAAAGGTTCTCGAATGGTTTTGAAGCAGAAGATTTTACTGGCGTTTTTTTTGGCGATCTTTCCGCTCGCTGCCCTGGCCATCCCGGCTGAAGGTCAAGCTTTGGATCTGACCGGGCATTTTGTCGGCTATCTGGCGATCGCCGCGTTCGTGCTGGCTTATATCTTCGTCGTCTTGGAAGAAGTCACGGAACTCAAAAAATCCAAACCCATGATGCTGGCGGCGGCGATCATCTGGGCCGCGATCGCCGTCGTCTACAACCTGCAAGGCCAGCCGCAGCTCGCCGAAGACGCGGTGCGGACCTTGGTGCTGGATTACGGCGAACTGCTCCTGTTCCTGATCGTGTCGATCACGTACGTCAATGCGCTCGAGGAACGGCAAGTATTCGAGGCTGTCAGGGCCTGGCTGGTCAGCAAGGGTCTCGGTTATCGCTCATTGTTTTGGATCACCGGGATTCTGGCCTTTTTCATCTCCTCCATCTCGAACAATATGACCACGGCGATGTTGATGACCGCCGTCGTAATGGCCGTCGGCAAGGATAACCCGCGCTTCGTCGCGTTATCCTGCGTCAACACCGTGGTCGCCGTGAATGCCGGCGGCGCATTCTGCCCTTTCGGCGACATCACGACGCTGATGGTTTGGCAACAGCATAAAGTTACTTTCTGGGGCTTTTTCGTGCTGTTCGTTCCGGCGGTCATCAATTTCGTGCTGCCCGCCGCCATCATGCATTTCGCGATACCGGACGCGCGCCCGGCCGAAATCAAGGATGTCACCAAAATGAAGCGGGGCGCCAAACGGATCGTCGCCTTGTTCCTGCTCACCATCGCGACTGCCGTCGTGTTCTCCAATATCCTGCATTTGCCCGCCGCGGTGGGAATGATGGCAGGTTTGACGTATATCCAGTTCTTCGGCTATTACCTGCACATCACCCATCGAGAAGAACCCGAGGTGCCGACCGAGCTATTGGAAAGGCACGAGGAGGAAGAAGAGGCAGAAGCCCTACCTGGCGAAGAGCGGTTCGATATCTTCCAGAAATTGGCACAGCTGGAGTGGGACACGCTGCTTTTTTTCTACGGCGTGGTGCTGTGCGTGGGCGGACTCGATTTTCTGGGCTATTTGGGGCACGTCTCGCAGTATCTCTACGGCGAATTGGGAGCGACTCCGGCGAACATTCTGGTAGGCATCGCCTCGGCCTTCGTCGACAACATCCCGGTCATGTTCGCGATCTTGTCGATGAACCCGGATCTCTCTATGGGACAATGGCTTTTGGTAACCCTGACCGCCGGAGTCGGCGGCAGCTTGCTGTCGGTCGGCTCGGCGGCGGGCGTCGCGCTCATGGGGCAGACGCGAGGCGCCTACACGTTTTTGAGTCATTTGAAGTGGATGCCGGCAATCGCGCTCGGCTATGCGGGCAGCATCGTCGCCCACTTCTGGCTCAATGCCGCGCTGTTCTGAATGGCGTTAAGCCTACTAGTTTGCGTCGGGAAAGGATTCCCGACCTACAAAGCGGCACAATCGTAGGTCGGCAATCCCTTGCCGACAAATCCGTCTAAAAAGACGTCTCGAACGGCTTCCGGCCCTTTTTCATCATGATCCCGTAACGGAACAGCACCGCGCAGATCGCTCCGGCCAGAATCGCCGTGACATCCATGCCGATTCCCAGCCAAAAGCCGTGTGTATGAAACGACTCGCCCAGTAGCGAGCGGAGCACGACTTGCATCCAAAACAGGAAACCGCCGTAATAAACGATGACCCCGGCTATGGCCCAAGCCAATGCGGGCAGATTCAACCGTTGAGCGGTTTGATAGAACCAAACCGCGATCGCCAAGATGACGATCATCGATAATGCCGCAATCATAGTTGTAGTTGCCTCCCGTTCGATTTTTTCGGCACTCTATCAAACCGGACAGCGGGCGTGAAGAAATGGAGGCGACCACCAGAGCACCCTGTGCAAAAATTTTGTGCAATCGTGTGCAGCCCTTATGTCATCGGGTCTGGAAGAAATTGTTCTAGGCTTTTGCAGAACTTTATCCACAGATTTTGTGAATAAGTGTTTCATTAGAGTGACAGCCATCGTTGCCTCTAAAGGAATTTTTCAGAATGCTCGAACTGCCTGAAGCATCGATGACCGCGTTACTGGCCGACCTGCCGGAGGACTTGCCCGAGGAAAAATTCGAAGTTCTGCTGGAAACGCCGGCTTTCCGGCTGGAGCGGATTCTTTCCAAGGGACATGCCACACCGGAAGGACAATGGTACGATCAGGACTGGGACGAATGGGTGCTGCTGCTTCAAGGTCAGGCAAGACTCGCGATCGAAGGGCGGAATGGCGAAACGTTTTTGCACCCCGGCGATGCCCTTTTGCTTCCGGCCCATTGCCGTCATCGCGTAAACTGGACTCTGCCGGATACGATCACCGTATGGCTGGCTTTGCACTATGGCCGAGGCTCTACCTCGAAACCGATCACCAAATGAATAGGAGAGTACGAGATGAGCGATATCCGTATCGAAAAACAAGTCGGCGAAGACCGGCTCAAATCGCTGGGCGTACGGCAATGGCCGGTGTGGAGCAAGGAACCGTCCGAATTTCCGTGGACTTACGACGAGACCGAAACCTGCTATCTCTTGGAGGGCCGCGTGATCGTGACGCCTGAAGGCGGCGACCCCGTGGAATTCGGCAAGGGCGATCTGGTGACCTTCCGGACCGGCCTGCAGTGCACCTGGAAAATCCTCGAAACCGTGCGCAAGCACTACAACTTTTCTTGAGACCGGCTCGGGAACCGATCCTGTTCGGAGCGGTCTGAAGGGCGAGCCGGTATCCGGCGAAGACATTCAAACGAGAGCAACACCATGAGCAAGAAAACCAAGCGACCTCAGATCCCCCAGACCAATCCCGTCGCCAAATATGCCGGGAAGTTCAACCGAGCCGCCACGTTCCGCGACGGCCGCACCTATACCCGCAAGCTCAAACACAAAGGCCAGGAGCCTTTTCCGATCCGCGCCGCCTGATCGGAAAAGGCTCTTGGATGGAGAAACAGCACGTCGGGAATCCCTTCCCGACCGACCGGCTGACACGGCCGTAGGTCGGCAATCCCTTGCCGACAAAGCCGCTGGCCCGGCCATGGCGTCGGGAAAGAATTCCCGACCTACCGAGTAACACCGATCGATCGGTCGAGCGGCAAGGCGACCGAACGTTGCCATGGTGGGTTACGGCGCACGCGAAGCATAGTGTTCTACGGCCAGCCTATACCGGAGTGCGCCTAACCCACCCTACGAAATCCCGGTTTCCGTCGTTACACCAAAGCGAAAAATGACCCGTGGTAGGGCGGGTTAGGTGCGCCGTCACGCAACCTGCGTGTAGCCCAGCGAGTCTGGCGCGCACCGTAACCCGCCAAACGAGCGGCAAGGCCACCAAGGAAAAAAGCGCATGGAACATTACTCGCGCTCCCGTCCCTGTGGAAACTTTTCCTCTCATCCGGTTGTTTCCAGCAACTGGGCCAGATCTAGCAAGCTAGGAAAGCTGAGCGCCGCCCACTTCGACAGTTTCCGGCGGATTTCGTGGCGCCGTTGAATCAGAACCGGAACAGTTCCCGCCGCACGGGCCGCTTCCAAGCCGGTTTCCGAGTCCTCCAGCACCAGGCATAGGTCCGGCGGAACATTCAAACGTCTCGCCGCATCGAGAAAGAGGTCGGGCGCCGGTTTCCCCCGTTCGACCTGGTCGCGGGTCACGACAACCTGAAAGGTCTTTTCCATACCCGACAGCCGCAGGCACTCCCATGCATACGGACCGTCGCTGTTGGTAGCCAGCGCATAGGGAATCGCCCGGTGTCGCAGAATAGCGAGCAGCTCTTTCAGGCCCGACATCGGCCCTATGCCGTGTTCGTCGAGATAGCGCCGCCAGTGGCGTTCGGCGGATTCATGAAACGACCTGCGATCGAACGCATCGCCAAGTGCAGTCTTAAGCGCCCGTTCCACGTCATCGGCATGGCGGCCGAACAACCCAAGGCAGAATTCTTCGCTCAGATCGAAGCCCAGATCGGCCGCCGCCGAACGCCAGGCGTGGCAATAAGTCGATTCGGTGTCTAGGGCCAGACCGTCCATGTCAAGAATGACCGCCCGGAAATCGGGAAGCGCCGACCGCGCACGGGCAAAAGTCATCGGGCCTGCTTGAGCATGACCAGGTTGCGAAACAGCGCAGCGCCCAAAGCGCCGAGCAGGGCGCCCGACACCTCCATCATGATGCCGGCGGTCGCGCTGTAATACGTGAATGACCCGCCCAGCAAAGGCTTGAGGATGGCGTACATCCAGATCGCCTTGATTCCGTAGTAGACGATCAAAGCGCCGACGATCCATTGCAGCACGTTGAGGTTGAGACGCAGCGCCGTGCGATAAAACCATATGCAAACCAGCACCGAAATGACGCCACCGATCATAATTTTCTCCTCCGAGTTCGTGAAAAACCCCCGTGCGACGGTTCTTTCGCGATCTCTATATATCGATAATTGGTTTAAGGATGCAGGGGCGGAAATGTAACAAACGCAATGACGTTTGCCTATTCGGATTCAGGGCGTTCGCCGCTCGGACACCACCTTGATATACTCCCCCGCAGCTTCTCGGCTGGAGCCCACTACGATGCGCCGCTGCCCCGAGTGCGATTCTTCCAGCAGACCCGAAATCTCGACGGTTTCTCCGGTCAGGGCCTGGCCCGCATAGGTGTGGGTAAAACTGACCGCTTCCGTGAGCTCGGGATGCGTCAATCGGTACACGGCCGGATAGTCGAACGCGTATGCCGCATCCGCTATTTGGGCCCGAAGCAGGATCGGCCCCAACTTGCGGACGGGGCCCGATGCTTTGGACGGTAGTTCGTCCACCAATGTGATATCGAACTTCGTCCCGTCGATCAGCGCCTTGTTCAACTTGCGCCGCTCGTGCCAGAGAAATTCCTCGAACGTGAGCGCACAACCGCGCCGGTCATAGGCGTCGCGCCATGCCGCATCGTCCAGGTCTTGCAGTTCTCCGGCCTCGATCAAGCGTCCGACGATCTCGCGAGCCTCGAAAAACGCTTCACGTCCGTAGATGACGAAATCGAGATCGGACGTCGGCGTTTGCGCGCCGATCAACAAAGAGCCGGTCAAACCGACCCGGCCCAAGTCCAGCCCGCAGGCACCGAATTTTTGCAGCAATCGAATCGCTTTCCGCTCGATTTCGTCTCGTGGCACCGAGTTCAGCAAATCTTGCACGCGATCCCGCGGGCGGTGATGGCGGCGTATGTTTTCCTGCGGCACGGCATGAAGTCGTGCGTCCAGCCGCTTCGACGAAAACAGATACCGGGGCGCCCGAGCTTGCAGGTAAGCATTGGCTTCGTCAGTGCCCATTTTGGCGAGCTTTCCTCCGATCGGCGCGTATCGGAGAAAACAGAGCACGCGATCATCCTCGAGCATCCCGTCCACGACGGCGAAAATCAGCCCTTCGTGGGTTTCGATGAAATCGCGCGGCTGATAAATGTCGGCAGGTTTTGGATTCATTGCCACGCTACATTCGACCGGAATTTCGGCTTTCCAAAAATTGCCGCCGACACGACTTCACGGCGTCGATCCGCTGCCGGCGCAGCTCTCGGCCCAGACTCTCTCCTTTGAATCCTTTCTCCAACAGCGGTTGAACCGGAATCGCCAGAGCTGTTTCCCGCGCCGTCCGTAGCCATTCGGCTTGCGGATAAGGCCGATTCTCGAAACCGGGGCGGCCCTTGGCATCGGCTTCGCAGGCGAGAAGAAAACCCTCCATGGAGGCATGGGCTCGGAGCGCATCGAGCCGCTGCAACAAATCCACCACGGTCGCGGGGCGCAGTTCGAGCGCCCGGTGACAATGGCCGTGGTAGCGCATCACTTTTTCAGCCAGCTTGCGGTAGGCATTGGGCACCTTCAGCCGCAGGCAAAGGTTCTCCAATGCGCCAAGCCCGAGTTTTTCGTGGCCGTGGTGCTTCGGCCACAATTCCTTGGGCGTCAGTCCTTTGCCCAAGTCGTGAGTCAGGGCGGCGAAACGCACTACCGGGTCGGGACTCAGCCGGACCGCCTGGTCGAGGACCAGCAAGGTATGAATACCGGTGTCGATCTCCGGATGATGCTCGGCGGGCTGCGGGACACCGAACAGCCGGTCGATTTCCGGGCACAGCCTGGCCAATGCGCCGCACTCCCGCAGGACCTCGAAAAAAGCTCTGGGAGTCGGCTCGGACAGGGCACGGGCGAGTTCCGCCCAAACCCTCTCCGGCACCAGAGCGTCCACTTCGCCGGTGGCCACCATGCTCCGCATCAGATCGGACGTTTCCGCCGCCACCCGAAAACCGAGCTGCGCGAAACGGGCAGCGAAGCGGGCCACTCGGAGGATGCGCACCGGGTCTTCGCCGAATGCCGGCGAAACATGGCGCAGAATCCGGTCCTTGAGATCCCGTGCGCCGCCATAGGGATCGACGAGCCGGCCTTCCTCGTCCAGGGCCATGGCGTTGATGGTCAGGTCGCGGCGGAGCAGATCCTGTTCCAGCGTCACGTCCGGCTCGGCATGAACGACGAAGCCTCGGTAGCCCGGCGCGGTTTTCCGCTCCGTGCGGGCGAGCGCGTATTCATCACGGGTCTCTGGATGCAAGAACACGGGAAAGTCCTTGCCGACCGGTTTAAAACCTCGGGCAATCATGCTTTCCGGCGTTTCGCCCACGACCACCCAGTCGCGTTCCTCCACCGGTCGCCCGAGCAGGCTATCCCTTACGGCGCCGCCGACAAGATAAGTTTTCATGGATTTTTAGCTTGGACCCCGGTTCCTGTTAGCATACGGCCCCTATTTTAAACGCGGATGAGCAGCGCATGTGGGAAGAACTGGGACTGTACCTGGCTTTCGGCAGCCTGGCCGGCGTGTTGTCCGGCTTGTTCGGGATCGGCGGAGGGGTCGTGATCGTGCCGTTTCTGGTCTGGTTTTTTTCAATACGGGGCTTTCCACCGAATTCCGTCATGATCATGGCGGTGGCGACTTCGCTTGCTACCATCGTCGTCACGTCCGTTTCAGCGGTTTATGCGCACCACCGTCTCGGTGCCGTGCGCTGGGATACGGTATCCCGGCTGTCGCCCGGCATATTGATCGGCTCCGTTATCGGTTCGATCATCGCCGACCGATTGCCGGCACATTGGTTTAAACTGATTTTCGCGCTTTTTCTGCTTTATGTTGCCGCTCGTCTTCTAATCGATGTGAAGACTAAAAGCGATCAAAGTCGAACGCCGAGCGGGTGGCTATATTCAGCCGCCGGCTTAGGGATAGGCGCGGTTTCTTCCATCCTCGGGATAGGTGGCGGGACACTGAGCGTGCCCTTTCTCGTCAGATGCCATTTTCCGATCCGAAACGCCGTCGCCATCTCCAGCGCCTGCGGTTTTCCCATAGCGGTCGCCGGCTCTCTGACCTATATTGCCCTGGGTTGGGAAAAACCAGTGTTGCCGGCTTGGAGTCTAGGCTATGTTTACCTGCCCGCCTTTGCTGGCATCGTGGCGACCAGTATTCTGTTCGCGCCGCTCGGCGCTGAACTCGCGCATCGTCTACCGACGCGGAAACTCAGGCGAATGTTCGCGATCGTCGTACTGATCGTGGGAGTCAAACTGTTTTGGCAGGCCATTCAACCCTGAATCTGAATTTAAGTGCCGTAGGTCGGCCATCCTTTGCCGACAAACCCGCTGCGTCGGGAAGGGATTTCCGACCTACAAAGAGAGAGAAACTATGACCGCAAAACCCCGCATCGAAATCGAATACTGCACTCAATGCCGCTGGCTGCTGCGCGCAGCCTGGCTGGCGCAGGAACTTCTGACCACGTTCGAGGAGGAGATCGGCGAAGTGGCGCTGATTCCCGGCACGGGCGGAGTATTCGAAGTGCGCCACGGGAACACGGTGCTATGGTCCCGAAAGGAAGAAGGACGCTTCCCCGAAGCGAAAGAGCTTAAACAGCGGGTAAGGGATGAAATCGTGCCGGGAAAAGACCTCGGCCATTCAGATAAGGAGAAAAAATAGGCTCCCGTAACAACATCCGCAAACGATACCTAACCGGAAACACGAGAAACTACGTCTAATGTTTCGCTCCAAATATTTCCGGGACTGAAAGCGCCGGCAAGATTTTCAGCAATGTCTCCTAAAAGGCTCTTGTTCAAGTATGCAAAGGGAGACATGGCTGGACAAACATAACAAAGTCACAAAGTACACTACACTTCTTCAAGAAATCACAATTGTGTGACAGCCGTCATACAACGTTCGATCCGGACGCACTAGATTTAGGCGTATCCGGAGCTCGGAGCTCCACTCCCTTTTCTCGATAAAGTCGCAGGCTATCGCTACGACAGCTCCCAGGGTGATCGGCGCTGCCGACGGATGGATTTTCAAGACACGGGAATAGTTTCCAAAGGTGCTTCAAATGATGGTGTGGAGCAAGCATCGGCCACTCCGAGCTGCAAGAAAATCACGGGGGGTCACATTGATCGAACTGCTGGTGACGGTGTCGGTCCTGGCTATTCTGTCGTCTATCGCTGTGCCCAGTCTCCAGAATTTCACGAATACTAGCCGTGCCGTCGCCCTAACCAACGAACTTGTGGCAGCGCTCAACTTCGCCCGTTCCGAGGCGATCAAGCGCGGCGTCGCCGTAACGATCTGTAAGACCGCCAATCCCGATAATGCAAGCCCCACCTGCACGACTGATGGCAGTTGGCAAAGCGGTTGGCTGACATTTACCGACCCGACCAATCGAGGCACTGTGAATGACGGCGAAACCCGCCTACGGATCAAGCAGCCGACCGGCGGTACCGGCACCATCGATGGCGGCACCGAATTCGGCAACTACATCACCTATCTTCCCGGTGGGGATTATCTCGGCAACGGTGGATCGAACGGAACGCTGACCGTGTGTGTGGGCGGCGTCAAACGCGATATTACCGTGAAAAACACTGGCCACATCCACATCGAAAAAGGAACTTGCTAATGAAGCGCAGAAACGTTTCGAAAGGCCGATTCGGCCTAAAGGCGGGGCAAAAAGGCGTTAGCATGATCGAAGTGCTGGTGACTATGGTTGTCATCGCATTGGGCCTTTTGGGACACGGCAGACTGCTCGCCACCACTCTCAATCACAACAACTCGGCTTATATGCGAAGCCTTGCGACCATGCTGGCTTATGACATAGCCGAGAGCATGCGCGCCAACCGCGCCGCCGCGATAGGCGGCAGCTATAACGTTGCGGTCGGCAGCAGCCCCAGCGGCGGCACCGTGGCGGGCGACGATCTGGTCTCATGGAAAAACCGGCTATCCGAGTTGCTTCCCGCTGGAGACGGCTCCGTCACCGTCGACATTCAGGGCAACACTACCATCGTCATCCAATGGGACCAAAAAGAGGATCGCGACGGCGACGGCAATAACGATCTGATATCCCTGACAACCCAGACCGATCTTTAGCCATGCGCACTCCCATTTTCGCGATGACGGTACCGCCGAACTCCTGCCGAGGCGTGACCCTGATCGAGCTGATGATATCCCTGACAATCGGCTTATTGCTGACCGCCGTTCTCGGCTACGCATTTCTGGGCAGCCGACAGGCTTTTCGTACCACGGACACGCTGTCCCGCATGCAGGAGAGCGCCCGCTACGCTTTCGAACGCATCTCCTCCGACATCCGCATGGCGGGATTCACGGGTTGTTCGTTCTCCACGATGGCCAATGTGCTCAACACCGCAACGGATTGGGACAAAGATCTGTTCGGCTTCCCGCTGGTGGGTTATGAGGACACGGCAAATCCCACCTACCCGAACGGTGTCTCCGGCAACGTATTGAGAGGTGACGCGCTGACGGTATTGCGGGCAGACAATTCTCGCGAGTGGGTCGTAGTCCATCCCCCCGGGCATAACGCAAGCGCCGCGACCATTCCGGTAGCCCCCACCCATAACATCCAACCGGGAGAAATCCTGGTCATTACCGACTGCCGGCATGCCGCCGTTTTTCAGATGACCGGCCCGGCCAACATCGGCAACAACTCGAATCAAATCAACCATACTACCGGGAATTCCACCGCCCCCGGCAACTTCACGAAGTGCTTTGGTATCGGAACACCATCAGATCCGATGTGCGGCAGCGCCAACAGCCAACTTTATACCTACGCCCCTGGATCGAGGATTCTGCGCCTCAGTGCCGCGACCTATTACATCCGTACCAACGATGCGGGTGAACCCGCGCTCTACCGCCAAAGACTCATAGCCAGCGGCGGCAATGCCGCCACCACGGCGGAGGAAATGGTGGAAGGCGTGCAGGACATGCAAATTCAGTATGGAGAGAATACCGATGGAGCTCCCGGCGTCGATACCTACGTCACGGCCGATGGGGTTACCAACTGGACGAATGTTCTGAGCATACGCATCAGCTTGCTGATGGTCAGCCTTTCGGATGAAAGCATCACTACCGCCCCCCAAGCGTATACCTACAACGGAGCCACGATCACACCGACCGACCGGCTTTTGCGCAAGGCTTTCACCACCACCATCTCCGTAAGGAACCGACTATGACCAGGCGGTTTGAGAATGGCGCCGGCTTGCCTAGAAGGCAACGAGGCATCTCGCTCGTGATGGCGTTGATCTTTCTGACCATTCTGATGCTGTTGGGCACCAGCGCTACGCTGAACACCAATCTTCAGGAACGCATGGCGGGCAACACCCGCAATCGCGATTTGGCTTTTCAGGCCGCCGAAGCCGCCCTGAAGGACGCCGAAACCACCCTGACGGCTTGGCGCACCTTGATGTTCGACGGCAGCGTGGACGGCCTTATTACTTATGACGCTACCCATGGTAACGACGCCGACTACTGGGGCAGCACCGTCAATCTGGACAGCTTGGTCGACGCCAACTATGCCAATTGGTCAAGCTATCGCAGTCCCGCCCAGCAACTGAGCCAGGTTGCCGAACAGCCGAGATACATCATCGAAAGAATGCCCAATGTCGCGGCCACGGAGTATTACCGCGTCACCGCGCGCGGCGTCGGCGGCGATCCTAACGCGGTAGTGATTTTGCAAGCTCTTTACACGTATACGCCACCTTGAAACGGAGAGGCAACATGCATCAATCCGCCAAAGCCATCCGCCTGACTTCGTTGTCTTTGGGGCTGCTCGCTTCAGGCTGCCTGGATTTGTCTGCGTACGCGGCGCCTTTGACGCTGTCCGATCAGCCGCTTTTTCTAACCGTTCCGGTCGCGCCGAATCTGGTCGTCACACTAGACGATTCACTCAGTATGCCGTCCGCGGCCGTGCCGGACAGTATCGAGGCAAATCAGGCGACCAATCGTTTCAAGTCGGCCTATTTCAATGCCCTTTATTACAACCCGGCCATTACCTATCCGCCGCCGCCGAAGTACAACGGAACCAGCAATGACTGCACGCTCAGCAGCGCCCCAGCAGCCATGTGCTACCCCAATATTTCGTTTACCGCCGCTCCGATTAACGGTTTCGACACGTCACGCGGAACGGTGAACCTTGCAACCAATTATTGGGCAACGAGACAGTACTCGCCACAGAACACGAACCAGACTAACGCCGGCTCTCCGAATGGGAGCAGCGACCGCGGATACTACGGTTCAAACACAAGCATTACCTACAACTATGGACCTTCCACCTGCCAGGTGGATTTCGACAACAACAGCAGCAACGACCGGATACATATCGATTCCGGATGCTCGGGTATCTTCGCTAATCTTGCATCGGGGGCATCGCTTACGGTTACCGGTTCTTCCCGGGATGGGACCTATACGGTCACCAGCGTCAACAGTTCACAGCAGTACATTTACGTCGGCAATCGCTGGTCCAATGATCTCAACAACCAAACGGGCGTAAGCCTTTCCTGGACGCTCGACACTACGGCAAACACTTACCCGGCCTATTACTACCTTTTTTATACGCAAGCCGGCGTCCCCAGACCAGCCGCTTGCACTCCTACCGCCTCCGGCCAGAAGGACGATGATGATTGCTACGTGAAAGTGACTGTCGGTTCGGCGTCGGACACCTTTGCGGGCACAGCGGAACAAAAGGAACAGAACTTCGCCAACTGGTACTCCTATTACCGCACCCGGAACCTGGCTACGGTGTCCGGCGCAATGCGCGCTTTTGCAGGCCTGGATGGCGAGGTGCGCGTGGCATGGCAAGATCTAAATAACTCGGGCATTACGTGCAATACGTTCGGGACAAATTGCGAGGGGTGGGATGGCAGCACCACAGACAATCGAATTCGACGATTGAACGCTACGCTCCCGAATGGGAAGACTCATAAGCAGGAGCTTTACGACTGGCTTGCCCGTTTTCCGGTTGCTGGAAGCACTTATTTGCGTACAGCCGCCGTCCGTGCCGGTGATTACTTTACGGGAGCCATCAACATCAACCATCCTTTGGCAGACGACCCGCAAATCCGGGACAAGCCTCTCAATCCTGACGGAACGGTAAGAGGTTATGATGCCTGCCGTCGAAACGTCCATCTGTTGATGACCGATGGAGGGTGGTGCGGAGATTCGGTAACCGTCGGCGACTTGAACAGCTCCGGGGTTACCCTGCCCGAACCCATGCCGACCTCGGGCGGTGGAACCACTTCGAGCTGGACCCCGGGCCCCCCTTACAGGGATTACCAAAGCAACAATCTGGCGGATATCGCGTTCAAGTATTGGGTTACCGATCTTCAGTCAGGTCTAGATAATAATGTCCCCGCGAGTTTCAAAGATCTTTCCGGCGATGCGGCGGCTCAGTGGCTCAACCCCAAGAATGATCCGGCGACTTGGCAGCACCTGAATACCTTCATCATTGGACTCGGCTTGGGTACGACGATGAGCGGCACCCCGGTATCCGGCACGGGAACGTACCCGATATGGGGCGGCAGCACCTTCGCTGGGGACTATTCCAAATTGGCCGAGGGTGCTAGCTGCCCCAATCCTCCAACGAGCTCGAGTTCCGGCTCACCCTATTGTTGGCCTTACACTCAGACCAGCGAATCTTGTCCTCCGAGCGACCTGAATCAGCAGCGCAAAGTATACGATTTGTGGCATGCCGCCATTAGCAGTCGGGGAGAGTTCTTCAGCGCGGAGAACGCTCAGGATGTCGTGGATGCATTCAATTCGGTCGTGAATGCCGTTACAGCAGCAAATCCTTCTTTCGCGGCACTGGCCGCAAATTCCACCAGCATTCAAAGCGGTGCCGTACTTTTCCAAGCCCGCTTCGACACTAGGGATTGGCATGGCCAGCTCATCGCCTATCCGGTACAGGGCGACGGCAGTGTCGGTTCGCCCTATTGGGATGCCGCCACAATTCCCGCTCCGGGTTCCCGGAACATCTTCACCTGGACCGGTGCTTCAGGCCAAAGCTTCAGCGACTGTACCAACCTTAGCGCCTCACAGAAGGCGGTTCTGGATACTGACTCCAGCGGGGTGGTGGACAATCTCTGTAGCGATCGGCTTAATTGGCTGCGGGGCAGCCATAGCGACGAGCAACGGAATGGCGGTGCCTTTCGGAATCGGGTAGCAAGCATTGTCGATATCGCCGATTCGGACGGGGACGGCAATCGGAGCGAATCGGTCAATGTCGAATGGTGGCTGGGCGACATCATCGATTCCGATCCGGCTTTCGTAAAAGCAGAGGACTACGGTTATAGCGAAGGCACATCGGCGTTGGCGGAACCGGAAAGATCCTCATATTCAGCATTTGTAAGCGGTAAATCGTCGCGCACCCCGGCCGTATACGTAGGTGCAAACGACGGCATGCTGCACGCTTTCCGAGCTGATGTCGGGAGCGCCGATTCCGGCAAGGAACTATTCGCTTATGTTCCAGCGGGAGTTTACGACAATCTCAGCAAGCTCACTAACCCGGCCTATACACATAAATATTTTGTAGACGGTTCGCCTCAGGTAAGTGATGCCTACTTGTCAGGCGATTGGAAAACCGTATTGGTTGGAGGACTTGGCGCTGGGGGTAAATCGATCTACGCTCTGGATATCAGCGATCCTGACGGCTTTAACGCCAGTAACGTGCTGTGGGAATACTCGGATGCGACCGATTTGGGTTATACCTTCAGTCAGCCACAGATCGCCAGACTAAATAACGGTCAATGGGCGGCTATTTTCGGCAACGGTTACAACAGCGCCTCGGACAAGGCCTTTCTGTACGTGGTGAATCTGAGTAATGGGTCTCAGATCGCAAAGATTGCCGCAGGCGACAGCACCAGCAACGGTCTCTCCACCCCGGTTTTGTACGATGCCAACAACGACAAAATCATCGATTATGCCTACGCCGGCGATTTGCAGGGCAACCTCTGGAAATTTGACCTGAGCGCTTTGACGCTGGCCAACGGCGGAAATCCGTTGTTCACGGCGACAAACGCGAGCGGTCAGGTTCAGCCGATCACGGTTCAGCCCGTAATCGGCGAGCATCCAAACGGCGGCGTACTAATCTACTTCGGAACCGGTCGCTATCTGACCAGCACCGATCCGTCCAATGACGAAGTCCAAAGTTTTTATGCCATTTGGGACAAACCCGGCGAGACCGGAACTGTGCCCCGCGATGATGACCATATCCAAGCTCAGACGATCACTGCCGAAACAGTGCAGTTCAGCTTCGGCCAAAGGGAAACCAGCAATAACACTGTAGATTGGGGCAGCAAGCGCGGCTGGTATCTCGATTTAGTCCCGCCTAGCGGCGCCGCTGGCGAGCGCGTGATTTCACGAGCTTTGCTGAGATACGAGCGCATCATCTTCGTTACCCTCATTCCGTCCACCGATCCATGCGTTGCCGGAGGAGATAGTTGGCTCATGGAGCTGGACGCCGTGACCGGCGGGCGTTCCAGCATTTCTAACTTCGACTTCAACGGGGACAATGTTTTCGACGACGCGGATAAGTTGGCTAGCGGCAACGTTTCTTCCGGAATAAAGTCGACGGTGGGCATCACCGAAACCCCGACGTGGTTACAGAGCGAAACTCCCGGCGTGGCATATAAGGAATTATCAGGCACCACGGGCAATATCATGAGCATCAAGAATCGGGGGCCTTCAGATGACGAAGGTGGCGGCAGCGGGACCATAGAACGGAAATATTGGATGCAAATCCAATAGGAGTAACGCGAGATGAACTCCCAGACGACGCCAAGAGGGTTCACGCTGATCGAACTGATGATCACCGTGGCTATAGTGGGTATCTTGGCAGCCATCGCTCTGCCAGGCTATCAAGAATATGTCAAACGTGCGGCCCGATCCGAAGCAAAGTCTGACTTGCTGGAAGATGCGCAGTTTCTCGAGCGTCTGTTCACGGAAGCGAATTGCTACAATTCCGGTACTGATCGAATTTGCGGCGATGCGAACGACGGAAACCCGATGTTGCCGGTAATTCAATCTCCACGGAATGGAACTGCGAAATACAACATCACCGTTGCTGCTGGTGCAACAACATTTACTTTGACAGCAGCTCCGGCAAGCGGCAGCACCATGGACGGTGACGCATGCGGTTCGTTCACGCTGAATCAGCTTGGACAGAAGGGACTTACGGGCGCATCGAAAACTGTCAGCGAATGTTGGAATTAACCCTGAACAGGCAGCTCTCTGAAGGTTTCACTACCGCCTCTTTCCAATTGTGAGCAATTTGCCAATCAGGCGTAAAATTTACAGCGTTTCTCACCACTGTTCACCGGCGTTCACTCAGAAGCCGCCCCGCGCCCTCTAATGGACGCTGAGATGAGTAGTCGTCGGCAATCCGTTGCCGACGACGTTGTCTGTGAAACGGCCAATTCCTCAGTGCATCTTCCGGTTTGGCGTAGCGGTCCAGGGGATAGTAGATAGTGGGTTGGGAATCCTTTCCCGACGCAACGGCCCGGGAAGCGGCTTCGTCGGCAATGGATTGCCGACCTACTCCACTGGGCAGCTCACTCGCTTTGCCAAGAACCGTTTGCATCCCCGATCATGGCGCAGCCGGTAATAGTCGTTGAGGTCGCGGTAATCGCAACACCAGCGTAGAGTCATCGGGCAGTTAGACTTCGACCACGCGCGTTGTTCGGCCCATTCGCCACGGGCTTGGAGAATGGGAGGAGCCAATCGACTGCCGCACTAGCATCAACCCACTGCCGGAACTGATCACCCCGTCCGGAAACTAGCTTCAATCATCCAGCGCCCGAAGCGTCCTGATTCCATCGCGCTGCGGCAAGCTGACTTTGGCATCGGGACACGGCTCCCACAAAATCTACTTCTCTAATCTGATTTATGAGAGTTTAGCGGCTGTGCAGATATACTTAGCGAAATATTCGGTTTAGGAAATGGATAGGTTACGCTGAAGCATCGGCTACCCCCTACGAATTACTGGGCTGATGTCTGCAGCGGATCACCAGCAGTTAGCAACGGTTCCGGTTCCTGTAATTCCCTTAGCTCCCGAACTGCTTAACGTTAGATTGCCGCAAACGCCATCGCTTTGCTGGCTGCCTTGTCCAGTCGCCGTTAGTGAAAAGCATGTCGCGATCGGGCATGCCGCCGTAGCGGCAGCGATGCTGATCTGGTAATAACCTTCTTGAGAATTTGCCGGGTTAGCGGCATAGCCGAGTGCCATCATAGAGTTGGCATAAGTTTTATTGTCCAGATAGTACTGTTCCTGCTTGGCGGCGGCGGCCATCAAAGCGGCTTTGCCGTCCGAGCGCCGAGTTTTAATTACTTGGCTTTGATAGCTGGGAAAAGCGACCGCTGCCAGTATTCCCACCACGGCAACCGCGATCATCAATTCCATCAGGGTAAAACCCCGAATTTTTCGAATACCTTGCATCGTCATGATCGATCTCTCATTCCTTCTCATACCAGAATGTTTTCCAAATCGCCCTGCTTTCCAAGGGATGCCTGAACTCTTCTTCCGGTGGAATATTCCCTGGAGTAATAAATTGTTTTCCGCCCAATGACATGTAGATCGGATCGCTGGGGATGCCCGATCCGGTATCGACAGAACGCTCCTTCGTTTCACCGTTGGAATCATTGCTGGTGTCGAAGTCGTAAACGCCAGCCGCAGTAAACAGATTTACGACATAAGTATAGGCTTTGCCCTCCGCCGGTCCGCACGTCAGGTTGTCGTCTTCCCCAGAATCCCCCACGGGCACATAAGTGCTGAAGAATATTTTTCCGAAGAACGTCAACGGCGAAGCCAGAGACTTTTCGCCACCGTCCGCGCCAAGTCCAAGATTGATATACCACCCACAGTTACACGCATTGCTCGCCGTCGCCGCCGTGTCGGTCAAATTGTCGAGATTGCTCACCTGTTTTGTGGTAGACGGAGGATTTCCAGTGAGCGTGTTACGGTCCTTGAACATGTAAAACTGATTCTGAATATTAGTGTCCAGCGGATGTTCGCGGTCTCCGGAACCAATGATTACTGCGTCAAAGTTTCCGGTATTGTCTTTTGCCTGAACGAAATCTGGTCTGTGGAAGAACCGGCGGTCGGCTTGCCCTGCATGCCGTCCAACGGAAAGAATGGGTGATATCGTCCATTCCGCACGCTTATCGAGGTAAACCGGTGGATCGACTTCAGGATCCGGAGGGGGGGGAGCAATCAAATCCGCACGCCATATCACACCGCCGGTATCGCCAACCAGGATTCTATCGGTCAGCCCGTCGCTGTCTGTATCTACGGCGGTTACGCTGGAGGGTATGCTGTCCAGAAGATTGGCGTGCGCTCTGCATTGGGTCGCCGGAATGCTTCCGCACGTTTTGGCCGCTTTCCACACCAGAGCCCCGGTTTCGGCATCGACGATATAGATCGCGTTGCCCTCGCTATCGTTGGTGCCGGTTGCGGCATTATTGGAATCGGCGCCGCTTCGGGTGTCTTTATTGGCGTCGTACCCGCCCGCGAAGATCACGACGGGCTTCTCGCCGCTTCCCCAGTTCAAGCTGCCTACAACCGGATCGGAGAAGGTCCATCCCAAGTCGTCGAAATTACCGCCGCTGGTTTTGGAAATCGACCACAGCATTTTGGGATCGTCCGGGTCGCTGATGTCCAAAGCGTAATAAGCCTTGCCGCCGCGCCGCATACCTATGTAGGCCCAGACCTTTTCTCCCGATTCGATCGTACCGTCGCCGTCGGTGTCCTTCATATAGACGGCGGCCTTACCATCTAGCCCATACACATGCGGCGTAGCATCTGCATTCTCCGCTAAAAGTTTGAGGTTGCCGATCAGAGACCTCGGCATAAAAGCCCAATCCTCCACGCCGCTCGGCACTTCGGGCGAACTGCCGGAGGTCGAGTTGCGGAACATATGCAGATAGCCGTCGTTGCCCGCCAAGAGAATACGCACATCCTGCACCGTGTTCGAATAGCCCGCCGCCGTTCGCGCGCCGTAATTGATGGGTGTCGGCTTCGAATGCAAGGGATCGGCCATCAGCCAGGGCTTTTGGGGGCTCTGGCCGCTCGGCGTAGCGCTCGGCGTAGCCCATGGATGCACGTCCGAGATGCTCCCGTCGGCGTCCAGGTCGAACGGGTCGAGTCCGCGGGCGAACTTGAGAAGATCGATCGCCATGGTTTGATCCGTCGCGGAGGCGGTCGCGTAGCTGGCGGCGGTGGTCCAGCAATCCGTCGAAGGAGAACAGGATGTCGACTTGTTCGCGCCCCTAAGTTTAAGCTTGTCCCAGATTACGGAGACGCCAGCCGTCGTCGCATCATCCGCGTTCAGCGCGCGGAATGCGGTGGGCGTTCCGTTTGTATAGCTGTCCGGCTCGGTAAAAAGCTTTCGGGCGCCGGATGTATTGCTAGTGCCTGGACTGCCGCCCAGAAAACCGGGAATTTTTTGTCCGGCGCCACCACGCGAGACGCTACGGCCATCCTTGCCTGAAACTTCACCAATCTCCGTATCGGCCGCTACGACGTCCGCGCCACCGGCACTGGTCCAAAAGGTCAGAGCTTCGTTCTTGATCCGACCGTCGGTCGCCGAAATGGCCTCGTTGTCGTTCTGATCGAGAACCAGCAAATTTCCGGTGCTCTCGTCAACCGCCAGTTTCAGACGTTTGAGATTGCCGTTCCAGCGGGGGGTACCTTCCGGCTGGAACAAGGCATAAAACACATTTTCGAGCGTTTCGGTACGGTTGAAGACATTGACCGGAACGGCGGCGGATACGAAGGTCGTGCTGATGCTCAAAATTTGCTCAAAAACATCTTTAAACTGCTTGACCAGATCATCGGGATTGCTGCTCAAAGGCAGCGCCGCATTCGTACCGCCGGCCGACGCATAACCGTTGGTAGTTGTGTTGACCTTGGTCTGATCGACGAAGAAAAAGGAAGTGACATTTTGGACGTCTTCCAGATCCGGATTGTGTTGTCCCCAAGTTCCATCCGCCAAATCGGCATCGCGCATAAAGCGGATCACGGTCGAGAAGTTGTTGTTAGTGCCGGTGATGTTCAGCTGGTTCATGCCGCCGTTGGCCTTGGTCTCCCTGATTGCCAGATCCGAATCGGAATCCTGCTGGGACACCTGGAACATGATGTTGATGACGAAAATCTTACTGCATTGGGTCCCGGACAAAGGGCTAGTGTAGCGGTTTCCCGTTTCTATGGAGGTATCCCAACTGATGTCGGGATTATCAACGGGCAAGTTTTGCTGGTTGTTCGTGTCGTAATCGGTCCAGCCATTATGGCCGTTATAGATATCCTGGCCCGTCAAATAGCGGAACAGCTCGAAATAAAGCTCCTTTCCCTGAAACGAATGGGCAAGATTGCCTTGCGGCACCGGGATTTGAGCAAGCTTGTTGTGCAGACGGCTTGTGCCGGTATCGAAACCCAGCATCATATAGCCGCCGTTACTGCAACCGGTTCTGTTGGGGCCTTCGCAATTGTTGTTGTTGTTATGGTTGATCATGAGTCCGAACTTCACGCCGGTGAGCTGCGGCGCCAGATCGTCCGTCACTTTTCTCAAGACAGCCCGCAACAGCTCGAAAAAACTGACGGTGCCGCTAGCGGGAAGATAAGTCGTTCCCGTGCTTGGCGATACGGCCGAGCGGAGACTGTTGCACTCGCTGCCCTGACAAACAGTCGACCCCAAATTCGAGCGGTAATCTAGAGCAAACATCACCATGGGACTTCCGCCCTCGGTGTTTGCCGAGTTCAGATAAATATCGGTATCCTCGCCATGCGCGGGTTGCAGACTCAAAATGGCAATCAGAGAGGAGACCAAGACTGTTGCGAGTTTCATGGATGCACTCCGCGAGTTCTTTTTCATTTGGGTATGATCCGCATCAGTCCGGCGCCCAAACCGGCCGCGCCGCGTCCGACGCCTGTAGCATCGTATTGGCTTTCCCCCAGGTAATAAGCCGATGCGAACATGGCCGAGCTGGTAGCCAAAAGGCGGGGCGGCAAACCGGTACCAGGATTCTGGCGAGTAAGTCGTAATCTGCTGGTACCCGTGGCGCTGTCGTCGAATGGCGGAGCAGGAAGATCGATGTTGGTTTGGTCGCAAGCCGTTCCGTCCGCCTTGGTTTGGTTTGCCGTACAGAGGGCATAACCGACATTGCCGATGACCGGGAGCAGATCCGGATTATTGACGAGGTAATCGATAGCCGCTTGTGCTTGTTGAAATGCCGTCTCTTTATCTTCGGCATTACTGGCCATACGCAGCTCTTGAGTGCTCGTCCGCATCCCGGCCAATCCGACGATCGTCACCACCAGGAGAATCAGCAGCGACACCACTAAAGCGGCGCCCCTCTGAATGTGAAGATTACTGAAGTGCTTCATGAGGCGGTCGCTCCTTGCAGAAGGAGTTGGTATTGGGTATTTCGTAGTTGCACAGTGGTTGTGTACATCCGGCGGTAATAGTGATCGTTGAAGGCATTGCCGCCGTTAAGAATCCCATTGACACTCACATCGACACCTGAGTCGTATGCGCCGTCTCCATCCGCATCTACGAGCAAATAGGTCTTGTCGTCGGCGGGAGAGGAAAAATCCTGGTCTGAGCTGCGGACCAGCAAAGAGATGCGTGCGCTAACCGCGGTTTGCAGCTGCGTAGCGGAAGGGTTGGACAGATACCGATTCGGAATGCCGTCGCCGTCGGTATCGATACCGAATTCGACGTAGAGAAACTCGATGCCTTCTACCAATTCCCCTTCGCCTTGCTCGCTCATGGCACCATTTACAAGATGCTTCCGGCGCAGCCATGGAACTCCCGTGGTATCGTCGGTGGCGATGTAATACATATGGGATTGATATTCCCAGTCCTGCATTCCCGCGGGGGTTTGGGTAACGCCGTCCCGTGTCGCCAGAGTGCCGCCGGCTCCCACCGTGCTGACGTAGACGCCTGCAGGAGGTGTGCTGGGGTTCTGATAATTGACTCCGGAGACATGCTTGACGGCGAGAATATTAGTATTGGATTTATAGCTTGACCCGCTTGGGACACTGAACCAAGCGAATCTAGAAGTAGGAGCGGGCGCCGCTACGGAAGGTACGAAATAATCGATCGTCGATGCCAAGTTATAGGCCCAGGCGGCCCCGGTTCCCGCGGTCGAGGGCCCTGAGCTATCGATATCACTGCCGGAACCGACCACCCCTCCCCAGAAGCCCGTCATCGACAAATCGCGTGCCAGTAGTTGCAGAGCATAGCGTGCGCTTTCCTGCATTCGGGCGCTCCGCTCGTCCTGGTTATAACTCCCCTTGTTCTGAACAAACATGCTGGTGACGCCGGCGGTGACGAACAAGCCCAAGACCAGCGCCACCATGAGCTCGACCAAGCCGACGCCGGATTGCCTGAATGTGGTGGTATGTATCAATCTGCTCATGGTCCGATCCAGGTGGTGATGGATAAGATGCGGCGATAGCCGTTCGTGCCGCTCGGTCCGTCGTAACTTCCCTGGCCACAGGTGCTGGCGTTGACACCTTGATTGCTCCACGCTAAATCGGCCTGACCGCGCCACGCGATGGTAACCGTGTAGGTACCGGGCGTGCCGGTCGCCGGGCCGCTGATACACGTAGTTGGATTGACCAAGCCGCCGGTTTGATTGCCGTTCCGGGTTTCGCTGGCGCCATTCAAGGCATCCCAAAAATTCCGCAAGTCCAAGGCGGCAATTTGAGTAGAAGTGCAGCCGGCCGAGCAGTCCGGAGCGGCTGCGGGCGGAGTGGACGAATTGAATGTCTGTGTGCCGTTGGCTGTGACGTAATTGATTAAAGACGTGCCCGACGAATTCAACCTCATCCTTTCAAGCAGCTCGGTGGCCAAGGACGTGGCCAAAGTCCGCTGTACGGCCTCGTAACCCGACTGCTTGGCCTTGAGCTGAAGCGCGGCGATGCCGAGGACGCCTATGGAAAAGACCAAGACGCTGATCAGCACTTCCAACATGGAGAAACCTCCCATCCTTGCCAGGAGATGCCAAGGGCGCGAGTTTGCCGACTTCAATGGCATGCGGCCGTATTCGTAAATACGATCCGAACCGCAGAAAAAACTTATTCGAGAATCTAGTCGTTTCATATCGGTTTTAGTTACAGCTCAAGCTGTCTGTGGGTTCCCTAAGTCTTCCAGTGTTGGAAAGGACGCGGCCTTTGGCTTTGCTCGATCCCCGGCTGTCGCAAAAAATGAATGTGCCATTGAACCCGGCGGAAAAACCTCGTGCATCGAAGGTAACCCGACCCTCGCTGAAGGTAAGGGTGGTTCCAGAAGCCAGTGGCGGTTTTACCTGGAGCAGATTGTCGTCGCCGTCCAAAACCCCGTTGCGGTTGCGATCCGAGAATATTATCCAGCCGTCCGCCCATGCGGCACTGGAGTCGCAGTTGTTACCGCTTGTGTTTCTCTTGCATAGCGTCACCGGAATACCCCGCTTGATGGCTTCGCTTCTCGCAAGACCCACATCAGCTACCAGTTCGTTGATCTGTGTCGTCTGGCGATTATTAAGTATCGTCTCTCGAAAGCTGGGTACCCCGATGGTGAGTGTCACGGCAAGCACCGCTACCGCGACCATCAGCTCGATTAATGTAAAACCGTTTTCATGATCTGTTTTCATGCCGATAGTTATAGCAGCGCTTTTTCGCTGCATCGGCAGAAGCCGACAATCGGTAGGATTTATCCGACGAACGGCCGTGATGGAGCGGCGCGTTCAAAACAGCCGCAAGAAGAGGATAGGGCGGATTGTTGCCCTCCGATGATCAAAGGGATGCGCTCGAATTACCGAATTCAAGCGGATCTCTTGTTTTCGATGGGCTTTCGTGTGTGCCGAGGGAACTGAAGAAGAAAAGGTCGGGCAGGTGTTATTTCACGTGGAACGGCCTTCGAGACACCTTGAAAGGAAACAATCGGCAAATGGCGCGCGACAGCCAATTGCGCTTGGCAAGGCGTTGTTCGCGCGAGCGTTCGAATTCCGCGTTGAAGAAGGCTTTGGTGAGCTGTCCCGGCGTGGGAGTGTAACCGTGACGCGCCAGCCATGCGTCTCGGGCTTCCGCCAGAAGACGATAAAAGGCGATATCGTAAGCTGTATTAGCCTCGTAACTGAGTGGCTCGTCGTCGAAATGGATTCTCAGTTCATCCAGCCGCCGGCGGAACCACGCAGTCAGTTCATTCAAGGTGTACTCGTCGGATACCGGCATCTTTGCGAACCCGTTTCGTCTGTCAGTGTAATCACTAAGATTTCGTTACGGCCGATGAAGTTCAGCCGGCGCCCCGTCCCGGTGCGCACCTAACTCACCCAGCAAACCTCGGAGTACCGGGGAAAAACGTGGATTGCCGCGGGCTGGAGCCAGTCCTTAAGCCACTTAGCGGAGAAACGACGTCGACTGCGTCCAATTGTCGCTTCTAGGTTAAAGTTTGCCCGAGAACTTTCTCATTCAACTTTATAAGTTCGCTCAGCCATGAACACAGAAGAAATATTCAAACGATTGCGTATCGGCTTGTCGCTGGTAGTTGGATTTTTTACCGGCAAGTTTCTCGCGACCACCATGCAGCATCATGCGTCGGAGTTTTTTATCGGCGGTTTCGGGGTAGGCGTCGTTTTGACGCAGTTGGTTTACCGGGGCATCGAATCTCTTTGGGGCGGCGAACGTTCCGAGTGATTGCATCGCGCCCAAAATCGCTCTACAGTAGAATTCAATCCACGGATGACGAGCCTTTAAACGAATTCATTCCTGAGAGGAGACATGTGCCATGTTTCTCAAACTGAAAAAGAATGGACATCTGGTCGAGGTTCTCGGTCTCAACGATTTGGTCAATCCGATACATAAAAACATAGTCGGGCGCTTGCATTGGGGCGAGGAGATGCAGGATCCGGAAAAATTCCCGAAGACCGAATTGGTATTTCCGTCAGGCGAAGAGCTTCCGGTTTGCTGGACGGATGTCCACTATCGGGACAAGGAACTCCCCGCAAGTAAACCGTAAGAGCACGCGGAGCTACGAGAATTTCGCATTCGTTATCCCGAAGCGAGGCGGTGTGCATGCCGCGTCGTTTCGGGCAAGCGGTAACGCTTAGTGCAGCGCATTACCCATTCGACGGCCGTCTGCAAAGCGACACGGTGGCCGGGCGAGATGTAAACCGGCTTGACGCCCTGCCTCGTCCTTAACACGGCTCCGATGGTCTCCCCTTTGTCCAAAAGGGGAACCCAAGCGCCGCGCCGGTCTGGAACGCCGTCATGAACACCCAAGAGCCGTGTCTTTCCGACGCCTATCGTCGGGATATCGGTTAGTACCCCCAAATGACAAGCTATGCCCAAGCGGCGAGGATGCGCATAGCCTTGACCATCGACCAGCATCAAATCCGGCAGGTCTCGCAAAGCTTGCAAGGCATCCAAGATGGCTGGAATTTCCCGGAAGGATAGAAGGCCCGGAATATAAGGAAACGAAGTCGGCCGCCTCGCGACGGCGCTATCGATCAACTCCAGCTCGGGGAAACTCAACTTCGCCACGGCAGCTCGCGTGACAGTGCCCCCTTCTTCGAAACCGACGTCCACCCCGGCTACGCATCGGACCGTTTCCGGTAATTCGTCCTGCAAACTGACGAGGTTTCGCAGCCGTTTCTGAATGGCGATCGCTTCTTGCGGTGTGACATCCCAGGGGTGTTCGTGTCGTAGCTTCAACTTCAACGTCCATTTTGGTGGATTAAACCTTTCGGCTTCGTCAGCGGGTTTGTCGGCAAAGGATTGCCGACCTACGTCCAAGGTGTAGACCCGAACAAATTCGTAGGATGTGCTGAACGAAGGGAAGCGCCCTTCGACTGAGCTCAGGACAGGCATCGTTCGCGATTGATGCGGTTCGGTTCATGCCGGGCTATCCTGCCCGGCTCCCTCCGGGCGGCTCTCTCCGTGCAAATCGGCGATCTTGCCGATTTGTCGTACCTCAGCGCATCCTACATGCCTAATCTGACAAACTTCGTTTTGCCTCATCCCACAAGGCGTCCATCTCGGCCAGTGTGGACTCAGTCAAGGATTTTCCCCGTGCCGACAATTGCTTTTCGATATAGCGAAAGCGGTTGATGAACTTTCGGTTGCCGCTCCGAAGCGCCGTCTCGGCATCGACCTCGAGGTGCCGGGCGAGATTGACGACGACGAACAGCAAATCGCCGATTTCTTCCCGGATATGGCTTTGGTCGCCCGTTGCGCAGGCGGCCTTGAGCTCGTCCAATTCTTCTCTGACTTTGGCGAAAACTGGCCCTATGTCGGGCCAATCGAAACCGTGCCGCGCGGCCCGCTTCTGCAATTTCTGCGCGGCTACGAGCGCCGGCAAATTCGCCGCGATGCCGCTCAAAGCGCTTTCGTCCTGCTCCGTTTTGCCTTTTTCCCGGCGCTCGGCGACTTTGGATGATTCCCAATACTCATGCCTTTCGGCATCGGTCTCGAATACGGTCTCGCCGAAAACATGGGGATGTCGGCGTATCAGCTTTTCGCTGATCGCGCCGGCCACGTCTTCGAAAGTGAACAAGCCGCGGTCCTCGGCGATCCGCGAATGGAAAACGACCTGCAAAAGCAAATCGCCCAATTCTTCGCGTAAATCCTCGATATCCCCGCGCTCCGCCGCATCGGCGACCTCGTACGCCTCTTCCAGTGTGTAAGGCACGAGACTCGCGAAATCCTGCTGCAAGTCCCAGGGACACCCCGTCTCGGGATGGCGCAAGCGCGCCATGATGTCCAACAGCCGCTGGATATTCGTCATATCCGATCGGGCAGCTCGCAGCCGAAGCTTTCCCGATAGCGCTCCTTGAACGCATGCAGGGTGAAGCTGTGATTCTGGGTGCCGAAGGTCTCGACCTTGATGGCTCCCATCAACGAGGCGATACGGCCTATGGTGGGCCAGTCGAATTCTTCCAGAAGGCCGTAGATCAGCCCGGCGCGGTAGGCGTCACCGCAACCGGTCGGATCGAGCACTGCCGTCGGCTTTGCCGGCGGTATTTCGTGGCGGATGCCATTGGCATAGATCAACGATCCTTGTGCGCCCTTGGTGACGATCAGCGCTTCGACGCGCTGCGCGAGTTCTTCCGGCGCGAGACCGGTGCGATCCTGCATGAGCTGCGCTTCGTAGTCGTTCAAGGTCACCCAGGTCGCAAGCTCGACGAAACTCAAGAGTTCCTGTCCGTCGAACATAGGCATGCCCTGGCCGGGATCGAAGATGAACGGGATGCCGGCTTCGGCGAATTGGGCGGCATGCTGAACCATGCCGTCCTTGCCGTCCGGCGCCACGATGCCGATGCGGATGCCGCAATCCGTGGGTACCCGGTTCAGATGGGAAAACGACATCGCGCCAGGGTGGAAAGCCGTGATCTGGTTGTCGTCCATGTCCGTGGTGATATAAGCCTGTGCCGTATAGCTGTCGCCCAGGACCTTGATAAAATCCTGATTAATGCCGCAGTAGCCCAGCCACTGCGCGTAGGGTGTGAAATCCTTGCCCACAGTGGCCATGGGCAGAGGATCGGCGCCCAAGAGCTTGAGGTTATAAGCAATATTGCCGGCGCAGCCGCCATATTCACGGCGGAGTTCCGGAACCAGAAAGGAGACGTTCAGGATATGGACCTGCTCCGGCAGGATGTGATTCTTGAATCGATCCTGAAACACCATGATAGTGTCGTAGGCCACCGAGCCGCAGATTAACGCTGTCATTCTTTTTTACCTTTTTATCGAATCAAAATCAGTAACCAGACCGCACCGGCGAGGACCAGCGAGAAAAACACGGCCGCCGATCCAATATCCTTGGCGCGGCCGGACAATTCGTGCCGTTCGAAACCGATACGGTCGACGGTCGCTTCGACGGCGCTGTTCAACAATTCGACGATCAAGACGTTCAGCAACACGCCGATCAGAAGCGCGCGTTCGATGCCGTTCTGGCCGATCCACAGCCCCAAGGGAACGCCGGCGAGGACCAGCAGACACTCCTGCCGAAACGCCTCCTCATTCAGCCAGGCGGCCCGGATACCCGAAATGGAATTGGTAAATGCCGCGTAAAAACGGGCAATGCCCGTGAGCGTTTGTCCTGCCATAGAGGGGTTCTTATTCTGATTTATAGGCGAGATCGGGGTGCCGCGCCGCCCGGACTTCATCCAAACGGCGCACCGGCAGCGAATGGGGTGCGCTCTTAAGCCGATCCGGGTCGGTCTCCGCTTCTTTCAGAATCTCGGCCATTATCCGGACAAACGCATCCAGGGCTTCCTTGCTTTCCGTCTCGGTCGGCTCGATGAGAAAACACTCGGGAATCAAGAGCGGAAAATATACCGTCGGCGCATGGACGCCATAATCCAACAGGCGTTTAGCGAAGTCCAGCGCCGTAACATGATGTTCTTTGGCCAGCCGCTTCAGCGTAATGATGAACTCGTGGGCGGCGCGGCGCTGCGGAAAAGCGGGTTCGAATCCGGCTTCGACCAGTTTCTTGAGCAGATAATTGGCGTTCAGGGTCGAGAATTCCGCCACCCGCTCGAGGCCTTCATGGCCGAGCATTCGGATGTAGACATAAGCGCGCAGGAGAACGCCGACATTACCCGCGAACGTGACCAGATGCCCGATGCTGTGCGGCCGCTCGGTTTCGGTCAGCATGCGATAGCGCGACCCGTCTTTCACGATGACGGGCAGAGGCAGGAAGGGCAGCAGCTTGTCACCCACGCCCACCGGGCCCGCACCCGGACCGCCGCCGCCGTGAGGCGTCGAGAACGTCTTGTGGAGATTGAGATGAATGACGTCGAAGCCCATGTCGCCGGGGCGCACTTTGCCGGCGATGGCGTTCAGATTGGCGCCGTCGTAATAGAGCAGCCCGCCGGCCCGGTGCACGATATCGGCGATGGCTCGAATGTGCTGGTCGAACACTCCCAAAGTCGAGGGATTGGTGAGCATGATGCCGGCGGTTTGCGGACCCACGGCCAGCTCCAGTGCAGTGAGATCCACGTTGCCGTCGGCATCGGTGGCGACTTCCCGTACCCGAAAGCCGCCCATGGACGCCGAAGCGGGATTGGTGCCGTGCGCGGCGTCGGGCACCAGCATTTCGGTTCGAGCTAAATCGTCCCGCAACCTGTGGTAAGCGCGGATCATGGCGACACCGGCGAATTCGCCCTGCGCCCCGGCCGCGCAGGCCAGCGAAACCCCGGCCATGCCGGTGATTTCCGCGAGCATCTCCTGGAGCTCGTACAGACCGGCCAAAGTCCCTTGCCCGGTCCGCTCCAGCCCCAGAGGATGGGTATTCAGAAATCCGGGCAGACTTGCGAGGTCATGGCAAACCTTGGGGTTGTACTTCATGGTGCAAGAGCCCAGGGGATAAAACTGGGTGTCTATGGAGTAATTTTGCTGGGACAGCCGGGTGTAATGGCGAACGGCGTCCAGCTCGGAGACTTCGGGCAAGGCCGGACGAGTCTTGCGCAACAAATAATCGGGAATGGCCGGCGATTCACCGGATTCCGGGAGCAACTGGGCATGCGCGGCGCGCCCTCGGCGCGAACGATCGAAAATCAGCATTATGTCGGCTCCGACCTCTTCAGCCATGATTAAGCAGCGACGCTATTTGGCGTGCGTACGATTCGATATCCTCCTGAGTACGCGTTTCCGTGACACAAACCAGAATGGCTTCGCCGAGTTCCGGATAATCCCTTGCGAGTTCATGTCCTCCAAGAATCCCCCGTTCCGCCAAGCCGTCCATGATCTCGCTGGCGGGCCTCCGCGTGCGGAAAACCGCTTCATGAAAGAAAGGCCCCGAGAAAACCCGCTCGGCGCCGTCGACGGCAGTCAAGCTACTCATCAGGCTGAGCGTGTTTTGATGGCTCTGCAAAGCGACTCGCCGCAATCCTTCCGGCCCTAAGAGCGCCATGTAAATGGTCGCCGCCGTGACCATCAAGCCCTGGTTGGTGCAGATATTGGAGGTCGCCCGGCCGCGGCGGATATGTTGCTCGCGTGCCTGAAGCGTAAGCGTGAAACCGGGCTTGCCGTCCATATCCACGGTCCGGCCGACCAGACGTCCGGGCAGTTGATGGACGTGCGCCTTGCGGCAGCACATAAATCCGAAATACGGTCCACCGCCCGACAAGGGTATGCCCAAAGGCTGGCCGTCCCCGCAAGCGATATCGGCGCCCTCTTGCCCCCATTCGCCAGGCGGCTTGAGGAGAGCCAGTGCCATGGGATTGACCAGCGCGATGGCGATGGCGCCGTTTGCGGCGGCCCAAACGGTCAGTTCGTCTACGGCCTCGAGCACGCCGAAGAAATTGATCTGGGGAATCACCAAGGCGGCGATGTCCGTGCCCGAGTGGATTTCCAGAGACGCCGGATCGACGCGCCCGGTTTCGACGTCATAGGGCAGCTCGATCAGTTCCAGCGCCTGGCTCCCGACGATGGTCCGGACCACCCGCCGGTAAAACGGATGTACGGTCTTCGGCATCAGGATGCGGCGCGAATGCGATTTTCGGTTCGTCCGCACCGCCATCAACACCGCTTCCGCGAGGCTGGTCGCGCCGTCGTAGAGCGAAGCGTTCGATACGTCCATGGCGGTGAGGCTCGCCATCATGCTCTGATATTCGTAGAGCACCTGCAGCGTGCCTTGACTCGCTTCCGCCTGGTAGGGCGTGTACGCGCTGTAATACTCGCCCCGGCTGGTTACGGCCCAAACCGCGGCCGGTATGTGGTGCTCGTAAGCCCCGGCGCCGGCAAAGCATAGAAGCGGACGGTTCTGGCCGGCGCGTGCGCGCATCAAACGCGTAACTTCCATTTCTTTCAAAGCGGGCGGGAGATCGAGCGCGCCGCAACGCAACTCCGCCGGTATTTCGTCGAAGAGCGTTTCTGTCGATGGCACACCGAGGGCCGCAAGCATCTCGCGGATATCGGCTTCGGTATGAGGAATGAAAGGCATGTGGCTAAGGGTTTGCTTTCTTAATTATTTCTGGCCCCTCCGCCGGGCCAGAATGCTATGGGCTCAAGACATTCGATCTGGGCCTGGACAAGGCATGGACGCTCCTGGCAAACACCGGACAAATCGGCATGTATCATCTGCCGGAGAATTTATGCCGATTGGCACGCGCGACGCGTATAACCCAAAGACATGCGAAACGCCGGTGCCTGTTCCGGCCGCTACACTCGATTCGCTAGCATCGCTACCGGAGGAGAACAAGCGATAAAACAAACGAACCGTTTAGTCGGCCTCAGCGTCTGCTTTATAAGCTTCGGCATCCAAAAGGGTGTTTAGTTCGGAAAGATCATCCGCCTTGACGCAGAACAACCACGCGGCATAGGAGTCCTGGTTGATCGCTTCGGGAGCATCCGACAATGACCCGTTGACCTCGACGATTTCGCCGGATACCGGGCTATAGATGTCCGAGGCGGCTTTCACCGATTCGACCACGGCGCATGCTTCGCCCGCCTTAACCCGCCGGCCGATTTCCGGCAGCTCGACATATACCACGTCGCCCAATTGCTCTTGAGCGTAGTCGGAGATGCCCACGCGTACATTCCCGCTCTCCTCCGGTTTCGCCCATTCATGGGTTTTCGCATACTTCAAATCGTCCGGCAGTCTGCTCATCGTTCTATCCTATTCACCCTAAATAACCGACACTCCGGTCAAATTACGGGAAAACCACGCGATGGTAAAGGGCACCCTATACGCCCGCCATGATTGAACGAAAAATTCCGGGATTGCCATGGCGCAAAGCCAAGGGCTCGCAGTCACGTGGTTAACGTCGGTAGCGATTATGTGGCCGAGGATTACGAAATGGCACACCGGAACCATAAGGCCGCCGTTCCCAGTGACGGAAAGGCTTATTGAACCGATGAGGCTGTCTGTCACGGTACTGAAAAGGTTTATCGAATCGATCGGGCCGTTTGTCGCGGTACTGGAACGGTTTATCGTAGCGATAAGGCCGTCTGTCCCAGTAGTAGGGGCGATGATAACGATCGAACCCATAAAAACGCCGGTCATAGCCATAGGGTCGCCGGTACGTGTAAGGGTAGGCGCCGTATCCGTGGAAATAGCTATAAGGATAATAATCGTACCGGTAGTAAGGACTCGGATATCCCGCGCCGATGCCCGCCCGATAATGAACACCTGCGCCGCAGCCGCTCACGAGCGCACCGATGAACGCGAACAGCAGGATCCGAAGTAATCGACAGGGCTCTTTGAAGCAGACATCCATAAGCAGCGCACGCCTATGAGCAGTCAGTGTCACAGTTTTGATATCGACCTATTAGACTCCTCTCGCACCAAAAAATCATGGGTGCAAGGATTATTTCCTTCGTGATCGAGTCGTACTTTAAACGTCAGAGCTGAAAAGATTTGGCACAGTGAATGCTTAAAGAACTGCGATGCCAGCTACGACAAACTACCGGTATACCGGGGAACAAAACCATTACCGCCGATCGGATAAGCCGGTATCATTTTGCTGTTTGTTCTGGACTCCGAACCCCGAGAAATCAGCATGCCGCCCGAAAAATTCGGAACGCTCGCTGAATGTCTTTTTTATATTTTGTTTTATGAGCTAGCCGATGACTTTTCAATTTACCTCAACAGGCAAAGCCCTCCTGGCTTTGTGCTCGATTTTTCTTGGGTTCCTCCCGGTTGTGACCGGTGCTGAAGCCCTGCTTCCACCCCAGCAAGTCATTCAGAAAACGTCCGATGAGGTAAAGCAAGCCTTACGGGAATACGACTATAAGCTCGACGTTCCCAGAGCGACGCGCATCGTCAAGGAGATCCTGGAGCCCCATGTCGACGTCGATCGCGCGGCCCTGCTCATTCTAGGCAAGCACTGGCGAACCGCCACTCCACAGCAGCGGGAACGTTTCAAAAACGAATTCCGTATGCTGCTCATTCGCACTTACACCGCGGCATTCACCGAATATAAGGACTGGGACATCCGCTATCTGCCGCTTCAGACACCGCTAGCCGACAAGAAAGCCGTCATCAAGACCGAGATTCTCCAGCCCGGCGCAAAACCGGTCGCCGTGGACTATCGCATGGTCGACACCAATGGCGCATGGAAAGTCTATGACGTGCTGATAGAAGGCATCAGTCTGGTGCAAAACTATCGCACGACGTTTAGCGAGGACATTGCCCGGACCGGCTCTTTGGACAGTGTCATCGACGAACTGAGCAAGCGCAACGCTGAAGGATCAAAAGCCTCGATAAACGGCGCAACCCGTTCCCCGGCCACCTAGAACTGCTTTCCCGCTTACGCGGGTGTCGCGTTGCGCGATGCCCCCCTTGTCGCCCAGGAGAGACATCTCTGCCGGGCGACTTCGATCTTAAGTCAGCCGATCGGGGTGGCTTGCGACAGCAAGGCGAAGGTAATCTCCCGCCAAGGACGGACCGCCATCGATCCTGATACCTGAGCGCCAGCACGCTTTGTAAGCCTGGCTCTTGGGTAATTTCTCACAGAATCACATCTCGATTCTTTCTATCGTCTCGATCTGGCTTGGGGAAACGGTCGCACGCGTATTTTTTCCGTCGGACTCGCTGGAAAAAAAGCGATCTCAAGCCCCGCTCTAAGTTTCTTTCGAGTGTTCCCCATTATGAATACTTACGACGTTTATCTTTATCTCGATGGCCGTACCGAGGTTATCAAGATAAAGGCACCAACCAGCCGTGAAGCCAAGGCGATAGCGGAAACCCGATTGGGAATCGCCGAGAGAGGATTCGACCAAAACAGGCATGTGTTTGCTGTAAGCGAGAGAGAAAATCAGAATTTTGGCCGGGAATAGTTTCTCCCATTCGATCTCTTCCCTAGAAATATTATCGAGTCGATCATATTATCGCTTCGGGCGCCGATCCGTGTTCGGCACCTTAACCAATCGCTAATATAAAGGAGATCTCTCGATGAAAACGATAAGATTGATGACCCTGTTCGGTTCCGTGGCATCGATGATCCTCGTGTCCTCCCCAAGTTGGGCCGAAACACCGAACTATCTGAAAGTGAAACAAGCGGAAGTCGAATGGGAAAACAAGAGCAAAGGGAAGGTTCTTGACGTGGAAATTGAAACATCGGCCGCCGTGCCTATGGACGGCAAGGCAGGCGCATTCGGTTATGGCGCCCTGACCGACGGCACCAACAACGTCCTGATCCTGGTTACTCATTTGCCCATACAGGACAGCACGCACGTAGATCCCAAGAGCGGGTTTCACGCCCACGTGCTCGATCTGAAGAAACCCACAGCGGCCTGCGACGGAGCCACGCTCGAGGTGGATCTTGAGAATTCCGGAAACAATACCGGCTTCGACGCCAATTACACCTGGTCGATCAAAGGCACCAAGATCAAGATAGAGGGTGTTCCGGTAACCGATCTCGGCGATGCAGGTGTGGAAAATCTGGTGAGCTTTACCATCAAGCCAGTGCTGGACGCGCAGCAAAATCCGACCAATCTCTGCGTAACCGTAGCCGAACAGATCTAAATCAATCGTGTACCGCCAGCGGCGCTCAAACGCGCCGTCGGCGGTTTGAAATCAGCCTGTCAACCTCGATATGGTCGATAAGAAGGCTCGTTCAAAAGAAAGCCCCGGTAGACCGAGGCTGTTAAAGGTGAGGTTAAGAGGAGAGTCGATTATTACGCTGTAAAGGATTTTAACCTACCTATCTTATTACATACAAGACTATACATTGGTATCGTTATTCTATTTAAGAATAACGAAACTCTCCCTTTCTGACGCTCTCTAATTCGATCGGCCTCGGATGAGGCAAAGTCGACCTCCGGCACGACACGGTACCGTGCTTTCCCAGTCCTAAAGAGCTCAACGCTTCGTTCCCCCGGCTCATCGGAAAATGCTCGGCCTGCGGGGCTATTCCATGCAGTGCGGCAAAATCCAGCATCATATTGTTGATCATCCCCGTGAGCCGGCAGGCGAGCCAGACACGCTTTTTTGCCCCGGGATCAGGCTCGTCTTGATTACTTGAATCGGCTCCAAAACGGCGCCCAGGCGCGAATTGCGTTCAGGCTTCCTTCCACGAAATCGTTAACGAGGATGACCTCCCGAATGACGGGCAACAAGAACTCTGATGCTGAATCAAACCGTCCGAATCATTTACTTTTTGCCGAACTGCACCGGCTTAAGTTTCAGACAAATTGAGACTTCGCATCCGGGGAAAGCTTGTGATGTGGCATCCACATGCACACGTTATAGGGCTATCCTTGAGCTGTTCCATATCGCTAGAGTTTGCCGGACTACGGCTTAATATGTTTTTCAAAGGAAGAGCTTCGTGAGTAACGTAAAACCTTTGTTCGGACGTTTTTCCGGCGCGCCGCCCATCTCCCTGCCGCGAATCCTCCTGATTCTATTGCTCATCGTCTTGGCATGGACCTCGTACTACACAATACCGGCGGAATCGGAAGGCATTGTGCTCCGGTTCGGAAAATACATTCTTAAAGTGCCGCCCGGCCTGCATTTCAAACTTCCGTTCGGCATCGACAACGTGATCGAGGTGCCGACCCAGCGGCAACTCAAGCTGGAATTCGGTTTGGTCACACCCGGCTACACCCACCCGGATCAGGTGGGCAAGGAGCCGGAAAAGGAAAAATCCATGGTGACCGGAGACTTGAATGCGGCGCTCGTCGAGTGGGTCGTGCAATACCGCATCACCGAACCCGAGACTTACCTCTTCGCGGTGCGTAATCCGGGACTGACCCTGCGGGACCTCTCCGAATCGGTCATGCGGGAAGTCGTAGGAGACCGGACAGTCGACGAAATCATTACGATAGGCCGCCAGGAAATCGAGGAATCGGTCCTCGATCGGCTGCGGGAATTGGCGGGCCGTTACCGCCTCGGCGTTTCCGTCAATCAGGTGCAGTTAAAGAACGTCAATCCGCCGGAACCCGTGCAGCCCTCGTTCAACGAAGTGAATCGGGCGCAGCAGGACCGGGAGAATGCCATCAATCTGGCCAACGGCGAATACAACAAAGCCGTGCCCCGCGCCCGCGGCGAGGCGGATCAGAAAATCCGCGCAGCCGAAGGCTACCGGTTCAAGCGGATCAACGAGGCGGAGGGCGATGCCGCCGCGTTCAGCGCCGTTCTCGAGCAATACATCAAGGCGCCGGAGATCACCCGGGCGCGTCTTTACCTCGAAACGCTGGGCGACGTTCTTCCCGAGGCCAAGCAATCGATCATCGTGGACGAATCGGTACAGCAGATCCTGCCGATGCTTCCCTTACCCGCACGGCTGCCGGAGGAAAAATAAATGAGCTTGGCTAAGACTCTCGCGATTCTTCTCGCGCTCTTGGCGGCCGCATTGGTACTGCTGTCCGCATTCACGGTCAACGAAACCGAGCAAGCAATCGTTACCCAGTTCGGCAGGCCGGTCCGCGACCCCATTACCGACCCCGGTCTACATTTCAAACTGCCTCTCATCCAGCAGGTCACCCGTTTCGACAAACGTTATCTGGCTTGGGACGGACCCATGGTGGAAATGTCGACCAAGGACAAGACCTATATTCAGGTGGATACCTTCGCGCGCTGGCGCATCACCGATCCCATGCAGTATTACCTTCGCCTGCGGGACGAGCGGAGTGCCCAGTCGCGTCTGGAAGATATCTTGGGCAGCGAGACGCGCACGGCGATTGCCAGGCACGAACTGATCGAGGTGGTTCGCACCGACAAAACGCGTCGACCGCTGCAGGATGAAAGCGTCGCAGGCGCGCTATCGGCAGTAGGCGGGCTTGGCGTTTTACGTCCGATCCAATACGGTCGACTGGAAATCGAAAAAGGCATCTTCAACGCCGCCGCTCCGAAACTGGCCGAGTTCGGCATCGAGCTTCTGGACATCCGGCTCAAGCGGATCAATTACAATCCGGGCGTTCTCGAACGCATCCACCAACGCATGATCAGCGAGCGGCTACAGATTGCCCAGCGGTTCCGATCCGAAGGCGAGGGTGAAGCCGCGCGCATTTCCGGCAACAAGGACCGCGACATCAACGAAATCGAATCGGCCGCCTACAAACGGGTTCAGGAAATTCGCGGCGAGGCGGATGCCAAAGCGACGGAGATCTATGCCAGGGCATACACGCAGCGCCCCGAGGCGGCCGACTTCTACCGTTTCTTGAAGAGCCTCGAAACCTATCGCAAGGTCATCAACGGCGAATCTACGGTCGTTCTTTCGACCAACAGCGATCTTTTTGCCTTGCTCAAGCGCATCGAGCAAAAAGGGCACCGTGACCAATAGCGCCACTGCATGGCCAGGCCGTTCGGCACGGCTCGTCGGAAGCTCTCGACCGGAACCAGCCGAATCTTTCGTCGATTTCGGCGTCAAATCGGGGGTATCCGGCGCTATGTCGAGGCAAAGTCACTTGGTGAATCGCTTCCTGGCTACTCTTCTTGCCATCCAGCTTTCTGTCGGAATCGCCGGCTGTGCGACCAATCCCATCACCGGCCGCAGTCAGATCATGTTGGTCAGCGACAACAAGGCCGCCCGGTACTCCGCACAGGCTTACGACCAATTGCTGCTGAATGCAGAAAAACAGCAGGTCCTAGACGAAGATCCCGCCACGGTCAATCGGGTTCGATCCATAGCACAGCCGTTAATTGCACAAGCCGCAGCGCTGCGTCCGGAGACCCGCCACTGGCAATGGGAGGTGCACGTTCTGAAAAGCGATCAAGTAAATGCCTGGTGCATGGCCGGCGGCAAGATCGCCGTATACACGGGACTGCTTCAGAAAATCCGTCCCACGGACGACGAACTGGCTCAGGTTCTGGGACACGAAATCGCTCACGCCTTGCTCTCGCACCAGGCCGAGAAAATGTCGCGCCTTCAGGTTCAAAAGCTTGGCTTGGGCCTAGGCGTTCTGGCCGGGGCAATCGCTGGCTATAACTTGGGCGGCGTGGCCGGCCTCGCCGATACCGTCGCCACCGTCAGCTTGCAGTTGCCCAACAGCCGCAAGGCCGAGAGCGAGGCGGACGCGGTCGGCATCGAGCTCGCCGCCAAAGCGGGATATGATCCTTTTGCCGCTATTTCCCTCTGGGAGAAAATGATCAAAGTCGGAGGCAGCGGCGGTCCGGACTGGCTCAGCACTCACCCCAATCCCGAACAACGCCTACAGAGCATGCGGGTAAAGGCTCAGCAGTTGATGCCTGTTTATGAAGCCAATCGCCGCGCGCCCTGAACCGGTTGTCGGATCGCTTGCGTAGCGGCTTTTAAATCGGCATGCTCGCTGCGAACGGAAGAACGGCAACCCGCCTTTGCACAATTCTTTTCCAATGCCACTTTTGATCGAGCTTAAGCAACGCGCCCGCCGCCTCAAAGCGGAGGCTTTCGCGCTGTATCTGGCCGCCCGTCATCCAAGAACGCCCTGGTATGCAAAGCTTCTGGCGGCCGCGATCGTGGCTTATGCGTTCAGCCCGGTCGATCTCATCCCGGATTTCATCCCCGTGCTGGGATATCTCGACGAACTAGTCTTGATTCCGTTGGGACTGGCGTTGGTGATTCGATTGATTCCATCCGCGGTACTCGCCGAATGCCGATCCGCGGCCGCAGACGCATTCACGCCCGGCAACAAACCGGTGAGTTATGCGGCCGGAGCCTTTATCGTCATGATCTGGCTGATGTTGGCCGCTCTAGGAATGATCTGGCTTTACGGTGGGTTCGTGAATTCGCCGGTCTCGCCATGAAGACGGACAGGGTTCCGCCTGGTAACATCTGCAACCCGATTTGCCAGCATCCGACATGACCGAATTCCTCCGCCGCCCGACCCATCGTTACGATGACCCGCTCGCGCTGGTGTGGATTGCCTGCGCCGAACGCGTGGGCTTTCGCATCGAACGCACTCCGCACGCTTACGCCTCGACCGATGGGCGCGGCACGATCTTCATCGGCACCGACGACATCCTCGACCCTGACGATTCGCTCGCCCAGATGATTCTTCACGAGCTATGTCATGCCCTGGTCGAAGGGGAAGCCGGCGAAAGACAGGTAGACTGGGGGCTAGTCGGCAGCGGTGGCCGAAATCCATGGCGCGAGCATGCTTGTCTGCGGCTGCAAGCCTATCTGGCCGATAGCGTGGGCCTGCGGGATTTCTTCGCGCCGACCACCGATTTCCGCGTAAGCTTTTGGGAGTCGCTGCCCGCCGATCCATTCACGGCGTCGCCGAAAGAGGGAGGGCGCCGCGAGCGTAGTTGTGTCGCCGCACGCCTTGCCGCTTGGCGGGCATCGCAGCACCGTTGGGCGCCGCACCTCGACGAGGCGCTCGCCGCCAGCGCGGCCATTGCGGCTTTAGTTCCCCGTGTGAAGCACAACGCTAATGCTGGCCCAGACGCCTGCGGCGAAAGCGCGATGCCTTCGCTGTGGACGAAGGCGGCCGAACCACCCACTCGGCATCCGGCGGGGCACGCGCCCATCGCGGCGTATCATAGCGACCGCGGCTGTACCGGTTGTGCCTGGGCGTTCGTCGAGCGCCGGGGATTGCGCTGCCGGCATGCGCCCGGCGTCCGGCTGCCAAGCGATGCGCCGGCGTGCTCGCGTTTCGAACCGGCCGACGAGCTCGATTGCCTTACCTGCGGCGCGTGTTGCCGCGAGGCTTATGATTCGGTCGAGATCTCCAAGCGCGAGCCGGTGATCAAGCGCCATCCGACCCTCGTCATCATTCACGATGCCCGCAGCAAGCTGCGGCGACACGGCTCGCGCTGTGCTGCGCTGTCCGGAGGCGGCACTTCCACCGAGAGCTACGCATGCGTGATCTACGACGACCGTCCAAGAACCTGCCGCGACTTTACCCGCGGCAGCGGAAACTGCCTCGATGCGCGCCGCAGGGTCGGTCTTTCGCTATGAATGACCGGTCCCTGCAATAAGCCGATCTGAAACCTGCCCAGCGGCATGAAGTCTTAATTTAAACGGGGCTAACCGCTGGCCAGAAGCTCATCGTAATGGCGCCGCGCTTGGTTTCAAGCGGGATACGGGAATCATTATTCAGGAGGAAACCTGTTATGGCTTATCACGATACGCCCATAGACACTGCGACACGGGGATTGTTCGGTTTTGTCGCGGGCTTTTTCGCCACACTGATTTTCCACCAGCTCACATTGGCGCTGCTTTGGGCCGTCGGTCTGGCGCCTTTCGCACCGTTCTCATTGGCGCCAACCTCGCCGTTCGGCATCCCGGCCGTGTTCTCGTTGGCCTTCTGGGGCGGTGTCTGGGGTTTTTTGTTTGCGCTGGTAGAACCCCGGTTTCCGCCGCCTCCCGGCTACTGGGTGACAGCGTTCCTGTTCGGCGCCATTCTGCCGTCGCTGGTGGCGCTCTTGGTGGTATTTCCGCTCAAGGGCCGGCCCTTGGGAGGCGGCTGGCACCCTCCTTTGCTCGCGACGGCGTTCCTGATAAATGGCGCCTGGGGGCTCGGCACCGGCTTGATCTTCAAATTACTCGCCACCCGCTGGCGTGGATTACGTGCCAGCCCTGCGGACCACCATCCGTAGTTCGGAACGTCCGTTCTGAGGACTGATAGTCACGCGATCCGGTTCACTCGACAGTGACGGATTTCGCCAAGTTGCGCGGCTGATCGACGTCGGTACCTTTGATCAATGCGACGTGATAGGCGAGCATCTGCAAGGGCACCGTGTAGACGATAGGCGCAACGATCTCTTCGGTCTCCGCGACGCGTAACAAATTGACGCCCGGCGCGCTCTCCATGGGCACGCGCACGTCGGCGAAGACGTAGAGTTCGCCGCCCCGGGCCTGAACCTCCTGAAGATTCGATTTGAGCTTTTCCAGAAGTTCGTTGTTCGGAGCAACCGCCACTACCGGCATCTCGGCGTCGATGAGCGCGAGAGGGCCGTGCTTGAGCTCGCCAGACGGATACGCTTCGGCGTGAATATAGGAGATTTCCTTCAGTTTGAGCGCACCCTCCATCGCGACCGGATAATGGGCACCACGTCCCAGATAGAGCGCGTGACGCTTGTCGCCGAAACGTTCCGCCCATTGCTGAATTTCGTCCTCCAGAAGTAAAACTCGCTCGATTTGCTCCGGCAGACTTTCAAGCTCCTTGACGATCCGCGCTTCCTGCTCCTGCGGGAGCCCGTTGCGCTTGCCCAGGGCGACGACCAGAAGGAGCAGGGCGGTCAGCTGGGTGGTGAACGCCTTGGTGGAGGCGACGCCGACTTCGGGACCGGCTCGAGTCATCAGGGTCGATTCGGATTCCCGAACGATCGAGCTTTCCGGCACGTTGCAGATCGCGAGGGTGTGCGCATAGCCGAGCTTCTTGGCCTCCTTCAGCGCCGCCAAGGTATCGGCGGTTTCGCCGGACTGCGAAATGCTGACGAACAGGGTCCCGGGCGGAACCACATTCTTGCGGTAACGGAATTCGCTGGCCACTTCCACGCTGCACGGAAGTCCCGCGATCGATTCCATCCAGTAGCGCGCCACCATGCCGGCATGATAGCTGGTACCGCAGGCGACGATCTGAACCGATTTGATGTGGTCGAACGCTTTCTCGGCATACGGCCCGAAAGCGGCATCGAGCACTTTTCCGGCCCGTATCCGCCCGTCGAGGGTTTTTTCGATTGCCACCGGCTGCTCATGAATTTCCTTTTGCATGTAGTGGCGGTATTCGCCGCGCTCAACGGCGTCGGCCGCCAATTTCGTTTCATGGACGGGCCGCTGTACCGGATTTCCGTGTCTATCGTAAATATCGACCGCCTCCGTGGACAAATCGGCGATGTCGCCGTCGTCGAGGAAAATAAAACGCTGCGTTTCACCGACTAGCGCGAAGACATCGGAGGCGATGAAGTTTTCGCTCTCGCCCAACCCCACCACTAATGGACTGCCGTGGCGCGCGGCGATCAGCCGCTTCGGTTCGTTGATGCTGATCACGCCGATGGCATAAGCCCCTTCGAGCACCTTGCAGGTTTCCTTGACGGCCTCGAAAAGACTCAGACCTTCCTCCAAAAATCCGTGGATCTGATGGACGATGACTTCGGTGTCCGTTTCCGATTCGAAATCGTATCCCTTTTGCCGGAGTTCCTTTCTAAGATCGTCATGATTCTCGATGATGCCGTTGTGGACCACGGCCACGGACTCGCGGCAGATATGAGGATGGGCGTTGCGTTCGGAGGGAACGCCATGTGTCGCCCAACGGGTATGAGCTATGCCGACTTTGCCGTCGACTAAGGAAGTTTCCAAAGCCTTTTCCAGCTCCCTGATCTTCCCTTTTCTGCGTACACGCTGAAGCTGAGCGGAATCGTCCAATACCGCCAGCCCCGCCGAGTCGTAGCCGCGATATTCCAGACGGCGAAGCCCTTCCAGCAGGACGGGGGTAACGACTCTGTGTGCGATGGCACCAACAATACCACACATGACTCAACTCCTTTTCTTGGTGGGTCGCTGCCAACCCTCGATGGTAACTTGGTTCGCTCGGCTGAGGGTCAGGGCATTTTCGGGCGCATCCTTGGTAACCGTTGCTCCGGCACCGATGGTTGCATTCTTGCCGACTCTGACCGGCGCGACCAACTGGGTATCCGAACCGATGAACGCGCCGTCTTCTATGACGGTTTGATGTTTATTGGCGCCGTCATAGTTGCAGGTGATCGTGCCGGCACCGACGTTCACGTCGCGGCCGATGATCGTGTCTCCGATATAGCTGAGGTGATTGACCTTGGAACGACTGGCTATCGCCGACTTCTTGACTTCCACAAAGTTGCCGATGTGGACGTGATCTTCGATCCGCGTTTCCGGACGGATGCGTGCAAACGGGCCGATGCGGCAGCCCTGGCCGATCACGGCATCTTCGATGACGCAGTTCGGAAGAATTTCCACGTCGTTGGCGATCTGGCTGTCCTTGATCACGCAATTGGCACCGATGCGGACGTTATCGCCGAGTTTGATCCGGCCCTCCAAAATGACATTGATGTCGACTTCCACGTCGCGCCCGATGGATTCGATTTCTCCCCGCACATCGAAACGCGACGGATCGCGCAAGGTGACACCGTTCCGCATCAAATCTTCCGCCACTCGTCTTTGGAAAACCCGTTCCAGATGAGCCAACTGTTCGCGGTTGTTCACGCCCAGCACTTCGTCCGGATCGTGCGGCTGTACCGTTTCCACCCGAACGTCATCGGCAACCGCCATGGCGATCACATCGGTAAGGTAATACTCCCGCTGGGCATTATTGTTTTCCAACCGGCTCAGCCAGGTTTTGAGGTGTCTGCCTTTTATGGCCAAAATTCCCGTATTGACTTCGCTGATCTTACGCTCCTCCGGCGTGGCATCTTTTTCTTCCACGATCCTGACCACTCGACCGCTGCTATCCCGGACGATGCGGCCATAGCCGTAAGGGTCGGCAAGATCGACCGTCAACAGCCCCATCTGATCCGCCTCTGCCAGCGGAATCAGCTTTTCGACCGTCTCGTCGCCGAGCAAGGGCACATCGCCATAAAGAATCAGAACCGTGCGCGCTTCGTCGATGTCGTCCGCAACTTGCATGACTGCATGGCCGGTGCCGAGCTGTTCCTTCTGCTCGACCCAGATGACCTTCAGGTGCTCGAGGCTCTTGAGAACTGTCTCGCCACCATGTCCGTAGATCACAGTGATCTTGTCGGGGCACAACCGGGTGGCCAATGCATATACATGCTCGAGTAGCGTACGGTCGCCGATTTTATGGAGTATCTTGGGAAGGGACGAACGCATACGCGTTCCCTGGCCCGCGGCCAGGATGACGATTTCCAAAGGCATCTTCCGTTTTTCCTTGTTGAAGAAGCGGAAAATAAGGACTGGTTCGACCCGATCGAAAACAGCGACCGGATACTCGTATTTATATTAACGTGAAAAACTAAAAAACCCAGCAAAATACGGGAGCGGCGTGCCCGGTATTTTGCTGGGTCTCGAAAACGGCTGAACTTACGCGCGGCCTTTCCGATATTTCTCCAAGGTTCGAAGCTGCATGACAGCCTCGGCGAGCTGTGCCTGTGCCAGAGCGTAATCGATCTTGCCGGACTTGTCCGACAGCATCTCTTCCGCACGTCTCTTGGCTTCCAGCGCTGCCGCCTCGTCGATGTCTTTGGCGCGAACGGCGGTGTCGGCGAGTATGGTCACGACATGGGGCTGAACCTCGAGCATGCCGCCCGAAATGAAAAACGGATGGACTTCCTGATCGTTAACCTTTACCCGCACCTCGCCCGGCTTCAGCCGGGTGAGGAATGGTGCGTGCCGTGCGGCAATACCCACTTCGCCCATTTCGGCCGGAGCAACCACCAATTCCGCGAGCCCGGAATAAATCTCCGCCTCCGCACTCACGATATCAACGTGGATCGTCATAGCCATAGTGCTTTTTCTCTTTGAATTATGCGGCGCCCCGGTTGGCTTTCTCCAGGGCTTCGTCGATGCTGCCGACCATGTAGAACGCCTGCTCGGGAATATCGTCGTATTCCCCTTCGACGATCCCTTTGAATCCTGAGATCGTATCCTTCAGGGATACGTATTTGCCCGGCGAGCCGGTGAATACTTCGGCGACGAAGAACGGCTGCGACAAGAACCGCTGCACTTTCCGCGCACGGGAAACGGTCAGCTTGTCTTCTTCCGAAAGTTCGTCCATGCCGAGGATCGCGATGATATCGCGAAGCTCTTTGTAGCGCTGCAGGGTGCTCTGCACTTTGCGGGCAACCTGATAATGCTCCTGGCCGACGACGAGCGGATCCAATTGGCGACTAGTCGAATCGAGAGGATCTACCGCCGGGTAGATACCCAGCTCGGCGATCTGACGGGACAAAACCACGGTCGCGTCCAAGTGGGCGAAGGTGGTTGCCGGAGACGGGTCGGTCAAGTCGTCGGCGGGGACGTACACGGCCTGAATCGAGGTGATGGACCCCACCTTCGTCGAAGTAATCCGTTCCTGGAGCACACCCATTTCTTCCGCCAGGTTGGGCTGGTATCCAACCGCGGAAGGCATACGGCCAAGCAACGCGGATACTTCGGTACCCGCCAGCGTGTAGCGGTAAATGTTGTCGATGAACAGCAGCACGTCGCGGCCTTCGTCTCGGAAATACTCTGCCATGGTCAAGCCGGTCAGCGCCACGCGCAGACGGTTGCCCGGCGGCTCGTTCATCTGGCCGTATACCAGCGACACTTTATCGAGAACGTTGCTTTCGCTCATTTCGTGATAAAAGTCGTTCCCCTCGCGCGTCCGTTCGCCGACGCCTGCAAACACCGAATAGCCGCTGTGTTCGATCGCGATGTTGCGGATCAGCTCCATCATGTTTACGGTCTTGCCGACCCCGGCGCCGCCGAACAGGCCGACTTTACCGCCCTTGGCGAAGGGGCAGACCAAGTCGATAACCTTGATGCCGGTTTCCAGCAGCTCATTGGCCGCCGCTTGATCTTGGAAGCTCGGGGCTTTCCGATGAATAGCCCAGCGCTCCTTCTCGCCGATCGCGCCCTTCTCGTCGATCGGATCGCCCAAGACGTTCATGATTCGACCCAAGGTTTCCTTACCGACGGGTACGGAAATCGGAGCTCCCGTATTCGTTACCTTCAACCCGCGCATCAAACCGTCGGTGCTGCCCATGGCGATCGTTCTGACAATACCGTCACCGAGCTGCTGCTGAACTTCGAGCACCAGGTCTTTATCATCCACCTTTAGTGCGTCGTAAACTTTGGGAAGGGTCTCCCGTGGGAACTCCACGTCGACCACGGCGCCGATAATCTGTACGATTTTGCCCGAACTCATGACTGTCCTCGTAAAAACTCTTGCGTTTATTCTGTAACGATTCGCTTAGACCGCAGCCGCGCCGCCGACGATTTCCGCGATCTCCTGGGTAATGGCCGCCTGCCTCGCTTTGTTGTAGATCAGCTGCAACTCTTTGATGAGTTTTCCGGCGTTGTCGGATGCGCTTTTCATTGCGACCATTCGCGCCGCCTGCTCGCAGGCGTTGTTCTCCACCAGACCTTGGAAAACGATCGACTCCACGTACCGGATCAACAGCTGATCGAGCACTTCCTTCGCGTCAGGCTCGTAAATGTAATCCCACTGGCCTTTCTGTTCTTCACCGATGTCCTCCGGTCGGATGGGAAGCAGCTGGACGAGCCGCGGCTTCTGAGTCATCGTATTGAGAAACTCGTTGTAAAGAACGTACAACTCGTCGATCTTGCCCTCGGAATATTCGTCGACCATGGTCTTTATGACGCCGATGATATCCTGCAGATGGGGACGGTCGCCGAGCTTGGTCGCCTGAGAAACCACGTTTGCACCGATCGAACTGAAGAACGCGGTACCCTTTTGGCCAATCGTGCTTAGGGTGACGGCCTTGTCTTCCGCGTTCCATCCGCGCATTCTGCGCAGAGCCAATCTGAATAAATTGGCGTTGAGCCCTCCGCACAGTCCCCGATCGGACGAAATCAGAATGACCCCGACCCGGTTTACCGGTCTCTCGATCGTGAATGGGTGTTTGTATTCCGGGTTCGCGTGAGCCAGATGCTTGATGATCTGCGCGATCTTCCGGGAATACGGCCGCGTAGCCTGCATTCGTTCCTGGGTTCTGCGCATCTTGCTGGCTGCCACCATTTCCATGGCCCGCGTGATCTTCTGAGTATTTTTGATACTCGTGATCTTCAGACGGATTTCTTTTCCGACGGCCATCGATCAATCCCTACCAAGTGTGGGTTTCTTTGTACTTCGTAACCGCAGCGTGCAATGCCGATTGAATCTCGTCATTGTAGTCGCCGGTCGCATTGATCTTTTCCATGAGATCGGCATGTTCCGACTTCATGTAATTTTGCAGACCGTCTTCGAAATCCTTCACCTGATTGACTTGGAGATCGTCCAAAAAGCCTTCGTTGGCGGCGAACAGAGATACGGCCATTTGCGCCACGCTAAGCGGGGAGTATTGGCTTTGCTTCATGATTTCGGTAACGCGCTGGCCGCGCTCGATCTGCTTCCGCGTAGCCTCGTCCAGATCCGAGGCGAACTGCGCGAATGCTGCCAACTCACGGAACTGGGCCAAATCGAGACGAATACCGCCACCCAATTTCCTGATGATCTTGGTCTGAGCGGCACCACCCACACGGGATACGGAAAGACCGGCGTTCACGGCCGGACGGACGCCCGCGTTGAACAAATTGGTCTCAAGGTAAATCTGACCGTCGGTGATCGAAATCACGTTCGTCGGAACGAAAGCCGATACGTCTCCCGCCTGTGTCTCGATGATCGGCAACGCGGTCAGTGAGCCGGTTTTGCCCTTGACCTTGCCGCCGGTCAATTTTTCGACTTCGGCCGCGTTGATTCTGGAGGCACGCTCCAAAAGACGCGAGTGCAGATAGAAAACGTCGCCCGGATAAGCTTCGCGACCCGGCGGGCGGCGGAGCAGCAGTGAAATTTGGCGGTATGCCCAAGCCTGCTTGGTCAAATCGTCATAGATGATCAATGCATCCTCGCCGCGATCCCGGAAGAACTCGCCCATGGCGCATCCGGCATAGGGTGCGATGAACTGCAGCGCCGCGGATTCGGAAGCGGAAGCGGCTACGATGATGGTGTGAGCCATCGCGCCGTGTTCCTCGAGTTTCCGGACCACGTTGGCTATCGAGGACTGCTTCTGGCCGATGGCGACGTAAATACATTTAACGCCCGTGCCTTTCTGATTGATGATGGTATCGACGGCGATGGCCGATTTCCCGGTCTGGCGGTCGCCGATGATCAGCTCGCGCTGGCCTCGGCCGATCGGAATCATCGAGTCAATCGCCTTCAGGCCGGTTTGTAGCGGCTGGCTGACCGACTGTCTAGCAATAACGCCGGGAGCAATTTTTTCGATGGGTGAACGTTCCTTGGTCTCAATGGGACCTTTGCCGTCTATGGGCCGGCCCAGAGCGTCCACAACACGCCCGAGCAATGCCTCGCCGACCGGAACATCAAGAATGCGCCCGGTGCATTTCGCGGTATCGCCTTCAGCCAGATGCTCATAGGCACCGAGCACTACCGCACCAACCGAGTCGCGCTCCAAGTTCAGGGCCATACCAAAGGTATTTTCCTTGAATTCGATCATTTCGCCCTGCATCACTTCGGTCAAGCCGTGGATGCGGACGATGCCGTCGGTCACGCTAACGATCGTGCCCTCGGTGCGGGCCTCGGCACCTATATCGAACTGCTCGATTCGCTTCTTAATGAGTTCACTGATTTCAGATGGGTTCAGCTGCATGATTCTTCTCGCTCTAAGTCCAGAGTCTCTTTGCTAATCTTTCAACCTGGCCGCGGATGGATGCGTCTATCACCCGGTCACCCGCCTTGATGTAAACGCCGCCGATCAAAGTTGGATCGACATCGACGCGCAAACGTGCTTTTTTCTCCAGAACACGCTCCAGCACGGAAGACAACCGCGTTTGTTCAGCGTCTTTCAACGGAAAAGCCGTGCTGACGTCTACCTCGATGTATCCTTCATCCTCGGCCTTATATTGGTTAAATAGCTCGGCGATATATTTAACCAGGTCAAGCCGGCGATTCCGGATCAGCAGCCGGACAAAATTTTGTGCCTCAGTGTCCAGGTGATCTTTGCAGAGACCGAGAAAAGCCTCCGAAAACTGCTCGCGGTTAGCCTTGGGATTGGCCGCGGCTTTAGCTAACTGCTCGTCTTGCATGAGCAGAGTGACGAAAGCGAGCGCGTCGCTCCACTTATCAGCCGTTCCCGTTTCTTTGGCCCTCTTGTAAACCGCAACGGCATAAGGCCTCGCCAACGTCGTTAACTCGCTCATTATGCTTGACCCAACTGCTTACCGAGGTTGTCGATAATTTCCCGATGCTTCTTTTGATCCACTTCTTTCTGCAGGATTTGCTCGGCCGCAGAAATGGCCAGCACCGCTACCTGTTGACGCAAACCTTCTTTCGCCTGCTGCAATTCGCGCTCGATCTCGGCTTTCGCCGCAGCAACGATCCGCTCGCCTTCATCCTTCGCCGATTGCTTGGATTCCTCGACCACCTCGCTGGCGCGCTTTTGCGCTAGATTTACGATGTCTGCGGCCTGATCCTTAGCTTCCCGCAACAAAGCGGTCGCGCGCTTCTCGGCCAACTCCATCTCATGCTTGCCTTTTTCAGCCGAAGCGAGACCGTCGGCAATCTTCTTTTTGCGCTCCTCGAGCGCTTGCATCAAAGGCGGCCACACGTACTTCATGGTGAACCACACCAGAAGCGCAAATGTGATCATTTGGCCGATCAGAGTGGCGTTAATACTCACAGCGCTTTCCTCTTTGGTTGTTTGCCATTAAAGCGTCGCAATCGCGGCTTTTTTAGCCCTTGAGTGCGGACAGGAACGGATTGGCGAAAGTGAAGAACAGAGCGAGACCCACGCCGATCATGGTTACGGCGTCGAGCAGACCGGCGACGATGAACATTTTGACCTGCAGCATCGGAACCATCTCCGGCTGACGCGCGGCGCCTTCCAGGAATTTGCCGCCCAACAGGCCGAAACCGATAGCGGTTCCCATGGCGCCCAGGCCCAGGATGATGCCCACGGCGATTGCGGTCATGCCAGATACAGATGCGATTTCCATTGTTCCTCCGAATTATCGAACGTTAAGGTTGATTGAAAGAGATTAATGATCTTCGTGGGCTAGACTCAGATATACGATGGTCAGAACCATGAAGATGAAAGCTTGCAAAGTGATGATCAGAATATGAAAGACCGCCCAGGGGAAACTCAGCAAGGGCTGCACGTACCAAGGCAGCAGCGCGATCAATATGAAAATCAGCTCGCCGGCATACATGTTTCCGAAAAGACGAAGGCCGAGAGATACCGGTTTCGCCAATTCCTCGACAAGCTTCAGAATCAGGTTGAACGGGATCATCCATACACTGTGAAAAGGGGTCAGAATCATTTCTTTCCCAAAACCAATCGGCCCCTTCACTTTGAAGCTGTAGAACAGAATCAGGAAGAACACCGAAATCGACATCGCAAAGGTCGCGTTCAAATCCGTACTGGGAACCACGCGAAGATAGTCGAGCCCGATGGCCTTGCCGATATCGGGCAACAGGTCGACCGGAATAAGGTCCATCGAGTTCATCAAGAATACCCAGACGAAGATGCTCAACGCCAAGGGTGCGATTAACGCGCTACGCCCATGAAAACTATCCTTGACCTGAGCGTCAACGAATTCGACGATCATCTCCACAAAATTTTGCAGGGGGCCGGGTACGCCGGAAGTCGCCTTTTCAGCCGCCTTGCGGAAAATGATGACGAATAAGCCGCCTAAGAAAACAGAGAAAAACAGGGTATCCAGATGAAATGTCCAGAATCCTTCGCCGGTCGATAAGGGGGTCAAGTGGTGAACGATATATCCAGTTGCCCCGCCAGAGCCGTGTTCTTCTGTCGCCATATTCTCTCTCGTTAGCGTTCGATATCGCGCATCAAAAGCGCACACCAAAATACCATCAATACCGATACGAAACCGGCAAATAATGGCAGGAATAAAATGTTAGGCAGTTGGAAAATTAAAATAAATAAACCGGCGGTTATGATTATTTTTATGCTTTCGCCGATATAAAACGATCTCACGATGTCTTTTGCCGTTCTTGTTTTATCGGAAAATCCGAATTTTGCGGCGAAATAGACGTTCGGCAAAAAGGCTATCAACCCGCCGAGCAACGCTGACCTAGCTGCCAGCCAACCGAAGAAGGCCAACGTGAAACCGCCGATCAGTGCAATCGCAAGAAGCTGCATCAACAGAACCCGCTTGACGGCGAAAAACAACTTTTTCGCACCCATTGAGGGCCCCCAAACAAATGCTTCGGAATGATAACAACCAAAATGCGGAAGATCAATGTTGCATGTTTATTTCAAGCGATCGAGCACACCTTCCAGTTGATCCAGGCTGTCGTAATGGATGACGAGTTGTCCGGCGCCTTTTTTTCCGTGTTTGATCAGCACGGGAGCGCCGATTCGCGTGGCGATTCGCTCTTCGAGGCGGCGAATGTCGGGATCCTTCATCTCCGGTTTTCGCGCCTTTTGCCCATCCCGGAGCTTTTGGATAAGCAACTCCGTAGCACGAACGCTCAACTTTGCCGAAGCGACTTTACGGGCAATTTCAGCCTGAAGCTGAAATTCCAGCGCGAGTATCGCCCGAGCGTGTCCCATTTCTATGGCACCGGTAAGCAGAAGATGCTTAGCATCCGGATGAAGTTCGTTCAAGCGCAGCAAGTTGCTGACGGTAGCCCGGGATTTGCCGACGGCATCCGCGACCTGCTGGTGGGTCATCTCGAACTCTTCGAGCAGGCGCTTCAGGGCTTCCGCCTCCTCGAGAGGATTCAAGTCTTCTCGCTGGATATTTTCGATAAGGGCGATCGCTAAGGCGGTCTGATCCGTAACCTCGCGCACGACCACCGGCAAATCGTGCAATCCTGCCAGTTGGGCCGCCCGCCACCGTCTCTCGCCGGCGATGATTTCGTACTGGCTGTCACCCATAGGTCTGACCACCACGGGCTGGACCACGCCCTGCGCACTGATCGAATCGGCCAATTCTTGAAGTCGCGCCGGGTCGATATCCTTGCGCGGCTGGAAACGGCTCGGCCTGAGTTGATCTATGGAAAGCGTTCTGAGCTTCTCGGTCTCGTTTTCGAGTTTCGCGCCGCCCAACAGGACATCGAGGCCGCGGCCGAGTCCTCGTCTTTTTGCCGTCATGACTTGAATTTATTGAAGAATTGAAGGAATTTTTCGCGATTTTTGATTGCGTCGCACGATTTCGCCCGCCAAGGCCAGATAAGCGACGGCTCCTCGAGAAGACTTATCGTACTTTATCGCTGGCAAACCGTGGCTCGGCGCCTCGGCAAGCCGAATGTTGCGCGGGATGATGGTGCGGAAGACCTTATCGCTGAAATGGGCGATCAATTGCGCGGAAACGTCATTGGCGAGCCGGCTGCGTGGATCGTACATCGTGCGAAGCAAACCCTCGATACGAAGTTCCGGATTGACCGAGTCGCGGATATTCCCCAGCGTATCCATTAAATCCGAAAGTCCTTCCAAGGCGTAATATTCGCACTGCATGGGAATCAACACGCTGTCCGCAGCGACCAAGGCGTTGAGCGTCAGCACGTTAAGCGACGGTGGGCAGTCGACGAGGATGAACTGGTAATCGTCGCGGCAACTCTTGAGCGCCTCGGCAAGCGCGCGCTCTTTGCCTGCCTGTTTCATCAGTTCGACCTGAGCGGCAGTCAGATCGGCATTACCCGGCAGAAGATCGAAGCCGATCTCGGTCAAAGATTTGACGGCCTCGCGTACCGTGGCGTGACGCGTCAATACGTCGTAAGACGAATTTTTGAGACTTTTCTTGTCAACGCCGCATCCCATAGTCGTGTTGCCTTGCGGATCCAGATCCACAAGCAAAACGCGATGCTTGATCGCCGCAAGCGACGCAGCCAAGTTAATGCTGGTGGTCGTTTTACCCACGCCCCCCTTTTGGTTGGCTACCGCAATAATTTTGCCCATGGTTTCCTCAGCCGATAGCTATTTCGATCAAATGACGTTCGACGTCCAGACCCGGAATCTTTAAACGATGACTCTTAACCGGCGAGTCTTTAAGGGTCTGTATTTCGCCCTCCGGCAACTGCCCTTTCTGAGCCAATATCACGCCGTGGGGAGCCAGCATTCTGCGCGTTGTCTCCATTATTTCCGCAAGGCTCGCATAAGCCCGCGCCAATATCGTGTCGAATCCGTGGTCCGGATGGTAGTCTTCCACCCGCGAGGTGACGACCTCCACGTTCGCGAGACCCAATTCGATCACGGCCTGCTGAACAAAACGGGTCTTCTTCGCGTTGCTGTCCAACAGAACGAAATGCCTGCTCTCGCTCATGACAGCCAAGGGAATACCCGGCAAACCGGCCCCGGTTCCCACGTCCAGTATCCTTTCGCCCCGGAGATACGGCCAAATGGTAAGACTGTCGAGCAGATGCAAATCCACTCCCGTCCGCAAGTCGCGGATGGCCGTCAAGTTGTAAACCCGGTTCCATTTCTGGATTAAGCGCAGAAAGGCCAAAAGCTTTTCGTGTTGCTCCGGCGTAAACGGTATGTTTAACGCGGTTATTCCGTCCGCTAGACGTCTACCGATTTCGTCCACTTAAGATCAAGCGCTCTTCTTTTTAAGATGGACCAACAGCAGCGAAATCGCCGCCGGTGTGACGCCCGGAATCCGCGCTGCTTGCCCGACAGTTTCGGGACGTTGTTGTTTGAGCTTTTCCCGGACCTCGTTGGACAACCCGATGACGTTCTGATAATCGAGACTTTCCGGCAAACGCCAATGGTCGTAGCGGCGAGAGCGCTCGATCTCCGCCTGCTGGCGATCGATGTAGCCTTGGTACTTCGCCTGAATTTCGACTTGATCGAGAACTTGCTCGTTTTCTTCTTCAGTTAACCGAGCGGATATCGCTTGGAGGTGTTCGATGCGGATCTCCGGTCGCCGCAGCAGTTCGAGTAGGGTGGATTCCCGCAACAGCGGCGCACTCAGGAACCGGCTTATGGTTTCGGCTTCGGCAGTATTCGGTCTGACATACGTTTTTGCCAGGCCGGTCTGTATCTCCGCAATGGCCTGCTGCTTCGCTTCGAATGCACGCCAGCGCTCGTCGTCCACCAATCCGAGTTCGTGGCCTTTCCCGGTCAGCCGAAGATCGGCGTTGTCCTCTCGTAGCAGCAACCGGTATTCCGCCCGGCTGGTGAACATGCGATAGGGTTCGCTCGTGCCCCGAGTGATCAGATCGTCGATCAGAACCCCCATGTAAGCCTCGTCGCGCATAGGCGACCAGGGTTCCAGATCCTTGGCCTTGCGCGCGGCGTTGACGCCCGCGATTAGGCCTTGCGCGGCGGCTTCCTCGTATCCCGTCGTGCCGTTGATCTGTCCGGCGAAGAACAGGTTCTCGAGGTGCTTGGTTTCGAGCGAGGACTTCAGGTCGCGCGGATCGAAGAAATCGTATTCGATGGCGTAGCCCGGCCGTGTGATATGAGCGTTTTCGAAACCGCGTATCGACCTCACAAGCTCGTACTGCACGTCGAAGGGCAGACTGGTCGAAATGCCGTTCGGATAGATTTCGTAAGTATCGAGACCTTCGGGTTCAACAAAAATCTGGTGCGAATCCCTTTCCGCGAAACGCACGACCTTGTCTTCGATAGAGGGACAATAGCGCGGCCCGACCCCTTCGATAACGCCCGCATACATCGGCGAGCGGTCGAGACCGCAGCGGATGACATCGTGAGTCCGTTCGTTGGTACGGGTGATGTAGCAAGGCACTTGGCGAGGATGTTCCTCCCGCCGGCCGAGGAATGAGAACACGGGAACCGGCTCATCGCCGGGCTGCTCCAGCATGACCGCATAATCGATGCTTCGCCCGTCGATCCGAGGAGGCGTTCCGGTCTTGAGCCGGCCGACCCGAAACGGCAGTTCGCGCAAACGCGCCGCCAAAGCGTTAGAGGGCGGATCGCCCGCCCGGCCGCCTTCGTAGTTTTCGAGACCGATATGAATCCGGCCGGCCAGGAAGGTGCCTACGGTGAGGACCACCGTACGAGCCCTGAATTTGAGCCCCATCTGCGTGATCACGCCGGCTGCGCGGTAATTTTCCACGATCAGATCGGATACGGCCTGCTGGAATAAGGTCAAATTCGGCTGAGTTTCCAGCACCCGACGCACGGCTTTCTTATAAAGCACGCGATCGGCTTGGGCCCGAGTCGCCCGCACCGCCGGGCCTTTGCTGGCATTGAGCACACGGAACTGAATGCCGGCTCGGTCCGCAGCATGCGCCATCAAGCCGCCCAGAGCATCGATCTCCTTGACCAAATGCCCTTTGCCGATCCCCCCGATAGCGGGATTGCAGCTCATCTGGCCAAGGGTTTCGATGTTCTGGGTAAGCAGCAGCGTCTTAGAGCCAGTCCGCGCAGCCGCCAAAGCCGCTTCCGTACCAGCGTGTCCGCCACCGACCACGATGACGTCGAATTCGGTGGAAAAATGCATGAGAGTTGAAATTTCAGGCAGATAGACCGGTTTTGCACTCCCCTGAAGTGCGCGCATAGCTTACTACATCGAACGCCAAAATTGGCATTGCGTTTAAGCCAAGACACGCCCGTACGCTCTGTGATGCAAAGCCACGCAATCTTTTTACCTATACACTATTGTTCAACACATTCTACACCTAGCGTTAACAAATCGAACAACACGGCTCCGCCAGTCCTTATCGAAACTCCGATGACTACATTACTTTGGCTACAAACCGGTGCCTGTGGCGGCGATACGATGTCGATCCTGTGCGCCGACAGTCCGTCGCTGGAAGAACTCCTGGATCAATACGGCATCGACATCCTCTGGCAACCGTCCTTGTCCTCAGAGCCCAAAGGGAAGCTGGACGCCCTGATCGAGGCCATTCTCAGGGACGAGCAAAGACTCGATATCTTGTGCATCGAAGGCAGCATCATGACCGGACCCAATGGATCCGGCCTGTACGATCCGTATCGCGGCCGTTCCAAGATGAGTTTGGTCAGGGAGCTGGCGGAAAAATGCCGTTATCTGGTTGCCATGGGTACTTGTGCGGCCTTCGGCGGCGTCCACGCCGCACCCCCCAATCCGACCGACTGCACAGGCATCCAGTTCGACAAGAAACTTCCCGGCGGCTTGCTGCCTGCCGAATGGCGGTCGCGAGCGGGAGCGCCGGTCATCAATGTCTCCGGCTGTCCGGCACATCCCAACGCCATGACCAAGACGCTGGCCATGCTGGCTTCCGGACTTCCGTTGGAACTCGACCATCTCAACCGCCCTAAGGATTTTTTCAATTCCCTGGTGCATCAAGGCTGCACGCGGAACGAGTATCACGAGTACGACGTCGAGGACAGCGCCTTCGGCGAAAAGGGCTGTTTGTTCTTCAACCTGGGCTGCCAGGGACCGACCACGCATGCCATTTGCAATACCGAGCTTTGGAACGGCCGCAGCAGTAAAACCCGCGCGGGAGTACCCTGTTTCGGCTGTACGTCCCCGGACTTCCCGCTGGACCAGGATCTGTTTCGCACCGAGAAAATCGGCGCCGTTCCGATAAACCTGCCCTTGGGGGTGGAGCGCGCCAATTATATGGCGTACAAGAGCCTGGCCCACGAGGCCGCGCCCGAACGGGTCCTGAATAAAGAAATGGATCCCTGATGGCTAGACGAATTATCCAGATCGATCTTAATCGGGTCGAAGGCGACCTGGAATTCCAGTTGGAGCTGGAAGGTCGCGAAGTGGTAGATGCCCGCTGCATCGGTTCGCTCTATCGGGGATTCGAGCAAATCCTCATAGGCCGAAGACCTAAGGACGCATTGGTCATTACGCCCCGAATCTGCGGCATTTGCGGCACCGCCCATCTCTATTCGGCCGTTCTGGCCCTGGAGCAAATCGGTCGTATTGCCGTGCCCCCCAATGCTTCCCGCATCCGCAATCTATGCCTGATGGCCGAGACGGTGCAAAGCGATCTGCGGCAATCGTTTCTATTCTTTACCGCCGATTTTTGCCATCCCAAATATGCCGGCCGGCCGCTTTACGAAAAAACACTGGGGGCCTTCCTGCCCTTCAAAGGCTGGGCCCATCGCGGCACCCTGGAGCATTCGCGCCATGTTCCCGGGATCGTTGCCATCTTCGGAGGCCAGTGGCCCCATTCCTCCTACATGGTGCCGGGCGGGGTGACGGCTCCTCCCACCAGTCGCCGCATCCTGGACAGCCTGTCCATCATCAACAATCTGACCCGATGGTTCGAGCAGGCAGTCATCGGAACCGATCTGGGTCCCTGGCTGGAGCTCGAATCCGCCGACCAGCTCTTCGCCTGGCTCGAAGCCGCGGACACTCACGCGAATAGCGCCATCGGCCTGATGACGAGGATGAGCCGCGACATCGGCCTGCACCGTTCCGGTTTCGGAACTTCCCATATGCTGAGCTGCGGCGCTTACTGCGATTCGGCCGGCGGGCAGATGTTCAAATCGGGCTTCCTCGATGGCGATACGGGGAAGATCGAACCTTTCGATCAGGCCGAAATCGCCGAGCACGTGCGCTATTCCTGGTTCGAGCCGTATGAAGGCGGCCGCCATCCGTTCCGCGGTGAGACCATTCCGGATTTTCAACCCCACTCCGATCGCTATTCCTGGAGCAAGGCGCCCCGCTATCGGAACGAGGTGGTACAAACGGGTCCCCTGGCCGAATTGCTGATCGACGGCGATCCGCTGATCGGCTCGCTGTATCGGGCGGAGGGCGGAAACACCTGGTTGCGGCAGTTCGCCCGCCTGCGCCGCACGGCTTTGCTGCTCCAGAAAATGCGGGAGATCCTGCACGAGCTGGCCGCCCATCTGGACGATCCCCACTTTACTTCGCCTGCCGCGGACGAAATCCCGGACGGGGAGGGATTCGGACTGATAACGGCGGCACGGGGTGCCTTGGGCCACTGGGTGCAAGTCACCGACGGAGCCATTTCCCGGTACCAGGTCATCACGCCGACCGCCTGGAACGCATCGCCCAAGGACAGCGAAGGCCGGCACGGACATTGGGAGAGTAGTTTGATCGGCCTTACCGTCGACGATCCGGACGATCCCGTGGAGATCGGCCATATTATCCGCTCCCACGATCCCTGCCTGGTTTGCACCGTGCACCTGTTGGATACGGGCAAGCGGATGACGGTCTGGCCCTGATCATGGACGGTCGTCACATCGTCTGTTTCGGTAACGAGTTGCACGGCGACGACGGCTTCGGCGTCCGCGTGTATCAGCAGCTCCGCCGGCTGGCTTGGCCGAGGGACGTCAAGCTGTTCAACGCGGGCATAGCCGGACTGAGTGCACTGGAATTCTTGACCGATTGCCGTCAGGCGATTCTGGTTGACGCATTGGCCGATACGGGGAATGCCGGCGCTGTTTGCGTATTCAAACCCGACGATACGGTCGGACGCTGGGAAACCCCCATCGGTCATGGCTTGGGTATTCCGTACTTGTTGAAGGCCCTCGAAATCGTCTGCGAGTCGCCACCGGACATCATCATCGTGGGGGCCGAGGTAGAGAAAAGGGCCATCAAGCCTTTCTCTCCCGGTCTGTCCGGCAAGTCGGAACGCGCCGTCGAAAAGGCGGTCCGTACCATCCAGCGTCTGGTGTCGGTGTGAAACCCCTAAACCCGCCGAGCCGCCGTATCGCCGTCGAATCGGTGACTCTCGTCGAAACGGCCTGTCCGCCCCGTTGGATGGGGCGCATTCTTTTTCCGGGCGAACGCCGATTCACGGACATCCTCATTTTCAGCAGGGATGGCCAATTCTGGGCGATTCCCGCCCATTGTCCGCATGAGGGTCACGATTTAACGGACTGTCCCTTGTTCGACGGCGGAAAGTTGATCTGTCCGGTGCACGGCCAGCGTATCGAACTGAATTCGGCGGCACTGAAGGTCGAAGTGGACAACGGCCGATTCAACATCCCCTTGCCGGAGAAGGGACCCTATTGGATTTGCAACACCGATCACGAACCAAGTCGCGGGGAAGAGGATTCCGAAGCCCTCCGCCAAATGAGGGAAGAAACCGAAAAACTGAGGCTGGCGAATCTGAAACAGGAAAAACGCATCCTGGCCATCACCCGAAGCATGGATGCCATGCTCAAGGAATCGGAGCAACAGAAGGCGAAACTCAAGGAAGCCATGGGACGCCAGCAGGCTCTCAGCCGCTTCATCCAGCGTGTGCTGGACACCATGGATGATGTTCTGGTCGTCGTCGATGCGGAGGGCCGCATCCGTCAGGTCAACGGAGCGGCGGAACGCCAGCTCGGGCTCTCCGAGGAAGCGTGGTCCGGTTCCCCTGTCGACGAACTGCTGTCTCCGGAAGACAGACGGTTTCTCGCCGCGCAATTGCCGTCTTTGCCCTGGCCGGCGAAATCGGCACTGCTGGAGACCATCCGTTTGCACAAATCTTATAGCGGCGAGCACCGTCTGTCCGTTCCGCCCCGCCAGCGCCCGGGCCCGATTTACTGGCTGAAGGGCAACCTGCTGCACTCGGAGCAGGGCAAGCTGGAAGGCGCCGTCATCACGGCGACGAACATCACCGAAATCAAAGCAAGGGAAACCCAACTGCGGCTGAACGCCAAAGTATTCGAGAACACCAGCGAGGCGATTTTCATCACCGATCTCGAGGGAACGATTCTGGACGTGAACGACGCATTTTGTGATATCAGCGGCTATCGGCGATCGGAGGTGGTGGGTCAAAGCACCCGTTTGCTCAAATCGGGTCTGCAAGACCAGGCATTTTACGTCCGTATGTGGAAAACCCTTTTAAGCAAAGGCTATTGGAAGGGCGAAATCTGGGATCGGCGGAAGAGCGGCGAGTGCTTCCCGATGCTGCTGACCATCAATGCCGTCGCCGACGAGCGGGACAGGCTCACCCATTACGTGGCCGTCGCCCTGGATATCAGCAGCTTGAAACATGCCGAGAGAAAATTGGAACAATTGGCCTACTACGATTCTCTGACGGGCCTGCCCAACCGCTTTCTCTTCAAGGAACGGTTCGAGCACGAAAGCGCTCTGGCGCTACGCAACGGAACCAGGTTGGCCGTATGTTTCATCGATCTGGACAATTTCAAGGATGTCAATGACACGCTGGGGCACTGGGCCGGCGATTACCTGCTGAAGGAAGTCGCGTCGCGTATCCGGAACTGCCTGCGCAAAACCGATACCGTGGCGCGGTTCGGCGGAGACGAGTTCACCATCATTCTGTCGAACGTCGCCGATGCCGCGGAACCCGCCGATGTTGCCCAGAAACTTATCGATACGGTGGGGAAGCCGATCCACATTCAGAACCATCAGATCTTCGTGGGCGCCAGCATCGGCATAGCTTTATTCCCCGACGACGGTCGGGATTTCACCACCTTGACCAAACACGCCGATGCCGCCATGTATGTGTCCAAGGCAAAGGGACGCCGGACATTCCGCTATTTCGAAGACCACATGAAAGAGGAGCCGCGCCAGCGCATGGTGATGGAAACCCAGTTGCGCCAGGCGATCGAGCGGGAGGAGTTCTTACTCTACTATCAGCCCAAGGTCGACTGCGTTTCGAACCGGATCACCGGCGCTGAAGCGCTGATCCGCTGGCGGCACCCCGAGCAGGGCATCGTATCGCCCGGCCGCTTCATCACCATTGCCGAAGAAACGGCCCTGATCATTCCGCTCGGTCAATGGATTCTCAGGACAGCCTGTTTAAGAACCAGCGCTTGGCAGCACAAACTGCCGGAATTCCGAATCGCTATCAACCTTTCGGCCAAACAACTTTTAGCGGACGATTTCATCGACTTGCTGGATCGGGTGCTGGCCGAAACAGGAACCGATCCCGGGGCCGTCGAATTGGAAATCACCGAGACCTTGGTAATGCACGACATCGAAAAAGCGTCCGAGCGGCTGAGCCGTATCCGGGATCGCGGCATCCATATCGCCATGGACGATTTCGGCACCGGCTATTCGTCCTTGTCTTATCTGCAAAAATTGCCCGTCCAGACCATCAAGATCGACCGCTCCTTCATCCATGCCTACACCGGCGACCCGACTTCGGAGCAAGCGGCGCTGATCAAGACCATCGTGACTTTGGGGCAAATCCTCAATTTAAAGGTCGTGGCCGAAGGCGTCGAAACTCGGGAGCAACTGGAACTTTTAAAATTCTATGGCTGCCACGAAATTCAGGGTTACTACGTTTCTCCCCCTCTGCCGGAGGACGAGTTCGAAAAACACTTTATCGAGCAGCGGGACTCTTGAATCCAATGCCGCTCCGAGCATTTCTTTGAGCGTTTTTTCAGCATGCACGCGCAGCCCCCGAGTTCCAAGCATTCAGCCATAGAGCGGAGATACGAATTCGCCTAGATCGATTGTTCGGGGAGACTGTCCCAGCCGTTCAGTCCGTCCGTTTTCAGGCTAATCTCCAGTAGCAATTCGACCTCTATCCAGAACGGCCGTGCGTGCCGATGCAGTCCCGGGCATGCAGTTCCTTGTACTAGCGCCGGACATCCAATGCATCAAGGGTTTGCGCATCGGCTCGGAAAGCCCTGGTTCGAGCTTAGAGCATTTTCATATCTACCGTACGGGCACTCGCGAGTAGGTCGGGAATCCCTCCCCAATCGCAAACGACCTGGCCGGGAGCGCCGAAGCCGCCCTTCCCGACGCCGCCGTTGGGCCAACGGGTTCGTCGGCAAAGGATTGCCGACCTACAAATACTTGAGTCGATTTACCCTAGCCGAAAGCGCCAACGACTTCCGCCAAGTCCGTTATGCCGTATGAGCGAGATGAACACTTCGCTGTCATTTCGGCGGGCGGTCAGAATCGCGGGCTTAAGATGCCTAGAAACCCATCGGGGCGTCGTTTTAGGTTATATCCCAAAAACATACCGGATTTTGGGATATAACCGATTCAGATGCTTTCGAATTGATACGGAAGCCCGCGTCCGGTCTCTGCGCCGTCGCGTCTTCCGACAAAGCTATACTTCGTTGCGAAAACGACTTCTCAGGTTCTCCATGCGCAACGCCCTAAACCGACTCTTCCATACCGCCAACACCGTCATCCTCGGCAAGCCGCGTCAGATCCGTCTCGCGATCTGTTGCCTGCTGGCGCGGGGGCATTTACTCATCGAGGATGTACCCGGCGTCGGCAAAACGACCTTGGCGCACACTCTCGCCAACCTTTTGGGCCTCAAATACCAACGCATTCAGTTCACCAGCGATCTTTTGCCGGCCGATATCGTCGGCTCGTCGATCTTCGACGGGAACAACCATGCGTTTCATTTTCAACCCGGTCCGATCTTCCACCAAATGATCTTGGCTGACGAGATCAACCGCTCGACCCCGAAAGCCCAGAGCGCGCTGCTCGAAGCGATGGAAGAACACCAAGTTACGGTCGAGGGAGAAACCCGTTCGCTGCCGGAACCGTTTTTCGTCATCGCTACTCAAAATCCTGTGTGCCAGATCGGAACGTTTCCTTTGCCCGAGTCTCAATTGGACCGGTTCCTGATGCGCATTAGCTTGGGTTATCCGGATAGCCGGTCGGAGCGTGCCTTGCTCAAAGGCGAGGACCGCTTCGTTTTGCTCGAAAAACTCCCGGTCTGCCTTCAGACGGACGAATTAGTGGCGATCCAGGACCAGGTCAGGACCATACACGTCTCCGATGCGCTGTTGGATTATCTCCAGGCGCTGATCAGATTCAGCCGCGAATCCGGTCATTACGAATGCGGATTATCGCCGCGCGCGGGCCTCGCCCTGTTGAACGCCGCCCGCGCCTGGACCTTCATCGAAGGCCGTGAAGCGGTCCTGCCCGAGGACGTGCAGGCGGTATTGGCTCCGGTTTGCGGGCATAGGCTGCGCCCCGTATCGAGCGGCGCTACGAACGCCGACGTCATTGTGGCGCCGATGCTGGAACAGGTTGCGGCGGTTTGAGATGACTGCGCTCCCGCTTCGGGAACGGCTGGACCTTCGGCGCTTCCTCCGAGGCGAAAAAGCGATCGATGGGCCGGTCATGTTGTCTCACCGGCGAATCTTCATTCTGCCCAGCCGATCCGGCTTGGCCCTTGCGCTGCTCCTGTTGATTCAGTGGCTCACCGCCATCAACTATGGCAACAATCTGGCGTTCATCCTCACTTTCCTATTGGCGGCGGCTGCCATGTCCTCGTTGTTCTACAGCTACCGCAACCTTTCCGGACTGAGCGTCGGCGCCGGAAAAATGAGCCCCGTCTTCGCCGGCGACCTGGCATCTTTCGAGTTGCGGCTGACCAACTCCGCGGCTTTGCCGCGCTATGGCATCGAGTTGAGGCTGAAAGACGCCGAGGCGTTACGGATGGACATACCTCCCGAGGGTACTGTTTCGGCAATCCTTCGGGTCCCAGCGGAAAAGCGGGGCTGGCTCGAGCTCGACACCGTAACCATCAGCACCGCGTTTCCTTTGGGAATCTTCTACGCCTGGTCGCCGATCAATCTGAAATATAAGGTTCTGGTCTACCCGAGACCCACCCAGGAACGATTGCCTTTCCCACGTTCCGAGGACGATCATGTCGGTGCCCGACCACGAAATGCTTCCGATGATTTCCACGGGTTTCGGGCTTATCAACCGGGCGATCCGTTCAAGCACATTCATTGGAAAAGTCTGGCCAAAGGACGCGATCCGGTAATCAAGCAATACGCGGGGGACGAAACGGAAGTCCTTCATTTGAACTGGACGGATACCAAGGGATTGGATACGGAGGCGCGCTTGAGCCGGCTTTGCCGCTGGGTGTTGGATGCCGAGCAGGCTGGGATGCGATATGCCCTCAGCTTGCCAGGAACGACCATAGCCGAAGGTCACGGCGCATCGCACTGCCGGAAGTGTCTCGAGTCGCTGGCTCTGTTCGATCTATGAAGAAGCCCGCAGCAACGTCGTTCGTGCCGGATCGGACGCAGGAAAATCTGCTTCTATTCAGTGTTTTCTTCGTTGCCGCACCGCATCTTCTCAATCTCGGCTGGGCAATCGTTCTTTATTTTTCCTTGATGGCGGCCTGGCGATTCGCGTCAGGGTATCGGCCCGCCTTGCTGCCCGGCCGTCTGCTGTTGTTTCTTCTGACCTTGTCCGGCGCAGCTTTGGTTTACGTCGATTACCATCGCTTTTACGGACGCGAAGCCGGATCCAGCCTCTTTCTCGTCGGCCTGGGACTGAAACTGATGGAAATGCGGAACCGGCGCGACGTATACCTGGTGGTCTATCTCGCGTTCTTCGTGGCTCTGACTCAGTACCTGTTCTCCCAGAGCATCGCCCTGGCCGTCTATACGCTGGCTGCCGTTGCCTTGCTGATTTCCGTATTGATCGGCCTGAACGCGGGTCCTGTCCTGTCGCTCAAAACCCAGTTCAGAATGGCGGCGTCATTGGTGGCGCAAGCCATGCCGATCATGGTAGTCCTGTTCATATTCTTCCCGCGTATCGCGGGGCCTTTGTGGAAGCTTCCGGACGATCCGAGCAGCGCAAAGACCGGGCTCAGCGATATCATAGAGCCCGGCAGCGTCAGCCGCCTCGCCTTGTCGCGGGAGCCGGCTTTTCGCGCCGATTTCGAAGGTCCCTTGCCGCTGCCCGCCGAGCGCTACTGGCGAGGCCCGGTGTTCTGGCATACCGATGGAAGACGCTGGACCCTGCCGCCGGAACAAGGCCGGAACACCGTTCAGGCACCGGCATTCTCCGGACCGGCTTACCGTTACACGATCACTCTTGAGCCGCATCAAAAACGCTGGGTTTTCGCTTTGGATCTACCCAAAGTTTTTCCCGAGAACCTCGCTCAGACGCCCGAATATTTGCTGCTGACGCCGCAAAACGTCGGCGAACGCCGGCAATACACGATCAGCTCCTATCCGAATTACCGAACCGGCGAACTCAGCCCCGCCGAGCGGGAACAGGGTCTCCAGCTGCCGGATAGACCTTCGGCACGCATGCTCCGGCTGGTCGAACGCTGGCGCCAGTCGTCGTCGGACCCAAAAGACATCGTGAACAAGGCGCTGCTCCATTTTCGCGAGGAGCCGTTCGTATACACGCTCAACCCGCCGGTCATACGCGACAAGCCGGTGGACACCTTTCTTTTCGAGACCCGCAAGGGCTTTTGCGAGCATTACGCCACGGCGTTCGTTTATCTGATGCGGGTTGCGGGAATCCCGGCGAGGGTGGTAACCGGTTATCAGGGAGGGCAATGGAACCCGGTTGGAAAATTCCTGGAAGTACGCCAGGCCGATGCGCACGCCTGGACCGAGGTGTGGTTATCCGAACAAGGCTGGACACGCGTCGACCCCACTGCCGCCGTGGCGCCGCACCGGATCGAGCAGGGGATAGACCTGGATCGGCAAATGGCCAATCACGAGGTCAGTTTCAGTCCTGTCGGACGGGCACTGGCCGACGCCGCTTTCGATCTCCACGACTGGTACGATCAGGCACGTCTCATCTGGGCCAGCGTCGATCACGCCTGGAACCAGCGGGTGTTGAGCTATAACCCGGAAAACCAGAAGCGTTTTTGGGAAGCTTTGGGTATCGTAGACTGGCGGGGATTGATCACCTGGCTGACTGCGCTGTTAATCCTCTGCGGCGTGCTGGTCGGACTTTGGCTGCGCCCTCGCCGAAAGCCCAAGGCGGCCGATCCCGCCATGGCGGCTTACAATCGATTCCTCAAAAAAATGGCAAAAAACGGGCTGGTCAAACAGACCGGCGAAGGACCCCGTGATTTCGCCTTACGCGCCGCCTCCGAACGGCCCGAGGCCAAAGAGGCCATCGGCGCCATCACCACGCTGTTCCTGCGGATCCGATACGGACGACAGGCAGATCCGCGCGATATCGACCAGCTGAGGCGACGCGTGAGAGCGTTGAGGGTTTAAACGCGCGCGATTCACGCAGCCTTTTCGACCTTCAGAACAACGCCTTCGGCGGCCACGACGCGAACCTTGCTTCCCGGCTCGCAGTCCTCCCCTTGCACCTTCCATGTGGAATCGTCCACGCGGATCCGCCCCTGACCGTTGACGATCGGATATTCGAGCGTGAACAGTCGTCCTATATATTGCGCGGCTCGCTGGTTCAGCAAAGGCTGATCGGTCTCGATGGGATGTCTTTTGAGGAACAGCCGGAACACCGCGATGCTGACGATCGACAGTACCGAGAACAATATCAGCTGATACTCCCAGTCCAGCGCCGGCACGATCAGCTTGATCACGCCGACGACGAACGCCGATTCGGCCATCCATAGAAAGTACATTCCCGGCGCGAGGAGTTCGACGATAAGAAGAAACACGCCGAACGCCCACCAGTGCCAAAAAACGATCTCGAATGCCATTTAGCTTGCCTTCTTGGAAAACGCTTCTTTGGTGATTTCGCCGATGCCGCTTAGAGCGCCGATAACGCTGGAGGCTTCCAAGGGCATGAGAATAACCTTGCTGTTTTCGGCCGCGGCGAGGGTTTGCAACGCTTCGACGTATTTTTGCGCAACGAAGTAGTTAATCGCCTGAACATCCCCTTTGCCGATGGCCTCGGAGACCATCAGGGTAGCCCGCGCCTCGGCCTGGGCCAAACGCTCGCGGGCTTCGGCCTCGCGGAATGCGGCTTCCTTGCGCCCCTCGGCTTCGAGAATCGCCGCTTGTTTTTCGCCATCGGCGCGGAGAATCGCTGCCTGTTTCAAGCCTTCCGCCTCGAGTACGGCAGCGCGCTTGTCCCGTTCCGCCTTCATCTGGCGAGCCATGGAATCGACCAGATCTTGCGGCGGCGTAATGTCCTTGATCTCGATCCGCGTCACCTTGACACCCCAGGGCGTAGTGGCATCGTCCACCACTGAAAGCAGACGGGCATTGATTTCGTCTCGCTTCGACAACAGCTCGTCCAAGTCCATGGAACCCATCACGGTACGGATATTGGTCATCGTCAGCTGCATGATGGCAAGCTGCAGGTTGCTGACCTCGTAGGCCGCTTTGGCGGCATCCACCACTTGAAAAAACACGACGCCATCCACTTTGACCATGGCATTGTCTTTCGTGATGACCTCCTGCGAAGGAACGTCCAAGACCTGTTCCATCATGTTGATCCGTGCGCCGATCTGATCGATCACCGGCATGATCACATTGAGGCCGGGCTTGAGTGTCGCGGTGTATTTTCCGAACCGCTGTACCGTGAATTCGGAACCTTGAGGCACGAACTTGACACTCAGTACGACCAAGATAACGGACAGTACCAAGAGAAATAATACGAAAACGCCAAACGCGGTCATCTCTCCCCCCTTATCGATTTTTTGAATATGTAACGTTCTAGAAACTTTTTTCTTTTGCAACTCAGCCGCTTTTTCGCAAACAGGAATCGATATTCTCGTTTTTCGCGGCCTGTTAAAGCTTAGCCGCTTATCTAGACTCGGACCCGATTGGCCACATTACCAAATGTAAACAAGTCAAAAAATCTTTCCTTTAGTTACAAAGCCGGAAGAAGTCTGTTGACGCTCACTATTTTTCTTTTTTAAACAATGCATTAAGAAATATATAAAGGTGTGTTAAAAACAGTGTACGCCTGTGGCTGAGTTGTGGATAATTTTTTGCCGAGCTCTTTCGTGCTCGTTCAGCACACGCTGTCCACAAACTTTAGCAAGGGTTTTCCAGCGGGGGATGGAAAGTATGTGCTTGGCGTCTTCGGAAAGGGGGAGATCGCTTTACGGCCGTACCGGAATGTATGGCAGATATGCGAAACCTCGTCGAGCGTACTCATAGAGATGGTAAGGTGTTGCCTAAGGAGAAAAAATGTACAGGCTATCGAACAATGACTCCGCAAATGCGACGGATAACGTGCAAGCGTATTCGTCTCGAGGCAAACATCGCCGCTCGTCGTCCAAGACGAGGTTGATTTTTCTTTTATCCATTGTGTTGGTCGTAGAAACCACGGCGCTTTTGGTCTTGTTTATCCAGTTGACTCTAAGTGAACAGGAAAATCTGGATTTGACCGTATTGGAGAAGAAACAGGCGCTGGAGCTTCAAGCCCTGAAACCGGAAGTCGAAAAACTGCGGGCCGACATCGCTGCACTAACGACGTCTCGCCTGCCGAACTTGACCAAGCTCGAGTTCGATAAAGTGATTCCGCTCGATCTAGGCTATGTGAAAAACATCGTTTTCACCGTCGCCGGCAAGAACTCGGATAAACATTACGAGTATAAGATCGTTATGCACAATACCGACTTGACGCTCATCCATCCCGAGGTGGATGTCCTTTTTTTCGACCGGGTCGGCGTTCAAGTCGGCGTGTCCAAAATCGGTTTTCACCAAGACGGCACGCCGAATTTGGATATGCTGGAGCGGGGCGAGGTTCGTTCTTTCTCGTCAATGGTCGATTTGACCGGTGATGCCGATCCCGAATATTTCCGGGTCAAAATTCACAAATAAGAGCGAACCGCCGGATCAAACATACAGGGCACTGGAGAGACGGCCGCGATACTCCCGGGTCAGTTCATGGTCATCGCCGAGAAACTTGAAAATGGCCAGGCAGGCTTTTCTGGCGCCATCGCCGTCATAATGACGCGCGGCTTTGACCACCTCGATAAAGGTCGATAAGGCCTGCTCGAAGTCGGCATTCTTCAAATACTCGATCGCTGATAAATAGGCAGGCTTCAGGGGAGCTTCCGGCAGCATTTCCGGGTTTTCGGCGTAACCGAACAACCGGGAAAAAGTGCGAATACTTTCCGCCATCGGATGAGAATCCGAATCGGGGCCGATTCGTTCCACGACTGCCATGGCTCGCCTGTGATCCGACGGAAGGAGCAAGCGAGCCAACATGATGGCGGCGACATCGTTATCCGGTTCTGCGGCAAGCACTTCTTCCAGGATTGCCGCGGCCTTGTCGGGACGACCGGCGAAGACCTCGGTTTCCGCTTGTTTGATCCTATTCCTCAGTGGGCTGGGCAGAACACGGTTCAGCCACTGCTCGATCATGGTCTCCGGCAACGCGCCGCTGAACTCATCGACGACCTGTCCGTCAACGAAAAGCTTGACGTTGGGAATGCTGCGCACCTGATAACGGGCGCTGACGTCCGGCAATTCCTCGGTGTTGATCTTCACGAGCACGAAGCGGTCCGAATTTCTTTGTGCGAGCCGCTCCAAGAGCGGGCCCAAAGCGCGGCAGGGCGCGCACCAAGGCGCCCAGAAATCGACTAGAACCGGTATGGTGTGGCTGCGTTGAAGCACATCGGCATCAAAGTCTGGGATAGCGTCGGACATGATCGTTTCCATCTGAATGAGGTTTTGTTTATCTCGAATCTATTTTCGTAAAGCTGAACTATTCTTTCACTGAATCACGGCCAATCGGGCCAAGCGAGCGGAGAGTTCAAATCTTCGTTCCTGCCGGGTGAGCCACCCGACTTGTCGAGTGTGTGTCTCAGTCTTCGCTAAACTTTTCATGACTCATTACCTATCCGACGCTATCGTCGGTGAATCGGGGATAAATCGTAGCGCAGTAACCAGTCTGCAACATGCCAAACCGATTCAAACCTCAGACACAGGGCTCGATCATCGTGAGGAACGATTTTCTCATCGGACGGCAACAAATCTTTGACCGCGACTTGCGCATTTTTGCCTATGAATTGTTATTCCGCGACATAAACGGAGATACCGTTGAGACGTTCGGACCAACCGCCGCCAGCAATCAAATCGTCGTGGACAGCTTGCTTGAATACGGGTTGGATCAAATCGTCGGAGCACAACTGGCTTTCATTAATTTCACTCGGGAGAACTTGCTCTCCGAAACCCCTTTGCTGCTCCCCAAAGATAAGGTGGTTATCGAGGTACTGGAAGACGTCCACATCGACGAGGCTTTGATTCAAGCCGTGCGAGGCCTGGTTCAACAGGGTTATAAGATCGCGCTTGACGACTTTGTATTTGAAGAGCGTTGGCAGCCTTTGATCGAAATGGCCCATTTCATCAAGTTCGACATCCAAATGGTCACTCCGTCTGCGAGCGGATGTGTGATGGAACGACTGAAGAAGCTGCCGGTCCGCTTCCTGGCCGAAAAGGTGGAAACGCAGGAGCAATATCTGGAGTATCGGGAGCTGGGCTGCCAGTATTTTCAGGGATTCTTTTTCAGCCGGCCGAACATGGTGCGGGGAAAACGGTTGGAAACCAGTCAACACGCCGTTTTACAGCTGTTGGCAAAAATCAATCGGCCGAACATCTCGATACCCGAACTCGCGCGCACGATTTCGATGGACGTGGGACTCAGCTACAAACTGCTCCGCTACATCAACTCCGCATTTTACGCGCTGCCGAAACAGATCGATTCGCTGAAATTCGCGATTACCTATTTGGGTATCCGCGAAGTCCAGCGCTGGGCATCGTTGATCAGCCTGGCGAATTTTCCCGACCGGCCGAGAGAGATTGTCAAAATCGCTTTGATTCGAGCAAAAATGTGCGAATCTCTCGCCGCGTTCCTCAAGTTGCCGAACAGCGAGCAATTCTTCCTGGTAGGCCTGATGTCCACCATCGACCAGCTGCTGGAGACTTCCTTGGATGACGCGGTTGGCGGCCTGCCGCTATCGAGCGAGGTGAAAGATGCCTTAGTGCATCGCGCGGGATTGGCTGGAGAGGCCCTGAGTTGCGCCATCAACTACGAATGTTGGAAACTGGACGAGGTGCGTTTCGAGAACCTGGACTTATCCCGAATAGGCAAGATTCATCTCGAAAGTGTCGGATGGGCGAACAAGATTTTTCAAGTACTGGAAAAATAGCGGCATCGCCACTCCCGATAGCCGCGGGGCTGAATTTGTTTATTTTTCCTCGCCCGTTTTCAGCTCGCAATGCTCCAGTTCGGGCAATGGCGCTTCCGAAACGCCGATACCCTGCTGTTTGAGGGCGCGCTTTAGCGCCTCGATCTGCTCGTCCAGCGCTTGTATGTGATCGAGCATGTGATTGATCGCGTGAGCCACCGGATCGGGCATGTCGGGCGTCAAACCATAAGCGTCGAAACGCAGTTTGCTGGCGATAGCCTGACGGCGCGCTTCCTGGGCTTGGCGGTCGGTACTCACCACATGACCGGGGATGCCCACCACCGTGGCGCCGGCAGGGACACTCTTCAGTACTACCGAATTGGAGCCGATACGGGCGCCGTCGGCAATGGTTATCGGACCGAGTATTTTGGCGCCGGCGCCGACCACCACGCCATTGCCCAACGTCGGGTGCCGCTTTCCCTTTTTCCAGGACGTGCCCCCCAGCGTCACGCCGTGATATAGCGTGCAGTCGTCGCCGATCACCGCCGTTTCACCTATGACCACTCCCATGCCGTGATCGATGAAGAACCGCTTTCCGATCCGCGCTCCGGGGTGGATTTCGATACCCGTCCACCAGCGGGCCAAGGTCGAGATGAATCGAGCCGGCCATTTGAGCCCGAAATTCCACAATCGATGGCTGAATCGATGAGCCAAAATGGCGTGCACCCCCGGATAGGTGGTGAAAATTTCGAAATAGGATTGGGCCGCCGGGTCACGGTCGAAAATACAGCTGAATTCTTCTTTCAATCGTTGCCACATAAGGGTTCACGCCGGGGGTCGTATTCGAAGCTGAACGGCCGTCAAGATGCCGCGCAAAAGATGAATTTCCTTTTTCTCCAGCATGGCTCGGTTAAAGATTCGCCTGAGCCTGCGCATCACCGAAGGTCCAGGCTTTCTTTCGTGGAGAAATCGGAGATCGTACAAGGTGCGTTCCAAGTGTCCGTAAAAGGATTCCATTTCAGCCGCCGTAGCCAGGGCTGGACCGTTATTGTCGGTGTGAGCTTGTTTCTGAGTTGAGAGAAAAAGCTCGTAAGCCACGATCTGAACCGCCGCGGCGACATTCAGCGAACTGAAATCGGGATCGCAGGGAATATGCAGCAAGTAGTGACATCGCTCCAATTCCTCATTGGTCAGACCCGAATGTTCCCGCCCGAATAAAATCGCAGTCTTCGTATTACCCGCAGTGACCTGTTTCGCGCATTCCCGCGGATCGAGCTGCGGCCAGGAAATGGTGCGGAGCCGTGCGCTGGCCCCGACAACCAAAGCACAATCGTCGATGGCTTCCTGCAAGTCACGGCAAACCCGCGCCTCGGACAGAATATCGTCGGCACCGGATGCTCGCGCCGTCGCTTCTCCGCTGGGAAAGACCTTGGGCGCGACCAGAGTCAAATCGCGCAGCCCCATGTTCTTCATGGCGCGCGCCGCCGCACCGATGTTGCCGGGATGCGTGGTTCCAACCAGCACGATCCTGACATGGGACAAGCGATTCATGCTTCAGCGAGAGCTATAACCAAAAAAGGTAAAATACTATCAGAAATTTGATACCCTAAACCGCTTTTTAACCAGCGCCGATTCCAATATGGATCCCATGCTCACTATCGCGGTTCGCGCGGCTCGGACGGCGGGCGATATTATCGTTCGCTCGATGGACCGGGTGAACCTTCTTACGATCACGCCCAAGGGACGCAACGACTTCGTCAGCGAAGTGGACCGCCAGGCGGAACGTGAAATTATCCACACTTTGCAGAAAGCTTATCCCACTCACGCTTTTCTAGGGGAAGAAAGTGGTCGGCAAGGCCCGGCCAAGACCGATTTCGTCTGGGTCATCGATCCCTTGGATGGAACCACCAATTTCCTGCACGGGTTTCCTCAATTCTGCGTATCCATCGCTCTGCTCCACCGCGGGCGCATCGAAAAGGGCGTGATCTACGACCCATTGCGCCAGGAGCTGTTTACGGCGGCCCGAGGCGCCGGCGCGTCGCTCAACAATCGGCGTATCCGGGTAAGCAAGCAAAACGGCCTGAAGGGGGCGTTGCTGGGTACGGGTTTCCCGTTCAAGGATCAGCGTCACGTCGAGGCCTATTTGGGCATGATGCGCGATCTCATGAAAGATACGGCCGGAATCCGGCGCGCGGGCTCGGCGGCTCTGGATCTCGCTTACGTGGCAGCAGGGCGGTTGGACGGTTTCTGGGAAATCGGCCTGAAAAAATGGGACATGGCTGCCGGCCTTCTCCTGATTCAGGAAGCAGGCGGCATCGTTACCGATTTGGAAGGGAAAGACAAATACTTCGAATCCGGTAACGTGCTGACGGCAAATCCCAAGCTGCATCAAATCATGGCAAGCATCATCGACCCTCACTTGACCGAAGCGCTCCGCTATTCGGACAATCCGGCGGGCGATCAGTCGGAGTGATCCGGGTTCAATTCCCTGGCGGTGTTTTTTCCTCGCGCACCGTCAGGATCTGCTGCAACTGCTCGCCGTTAAGATTCAGGTTCAAATTCCGAGGCGGGAACGGAATCGGGATTCCTTCCTTGCGGAATATTTCGTCGATTTCGAAACAAAGATCGCTGGTCACTGAATCGACCTTTCCGGCATCGTGGAGAAGCGCGATCAGTTCGAAGTTTCGGGTACTTTCCGCGAACCCTTTGAACAAAACGACCGGCGGCGGGATGCGGCGGATTTCCGGGTGATCTAGCGCGATCTTCAGCAGAAGGTCCCGTACTCGCTTGGCATCCGTGTCATGAGACAGGCCGAGCGGCAGCACGACGCGCCCCACCGCTTTGTCGGCGTAGGTTCGGTTCGTTAGCGCGCCCGAAATCAGCGTGGAGTTCGGGATATACACCGAAGCGCGGTCTAAGGTCGTGATTTCGGTCGCGCGCACGCTGATCTTCTTCACATAACCCTGGTGATCGCCCACCACGACCCAATCGCCGGCCTTGATCGGGCGTTCGATGAGCAGAATCAGCCCGGACACGAAATTGTTGACGATATTCTGCAGGCCGAAACCGATACCTACGGATAATGCGCCGGCGATGATGGCCAGATTGGACAGGTCAATACCTAAGGTCGAGATCGCCAGCATCGCCGCGACAGTAAATCCGACGTAGCCGGTTCCGGAACGGATCGAATGCCGGATGCCGACATCCAGTCGCGTCCGCGGAAAGATACGCTGGTCCAGCGCTTTCTGAATCATCCGGGTGGCTGCGAGTAGCCCTGCAAAAAGCGCCAAGGCCAGCAGCATGTCGGCAAGGGATAGGGTGATGTTGCCGACCTTGAAGCCGAAAAACACGCTGTGAAGCCAGGCGGTGAGATCTTTGCCTGCGGCTCCCCACAATACCAACAGCAGGACCACGCCCATGGCCAGGATTAAGAGGCCAACGGTTCCGCTCAGCCAAAACTTGAGCATCTCGGCGCCGTCGTCGCTCAGGGCGAGGCTGCTGCGGAGCTTGGCCCCCAAGGGCGATGTCTTGCTCAAGACGTCGTCGATGAGTTCGTAGCTGATCTTGCGCAACAGGAGCACGGACAAATAAAGCCCGGCAGTCAACACCAGCTGTGTGGCCAGCAAACGGGACAAGGCCACGTAACCGAGCAAGCCCGATACCGGAATCGCATAAACGAGGAACTTCAACACGAAGCGAAGACGCTGCCAGGTCGGGCTGAGCGAGGGTCTGTCGGGCGAGAACCATATACTGCGACGCAGCAGACTCAGCAACAAAGCTGCAATGAGCAAGCCGAACAGGAATTTTTGCAAAAGCGTCGATTCGACCGAGGCATTGAACTGGGTCCCGATTTCGCTCAATACCCGGTCGAGAGCGAATACGAAAGCCAAGCCGTTCACGGTGCGGCTGATAGCCCGGGCTCCCTCGTCATGGATTTGAACCAAGCGCCACTCCGGCTCGAACGGGGCCAGCGCCGCACGGGAAAAGCCTGCCACGAAAAACAGCGAAATCAGAGAGAGCAAAGCGGTCCGAGCCACGGCCAGCAGCGGCTCGGTCAACAATCCGGTATAAGACAGGCTCAGGAAAAGCGCCAAAACGGCCGCGGACGGTAACAGAGCCCGAATAAAGCCTGTGAACAAAGCCGTTCTCAAACGCTGGCCATAAGTCGGTTCGGCCTCGACTTCGATATAGCCGAATCTTCGAATCAAAGCCCTGCGCAAGGGAAACGCCAACAGGATCGCGACGCCTACGCCTAAGGCCAGGCGCCAACCGATGGCCCGGGCATCTCGCGCAAAGGTATCGCTGGACCGCCACTGCTGAAGGTTTTGCGCGATGACGCTAAATCCGGTACTCAACTCGGACCAAGCTTTTCGCCAAACTGCCGGCGTCAGCGGCGAGATGCCCCGCTTCAAGACGTGCTCGGTGAAACGGATGCGCCGCAAGGTCTTGACCTCGCCTGCGAGTCGGCCGGCTCGAGCGATGATGAGCTCGGCCTCTTTGATTGCGCCTTCCGCCGCAGCGAGGCGTTCGTTCATGGCTTTGCGCTTGGCCGCCACGGTCGGCGCTTCGGGCGGCGCTCCCTCGGCCGGCGGCGGCCCCAAGGCAGCGAGTTCGTCCCGAATCACTTGTACTTCCGGCAGGGCTTCGTCCGATGCCCTGCGGGCATCGAGCTGCATGGTCGTCAGCTCTTCGCGCAGAGCCGCAAGCCGGCGGTCCGGGACGTCGGGTTTAGCCAAATCCTTTTCGGCCTGGTCCAGGACTTTCTGCCAATCCTTCACCAACTCGTTCAACGGGCGCGCCTGTTCAACCTCGGCCGACTGGCTGAGCCCGAGGGGGGATACCAGCATTAAAAGAAGAATTACCGGCCAAAGAAAACGCGGCATCGAAAAATACTTAGTCATTTTGAAATATAGAGAGATAGCGGCGGCGCCGATTGCGTGACCGTTTACATTCCGCTTAGAGGCCTCGCTTAAATGCCCAGGCTATCCCAAAGCTGATCAATTTTTGACCGAACGGCCTCCGTCATCGCGATGGGTTGGCCCCATTCGCGAACCGTTTCGCCGGGCCACTTATTGGTCGCGTCGAACCCGACTTTCGAACCCAGACCCGAAACCGGCGAGGCAAAATCCAGATAGTCGATCGGCGTGTTTTCGATCAACGCGATATCGCGCGCAGGATCCATGCGAGTCGTCATCGCCCAGATCACATCCTGCCAATTCCGCGCATCGATATCCTCATCCACAACGATCACGAACTTGGTGTACATGAACTGCCGCAGGAACGACCATACGCCGAACATCACCCGTTTTGCATGGCCAGGGTACTGTTTCTTCATGCTGACCACGGCAAGCCGGTAAGAACAGCCTTCCGGCGGCAGATAGAAATCGACGATTTCCGGAAACTGCTTTTGCAGGATAGGCACGAAGACTTCGTTCAAGGCAACGCCCAGAATGGCCGGCTCATCCGGAGGACGTCCCGTATACGTGCTGTGGTAGATCGGGCTTTCCCGTTGCGTGATGCGCTCGATGGTGAAAACGGGGAATTCCTCGACCTCGTTGTAATAGCCGGTGTGATCTCCGAACGGGCCCTCCGGCGCCGTCTCGCCTGGATAGATGAAACCTTCCAAGACGATTTCGGCCGTCGCGGGCACTTGCAAATCGCTCAGAAGACAATTGGCCACTTCCGTTTTGGCGCCACGCAAGAGCCCCGCGAAGGCGTATTCCGAAAGCGAATCCGGCACCGGCGTCACGGCACCGAGAATGGTGGCGGGGTCCGCGCCCAATGCGACGGCAACCGGAAACGGCTGGCCGGGGCGGGCCTCCTGCCAGTCCTTGAAATCCAGCGCGCCGCCCCGATGCGCGAGCCAGCGCATGATGACCTTATTTTTGCCGATGACCTGTTGCCGGTAAATTCCCAAATTCTGCCTTTCCTTATGCGGACCTCGGGTAATGACCAAGGCCCAGGTGATCAATGGTCCCGCATCTCCCGGCCAGCACGTTTGAATGGGATAACGGCCGAGGTCGACATCCGATCCGGCATAAACGATCTCCTGGCATGGCGCGTTCTTCACTTCCTTGGCCGGCATGTTCAGCACCTGCCTGAACATTGGCAGCTTATCGAACATGTCGCGCATGCCTTTCGGCGGTTCCGGTTCCTTGAGAAAAGCCAGAAGCTTTCCAACTTCACGAAGCGCTTCGACCGATTCCTGCCCCATCCCCAAAGCAACCCTGCGGGGCGTCCCGAACAGATTGGCCAGCACCCTGACATGCGATCCGGTCGGCCTTTCGAACAGTAGTGCCGGACCGCCAGCCTTGAGAGTCCGGTCGCATATTTCGGTCATCTCGAGGTTCGGGTCGATTTCCACGGTTATGCGTTTAAGCTCGTCGATCGACTCCAAATGGAGAATAAATTCACGAAGATCGCGATATTTCATGGAATGATGATTCGGACAATAGTAAGGCTGGCTATTGTACCGGTCGCAGAAGATTCGTTTTAGGCCGGATTTGCCAAAAACAGTTCATGTAAACCTCTCTTCGACAGTCCGCCCGCGAGCCGAAAAAACGCCATTCGTGCCTGCCAGGATGTCGATTCCAGCTCTGTGCAAATTCTTCTGCCGACTCCTCCGGAACCTCGAGCCGGCATGTGCAGAATATATCCAAAACCCTGTTAGCAAACTGTTCCGAGCCGAGAGAGCAACGGTTCATCTACATTTGTCCACAGTTCTTACCCGTGTGTACGATGATTTTTATCCACAATAAGGGGTTTCGTAGCTTATTGTTTTTTAATTAGAAATAACATCATTTCAACAAATGCACCGTGCTTACATTTAATTCAGAAAGAAATTTCTACTTATTTGCAATAAGTGTCGTTAATACCGCTGCGACATTCTCGATCCCGATTAAACTTTGTAAGAACCCGTTTCAGTCCACCTTTCTTTGGAAGGCAAGCCCGTCACGCCGCGACAGACACGACTATGAACAACCTCAAATCAGATGATCCGCAATACTGGAAAGCGAAACACACAACGCTGGCCGATGAATCGACGGGATCCCGGCAGAAAACGGACGAGCGCGAGAAATTACTGTGCCGCACCATTATTCGCCTGACCCTGGCGACCAGCGGGCTGGATCCCGCGATCGATCCTCACCTCCTTTATATCCGCGACCTGTTGAGGAAAGGTATTTCGAATGAAAAGCGCCTGGCCGAGTTGAACGACATATCGGAAACGCTGTTGCGGGACGTAAAGGATAGGGGCGGAAACAACAAGCCTGTTAAGCAGGAAAGCGGAATTCTGTTTCGCTTTGCAAAGCAACTTGCAATAAGCGACGAAGAAACAAAAGCGATTACATTGCTCGAACAAAAAGTCGGCCGGGGCGAAATAGCGGACTGGAAATGGTTGCTTTCCGAATTACGGGAGATTTTGCGTCACGACACACCGATTTCGGTTTCTGACAAAGCGGCAAAACCGGGATTTTTTGGCAGATTGCTTCAAACGAACAAAAAGTCGGAGGGAGAAACGGTCGAAATCGGTCCGGTCCGCGATCGTTTGCTACTGCTGCTGGATGTCATAGATCTTCCTTTGAACTTTAGGCAGCAGGCAGAACAGATCAAAACGCGTTTGAAATCGGAATCGGATACGGAAGTACTCGAAAGCCTGCTCGGCGAGGCTATCGGTTTTTTAAGCGACGTAAAAACGTTCATTCAAAAAGAGCAACTGGAAATCGAGTATTTTCTGGCCGGCTTATCCGGCCGCTTGACTGAATTGGGACATGATGCGATCGGAGTGGATGCCAGCACTAAGGCCTTCGTTCGCGATCGTGAGGCAGAACACTCCTCTTTCTCGCTGCAGTTTGAGAACTTGCGCTCGAAGATGGAAGTGATCACCGAAGTGGATCAGCTTAAGGTGCTAGTGAACAACGGATTGAGCGGGCTGCTGCAACAATTGCATACCAATCGTGATCGCGAATTGGGCCTTTTGCGGGACTCCACCGGAAGACTCGGCGAGTTGACTCGCAGGCTTCAGGAATTGGAGCTCGAGGCGGCTGAATTGCGTTCCAAGTTGAGGTTGGCGCATGACATGGCACTTAGGGATTCCTTGACGAACTTGCCTAATCGTATGGCTTATCAGGATCGTATTGCCCAAGAGATTGCCCGATCGCAGCGTTTTCAACAGCCTTTGTCGCTACTGCTGTGGGATGTCGATCATTTCAAGGGTATCAATGATCGTTTTGGACATTCGGCCGGGGACAAAGTGTTGGTGACGGTCGCCCAAGAGTTGGATAAATCCATCCGGCAGACGGATTTCGTAGCGCGCCTAGGCGGTGAAGAGTTCGCGATGATTTTATGCGGCGCCGATGGAGACGCCGCACTCCGGATTGCCGATCAGATTCGGCAAAAAATTGCCCACTGCGGTTTCAATTCGCAAGGACGGCCGGTTCAGGTTACCGTGTCTTGCGGAATGAGCCAGGTTCGGAACGGCGACACGTCGGAATCTCTCTTCGAACGGGCGGACAAGGCGCTTTATGAAGCGAAGAAAACCGGACGCGATCGATGTGTACTAAGTTAATTAGCAGATTCGAGCCCGCATTTCGCACAACCCCCTGCTGCTGACGCTATCCAATCGCAAACGGTCGGCCTGGGAGCGCCAGGGCGACCCTTCCAATCGCAAATGTCCCGTTAATGCGCGCTGGCGGATCAGAAACATTCTTGTGAATTTGACAGTCGAAGGGTATGGCGGTCAATAACAATGATGAGGTGTGCCATGATCCCCAGAAGACTGATTGCCGTGATATCGGTAGCATTTTCGCTGTTCGCGGGCGGTCTCGTTGCGGCTGAGCTTGACCGGCATAACACGGAACTGGATCAAAAGTTTCGACCCGGACTCATCTACCTCAATAAGGCGTTCAATAATGCGATCTATAGCTATTTAGTTCCCGAAAGCATAGTCTTCGAAGTGAAGAATCCGCAAATCGTTTACGTGAATAAGGCTTATGGACAATCGATATATAGCTATCCGAGAGTCGGACCGGATACGGTAACGGCTTTCAACGTGCAATACGTGAGCCCGGCCTATGGTCAGGCCATCTATAGCTATCCGGGTAACTATAATCTGCCGGGGCGATTGACGTTGTCTTCATGGGTCGACTGAGCCCGATCTTTCGAATAAAGAAACCGCCTCTCGTTCGCTTGCCCGGTCTCTTTTATGGCGCTTAGGGCGATCCATGCTCGTATTTTCACGCATAGACTGAAGATTTTTCGAAGGTCAATACTGGCGCTGCTTTGCGTGTAAATTTAAGGCTCATGTCGGCCGGTCCGAAAGTCGATATCAGGGGAACCGCCGACAGCTGGATTGACGGCGTCGTCGATCGGTATACACGGACATGCAGCCCCCGATCAAGGAGTTGCTTCGAATCACGACTCTAGGGAAAAGGGTTCACGATGAGAAGATCTACGGAAGAGTTCAACTATTCGGACTATTTACGGCTCGATATCCTTCTAAACGCCCAGTGTCCTGAAAGCGGGCGGGATGATCGAGAGGTCCATGACGAGACCTTATTCATTATCGCTCATCAGGTTCACGAACTTTGGCTCAAGGAAGTCCTCTACGAGCTGAAATCAGTGCTTGAATTGTTCTCGGCGATTCCCTTGGACGGACAGAAAGTCGGCTTGATCGCTGCCCGCCTCGGTCGCCTAGTGGCGATCCAGAAGATTATCAATCGTCAGATCGAGGTGCTCGAAACGATTTCTCCGCTCGATTTTCTCGATTTCCGCGATCATCTGTTTTCGGGCTCGGTATTCGAGAGCGGCCAGCTCCGAGAAATCGAGCTTCGTCTTGGTTTGGCCACGGAGCTTACTCCGGACTCGTTCGATCGATTTCGGTCTGAAGAGCGCGAGGCTCTCCTGAAAGCGCGTGAAGAAAAGACCTTGTTCGAGGCAGTCGATAATTGGCTTGCCAATATGCCTTTTCGGAATCCGGAAGGGGGCGAGTTTTGGCCGCATTACCGCCGCCTGGTGCATGACATGCTGCAACAGGATTATCAATGGGTACAGAACAACCGCTCACTGTCCGGTTGGGATCGTCGGGGGCAGCTCAGCAAGCTGGAAAACGGCCGTTACCGGTTCGACGCATTGTTTAAGCCGGAGGAATACGAATTGCTGCGGGATGAGGGGGTATTCCAATTCCGCCAAGCAGCCGTCCTATCCGCCTTGTTTCTCCTTCTTTACCGGGATGAACCGCTTTTGCAGGTCCCTTTTCGAGTGCTTAAACGGTTGATGGATATTGATGACCAATTGATCGGTTGGCGCATCAATCGTTCATTATTCGAGCAACACATGTTGGGAAATAAAGTCGGACCGGGAGGTAGCGTTCGCCACGATTATGTTCGCGAAATGATGGAAGAGAAAAGAATTTTTAGAGATTTGTTTGTTCTCACGACTTTTCTGGTGCCGCGTTCGTCTCTGCCGGAGTTGCCGCAAAAACTCAAACGCAGCCTCAATGTCCACTTCAGCCACAGTTCGGGCGGATAATGACGGTCGGCAAGCACGTGCGGAACCGGGTTCCATGATAAGATCCGGCGTTTCGGCTCTTGCTATGAGCTTTGGCTGCGGCTTTAACGACGCACCGCCGTTAAGCGAAATAATTCCGCACGGCAGCTTCGATCAGATTCCACGGAACGATAAACGGCTTCTTAGAAATCCGAATAGAAAGCGTGTCGCCGCTGATATGGTAATGGCCCTCGATTCCATTACCGGCAAACTGTCCTCTTTCTTCGTCGCCGATCAAATGAATGCCCTTGTCGCGCGCCGCTTCCCTCGCTTTGGCGACGATTTCCTCCGCTGATTGGTTAAGCTTGACTTGTACCACTTTGCTCATGATCGAATTGCCCAACGCTGCGTTCTTAAACGGCTATATTAAATGAACTCAATAGCTCCGGGGTGGCGGTTCATGCAATAAACGTCCAATTACTGCCCGCACCAGAACTCAATCGGATTCCCATGTCCTTAGTTAACCTTTATTATCAATACTGATGTGGAAGATGATGCTGAAGTTTCAGCCGTGTGTTTATTGGGTGGGATGCCAAGCAAAAATTTTCTCGAAAAACAACAAGAAGTCTCGTCAATAACGCTACCGGACGGGAGGAGACGACAACACAATGCAATTGGAATACATCCTAAAATCATACGCACGCTATGCGCCAGTATATGATCAGACTTTTGGCTGGATGCTGAGTTTTCGCGGCCGTTCGATGGCGGCGGGCGTTACCAACAAGCGGCCTGGCAAGGTACTCGAAGTTGGGGTGGGCACGGGTATTAGCCTTTCTTACTATCGTAAGGAGCACGAAGTGCACGGCATCGATATTTCTCCCGACATGCTGGAAAGAGCCCAGCAACGGGTAGCGAGAGGAAAGTTGAGCCATGTTTCCAGCCTTCGCATCATGGATGCCCGTGAACTGGAATTTTCCGACGATTCTTTCGATGCCGTGGTCGCAGCATACGTGATGTCGGTGGTTCCGGACCCGGAGAAAGTGATCCGGGAAATCGAGCGGGTGTGCAAGCCCGGAGGCGATGTGATCATCGTGAATCACTTTGCCGCAGAAAAGGGTTTTAGGCGGGATATCGAAAAATTCTTGGCTCCGCTTTCGAACAAGCTGGGTTGGCGTCCGGACATGCCTGTTCAGGAGATTCTGGGAAATACGTCCCTGCGCGAAGTTAAACGGCATACCTTGCCGCCGCTCGGCATGTTTACGATGTTGCATCTTCGGAAGGACCACGAGACCGCCCTGCAATAGGATCTAGAAGCCATCGGCCTCGGTGAGCGGAAGTCGGATACAAAAAAGGTGACTTTGCGTCACCTTTTTTAGTGCGTGGGGTCGAGTCTGCTCGAAGCTCAGGTGTCGACCAGGGAGTTTCGCAGCTTTTTCATAGCGGTATTCTCCAATTGGCGAATACGCTCGGCAGAAACCTGATAGCGTGTGGCCAGATCGTGCAAGGTCAGTTTTTCTTCGCTCAGCCACCGGCTCGTAACGATGTCCCGGCTGCGCTCGTCCAGTTGCTCGATGGCGGCTACCAGCCGTTGCTGCTTATGCTGTCCCCAGTCGTTATCTTCGAGCAAATCCGCGGGATCGGCATTTTCTTGCTGAAGGTAATGCACCGGAGCCGGTGTTTCTCTATCGTCGCCGTCGTTATCGCTGGGTTCGAAGGCGACATCCTGGTTGTTCAGGCGATTTTCCATTTCATAGACAGTCGCGACATCCACACCTAATTCGTTGGCTAGAACGTGAGCCTCGTCGTGGCTCAGCCATCCCAAGCGGTTCTTGAACTTGCGCAAATTGAAGAACAATTTCCGCTGAGCTTTGGTGGTGGCGACTTTAACTATGCGCCAATTCTGAATGATGAATTCGTGGATTTCCGCCCTGATCCAATGAACGGCAAACGAAACCAGCCGGACGCCGACGGCAGGGTCGTAACGCTTCACGGCTTTCATGAGGCCGATGTTTCCTTCCTGGATCAAATCGGGCAGCGGCAAACCGTAGCCCAGGTATCCCCTGGCAATATGGACGACGAAGCGCAAATTGCCGAGCACTAACTGCCGTGCAGCCTCCAAATCGTTATGCTCGCGAAAGCGTACAGCCAGTGCGCGCTCTTCATCGGCGCTATAACGCGGCATCGAGTTTACGGCAGAGACATATTCTTCGATGGAGCCGAGCGAGAGATTAACCGGAAGAGTTAATGCGTTGCTCATAAGTGTCCTCAGTCTTAATTCCTGTTTTAGCTTAGCACTCAACAATGACGAGTGCTAATAGTATGTCTATAAAACCTCGTCAATCAAGTAGGATCAAGTTCCCGTAAATGATAAGAGACGACTATCCATGCCCCGATTATTCCCAATAAGACCGATGCTCCAATCAGGAGTTCTGTTTCCGATAGGCTCAGAAAGGAAAGCGCGTAAGGGCTGCCGTAGAGTTCCGCCAAGTGTCGGGAGGGGCCACGCAGGAACAACAGGAAGAAGCTGACCAACAACCAGGCAAGAGTTCCGCCGAGGAAGCCGTACCAAAAGCCGGCATACAAGAAAGGGCGGCGGATAAAACGGTCGGTGGCCCCGATCAGTTTCGCGACGACGATTTCCTCGCGGCGGTTTTGCAGTTCGAGACGGATGGTGTTGCCTACGATGAACAATACGCCAAGACTAAGTAGCACGCTGAACACGACTACGCTGCGTTGGGCGATCGTTAATATGGCGTGCAGCTTGTGCATCCACTCGGTATCGAGCTGGACGAAATCGGTTTCCGGCAGCGCTCGGAGCTCGCCGAGCAGTTTTTCCACTTCATCGGGACGAGTGAGGGAGTCCTTCGGTTTGATGCCGACGACCGCCGGCAAGGGATTGAAATCCAAAGCCTGTAAGGCATCGCCAAAACCGCTGTAGCTCTTGAGTTGCTGTAACCCCGCTTCTTTCGTAACCAGCTCGGCCACCGCGATTTGCGGGTGCTTATTGAGTGTTTCCGCGACCTTGCCGCCGGCTTCGTTGGTCAGTTCGGGTTTCAGGAACAGCGATATTTGGTTCGTCGCTTCGAGGGTCGAACTGGCCTGCTGAGCGTTCTTGATGAAAACATGGAAACTAGCCGGTATGGTCAATGCGATGGCGATCACCAGCACCGTCATGATGCTGGCGACAGGAGTTCGCCGAAGACGTACAAAACTGGATTTAAGCGTTTCGACGTGCAAGTCGACGTAGGCTCGCAGCCAGTTCGCCGGCCCATTGCCGGTTCGCCGGGCATGCGCCGCATTAGTATCGCGCCTCCTTCGAGGTTTCTGCATTCTTGCAATCGGCACGTCTCAGCCGCCTTCGACCAATTGGCCTTGCTGTAACTTGAGGGTTCGGCAGGCGAACCGCGAAATCAGGTCGAGGTTGTGACTCGCGATCAAGAGCGTTACGCCGACCTGGTTGAATTCCTTAAATAAATCCATGATCTCTGCCGAGAGGCCCGGATCCAAATTGCCGGTCGGCTCGTCGGCCAGAATCAGGGAGGGTTTGTGTACGATCGCTCGAGCGATGCCGACCCGCTGCTGCTCGCCTCCGGACAGCGCAAGAGGAAACCGCTTTTCCTTGCGGAGTAAACCGACCTTATCGAGGGCGGCCCGAACCCGTCGGGCGGTTTCTTGCTGGCTGAAGCCGGCGATGAGCAGGGGCAGGGCTACGTTGTCGAATACGGTTCTATCGTGCAGTAAGCGGTAATCCTGGAAGATCAATCCCAATTGGCGGCGAAGATAAGGCACTTGCCGTTTGGATATACGGTTGATGGGCTTTCCTTCGAAGAGGATCTGCCCCCGATTGGGCCGTTCGATGACCGGAATCAGCTTGAGCAAGGTGCTTTTCCCGGCTCCCGAGTGGCCGGTCAGGAAAGCCATTTCGCCCTTTTCGAGCTGAAAACAGACGTTGGACAATACTTCTCCGCTATCCGAATAGCGTTTGCTGACGTTGATAAATTGCAGCATGGGAAGCGGACAGATTAAGAAAAGGAGCTCTTACGAAAAGAAAGACGAAGGCGTGCGCTCAAGATCGCAGCGCCCCGCCGCAACTGCTGCCGGCGCCCAGTGGCAAATCGAGCATCTGGTTGAAATCGCGGTCGTATACATGACCTTGCCAGTCTACGCTGATCAAGCTGCGGCACATTACGTCTTCCGGATTTTTCGAATTGTGGCTGTTCCTCAACAAAGTCATGTATTCGTCGAACCTCCCCTGACTGATGGGGGTGCTGCCGAAACGCCGGATCGGCATATTGGCAAGGGTGTACAATCGGTTGAAAACGATCCCGTAGCGGCTTTCCAGCTCGCGCTCATAGGCGTTTTCCAATTCGATTTGCGGCGGCGGCAGCGTTCCCCCTGTGGATTGTAGACCAGATTTAGCATCAGGCCCGAATCGAAGCCGCCGTAGCCGAAGCGATTCAGCTTGTGTAAAGCCCTAAGACTCCTATCGAATACCCCCTTGCCGCGCTGAGCGTCCACGTCCTGCTCAAGATAACACGGCAGAGAGGCAACGATCTCGACGCGATGTTCCGCAAGGAACCTAGCCAGATCTTCATACCCCGGTTCCTCCAAAATCCTCAGATTGCAGCGATAGCCCAGATCGACCTGAAGAGTCTCCAGCCGTTTCCGCGTGATACGGGGGAAATCGGTGCTGCGCAGCAAAGCTAAAGGATCACGCATGGTTCGAAGTACGTTCTGCCATCAGCTTATACCCATCGACCCTTATGGAGAGTAACGCTTCCTATCCAGGTTTTGCAAAGGCCGATAAGCATCGCTTCGGATTATGTCAAATTCGTTTAACGGACTTACGACAGGGATTGTCTTAGGCTTAAAATCGGTTGGACAGCAAAATTTAACAACGATACGGGAGGTTATGATGAACAAATTTGGATTGATGGCTGCAGGCGCGGCGATCATCTTCGGATTCGCGGTTTATGCCGAAGAGATCAGAGTGGAGATGAACAAGATCGACGAAACGGGAATTGCGGAGTCCATCGGTTCCGTCGTCGCCGCGGATACGGCCGCTGGATTGAAGCTGACCCCGGATCTCAGAGGTCTGCCGCCCGGGCCGCACGGCTTTCATGTTCATGAGTTCCCCGACTGCGGCGCCAAAGAAAAAGACGGAAAACCCGTGGCGGGATTGGCGGCAGGCAATCACTTCGATCCGAAGAAAACCGGAAAGCATGCGGGCCCCGTCGGCGACGGTCACGCCGGAGATCTGCCGGTTTTGAATGTGGCCTCCGACGGTACGGCTCAGGAAGCGGTCACCGCCAAGCGTTTGCACGTAGCCGATCTCAAGGGACGTTCATTGATGATTCATGCGGAAGACGACAACTATGCCGATAAGCCGGGCGGAGCCCGTATTGCATGCGGTGTGGTGAAATAGGGTTTCGGTCGCTGCCTTATCGGCGGTTTGGCTAGAGCTCGAAAACCGCCCGGCCATCCACAAACGTACGAGTCACCCGGCCCTTGACGGTTTGCCCCCAGTAGGGAGTGTTCCGGCCGGTGCTTCGCCAAGTCGAGCTATCAACCGTCCAGGTGCACTCGGGGTCGAAGATGCAGATATCAGCCGGCGAGCCGACGCTGAGGGTGCCCGTCTCCGTGCCCATGACGGCGGCCGGGCCTTGTGTGAGGAGGGCGATCGCCTGACTTAGGGAAAGGACGTCCTCGTCGACCAGCTTCAGCGTCAGAGGAAGCAGCATTTCCAGCGAAGCCATGCCGGGCTCGGTGGACGGAAAGACGTCCAGCTTGGCGTCCGGCTCGTGGGGTTGGTGGTCCGAACAAATCGCCGTTATCACGCCGTTCCTGAGCGCCTCGCGCAGAGCATCCCTATCGGGCACGCTTCGTAGCGGGGGTCTAACGTGGCACATGGCGTTGAATCCGTCGATGTCCGTTTCGGTCATATGCAACTGATGAGCCGCTACGTCGGCGCTGACCGGCGCGCCTTTTTCCCGTGCTCTGGCAATCATCCGGGCGGCCCGCGCGCAGCTCAACTGCGCGAAATGAACCCGTGCCTCGGTGTGCTCGACCAGCGCCAGGACTTGGGCAATGGCTACGGTCTCAGCCGCGTCCGGAATCCCTGGCAAACCCAATCGAGTCGCGGTCGGCCCTTCGTGGACACAGCCTTGGTCGGCAAGCCATGGGTCTTCCGGACGGATGACGACCAGAAGGTCGTGACTCGCGGCATATTCGAGCGCCCGGCGCAGCACCAGCGTATTCGCCATCGGCGCGTGGGCATTGCTGAGCGCAACACAGCCGGCGCGCTTCAACGCACTCATTTCGCTCAAATCCCTACCTTTAAGGCCGCGCGTCAAAGCGCCTATGGGTAGTACCCTTATCTTACCGATCTGTTGCGCCCTTTCCCGGATCAGGTTGACCACGGCGGGTGTATCGATGACCGGATCGGTATCGGGCGGACAGCAGAGCGTGGTAATCCCGCTCGCGCTAGCGGCCTCGCTTTCGCTGGCGATCGCCGCCTTGTGCTCGTAACCAGGCTCGCGCAAACGCGCGCAAAGATCTATAAAACCGGGACATACGATCTGCCCTTCCGCTGAAATCGTTCGATCCGCCATGTAACCGTCCGGCGCGGTCCCGAGCGACACCACACGTCCCTCGGCCAAGTAGAGATCGAGCGTTTCTTCGATGCCGTTCGACGGATCGACGACATGGCCACCGCGGATGGCGATGCGTTCGGTCATGCTATTCGGTCTCCAGGCGAACTTTCGAGATCGGGGCGCATCGCCATGGACAGAATCGCCATGCGAACGGCGATCCCGTGGTCGACCTGCTGAAGTATGACGGAGTGGGGACCATCGGCGACTTGGGAATCGATTTCAACGCCTCGATTGATGGGCCCCGGATGCATCACGATGACATCCGGTTTGGCGCGCGCCAGGCGTTTTTCGGTCAGCCCGAAGCAGGCGAAGTATTCGTGCTCGGTCGGAATGAAGGCCCCGCTCATGCGCTCCTTTTGCAGGCGCAGCATGATCACGACATCAACGTTTTCCAGGCCTTCCTCCAGATCATGGAATGTGGTGACGCCCAAGGTCTCGACCGCAGCCGGCAGCAGCGTTTTGGGACCAATCACGCGCACTTCGGCGGCACCCAGGGTGTTCAGGGCATGAATCTCGGACCGGGCTACGCGGGAATGAAGGATATCGCCGACGATCGCTACTTTCAGATTCGAGAAATCGCCCTTGTATTTGCGGATAGTGAACACGTCCAGCATCGCTTGGGTCGGGTGGGCATGCCGTCCGTCTCCGCCGTTGATGACGCTGATATGGGGTGCCACGTGGCGGGCGATGAAGTGGGCCGCGCCGCTTTCCGCGTGCCGGACGACGAACATGTCGACGTGCATCGCTTCCAGATTGCGGATGGTATCCAGCAGGCTTTCCCCCTTGGATGTGGCGGAAGTGGCGATGTTCAGATTGATTACGTCGGCGGACAGCCGCTTCGCGGCCAATTCGAAGGTGGTGCGCGTGCGCGTGCTGTTCTCGAAAAACAGGTTGACCACGGTCTTGCCGCGCAGCAGCGGCACTTTCTTGACGGTCTGCTCGGTGACGCTGGCGAACGATTCCGCCGTGTCCATGATCTTGACCAGCAAGTCTCGGCTCAAGCCCTCGACGGTCAGAAAGTGTTTCAATCGTCCGCTGGAATCTAATTGAAGATTGTCGGCCTGAATCGGATTCATGATTGCGGAGAAACCGAATGGATGCGAAGTTCGAGCGGGCTCGGCCCGCTGAGGGTAATGCGCTGATCGGCGGCAAGCGTAATTTTGTGCCCTATGCAATCGGGGCGAATCGGAATCTGCCGCCCGTTTCGCTCGATCAGCACGCCCAGCAAAACCTGGGCAGGGCGTCCGTAATCGAAGATCTCGTTCAGCGCGGCACGAACAGTCCGTCCGGTATAGAACACGTCGTCGATCAGCAATATGTTCCGGCCTTCGACGCGAAACGGCAGCACGCTTGGTTTGACTTGAGGGTGAATACCGGTCTGTGAAAAATCGTCCCGGTAAAACGAGATGTTCAAGAGTCCCAAAGGCTCGGCCAGACCGAGTCGGGCATGTAAGCGGTCGGCGATCCAGGCTCCGCCGGTGTGAATGCCGATCATGGCCGGGTCGGAAAACTCGCGCCGCGCCATTTCTTCGCGCAAAGAAGCTTCCAGCCGGTCGAGCAACAGGTCCACCCGCAATGCCGTATCAAACATTCCCGACATCCTTTTCCTTCGTATGGGCCAACCAGGTTTGCAGAATCAATTGGGCGGCGAGTTCGTCTTTGACATCGGCGAAATGCGTCGACCGTTTGGAGCGCCTGCGATAAAAAATCTCGCGGGATTCGCTGGTCGACAAGGTTTCGTCCATCGTGTGGACCGGCAGGTGATAACGGCTTTCCAATTGACGGCAGAAGCGCAAAATGGGCTCGATGATAGGGTTTTCTTCACCTTCCGGGTTATAAGGGAAGCCGACCACGAACGCCGACGGCCGCCATGTCTGAACCAGGCGGGATATGGCGTCCCACAGGGCCTTGCGGCTGGTTACGCGTATCGTTTCAAGAGCTGTCGCGGTACCGGTTACCCGCTGTCCGACGGCCACGCCGATGTTTTTTTCTCCGAAATCAAAGCCGAGATAAGTGGGCTCGTTGGTCTCGTGCCGCACTGGATCGACGAAATCCATGAATTAGCCGTGCCCCGCTTGAGAGGACAGAAGTGAAATATCCACGCCCATCAGTTCGGCGGCGGCCTTCCAGCGATGGGCCGGCGCATAATCGAACAGAATGGCGTCGTCGGCGGGCGCACTCAGCCAGGAGTTCTCGACGATTTCCCGTTCCAGCTGTCCCTTTCCCCAGCCGGCGTATCCCAGCGCCACCAGGACCTTTTGGGGTCCCTTGCCAATGCTCATGGCTTCCAAGATGTCGCGGGAGGTGGTGAGGGAAATGGAGTCCGATACCTTCAGGGTGGAATTCCAGTTACCGCCCGGCTCGTGAAGGACGAAGCCGCGTTCGGCCTGCACCGGCCCGCCGAAGTAAACGGGAATTTGGCCTATGGCGGATTCCTGGATATCGATCTCCATTTGCTGCATCACATCGCCCAAGGTCAGCTCGGACGGGCGATTGATAATGATACCCAATGCGCCTTCCGGACTGTGTTGGCACAGATAAGTGACGGTGCGGGCGAAAAAGGGGTCCGTCATCCCGGGCATGGCGATCAGAAAGTTGTTGGTGAGGTTCGCGATCGCTTCAATCATGGTCATAGTATCGGGGTAGACCGACGAGGCTGCAAGTCAGTTCACGGAAAGGCTGAAATTTCTTGTGGTACTCCAATCGCGCTCAAAGCGCGGAGCATAATCCTATGCGTGAAGCGAGGATCGTCAGCTTGGTGGATACGGGAACAGCGGCGATGTGCGAAAAGCTTCGCAGTCGAGCGCAGAGGCTCCCGGTATTTTGATCGGGTGATCTCGTGCTCAGGTCACAAAGGTGTCCATGAGATCGATCATGAATTCCATCTCTTCGTCGTCGACCCGTTCCCAGCGGGGGATCTTCAGCGCTGCGAGAGCACTCTTGCCCTTGTCGTTTTCGGACATGGCCAGCAGCGCGCCGAGCAGGCGGTCTCGGTGATCCGCGAGCCTAGGGCTTATCATCAGCGCGTGATGGACCACCTGGATCTGGCTGTTGACCAATGCCCGCAGTTGCTTGCGTATGACCGAAGAGAGATCGTTGAACGCCTCGGCGAGAAAAACGCCTGCATCGCAGTAGCCTTTGAGCAATTCCTTGGCGACCAGCACATAGGAGTCGCAGACTTTTAGTTCGACCGATGCGGCATCGAGGTCGGCCGGCTCCAGCATGATCATGCCCATCATGTGGACATCGGGGTCTTCGGTGGTCGCCAGCTTGATCGAGCCGGGCAAATCTTCGACCTGAAGGTAAGGGCGTTCGGTACTCACCGCGATAACCGCCTCGTCCGCCTTGCCTTCCGGCTTGACCAAGGGTTTGAAGCCTTTTTCCCGCACCAGCATGGCGGCATCGTAAGGGTTGGCGTAGATCAGATCGATTCGGTCGGACTTGATGGCGTCCCGCTGACTGTGGAAGTCGTCATACAATTGCAAATGAAATGCCTCGCCCAAGGCCTTTTGCAACCAAGTATTGAAAATGAACCAGCCGGACAGGTGCTCGGGCGTAAAATCCGGGCTTACGGTGAAAACGTGGGGCATGGCATAGTCCTCGCGGAGTCGAGACGCTCAAAACAAGGTGGGATAGAGTTTCATGCATTCGGCGACTTTCTGTCGGGACGGCTTGCGCCGGACCGAGGTATAGCCGATGACCTGGGCGTTTCGAATGTTCGGGATAACCGTGGCCTTGACCCAGTAGAAACCGCCGTCCTTGCGCAAATTCTTGACATAGCCCTGCCATTTTTCGCCGCGCCGCAAGGTTTCCCAAAGATCCCGGAAAGCTGCCGGCGGCATATCGGGATGCCGCAGAATGTAGTGTGGCGCGCCGATCAGTTCTTCCTTGGAATATCCCGACATGTCGACGAAGGATTGGTTGACATGGGTGATGATGCCGGCCGGATCGGTGCGAGAAACGATCAAGCGTCCGTCCGGATAGGGCGACTCGATGTCGGTTACCAGCACTTTCCGGCGAGTCCCGTCGAAATGGACGAGCGTATGTTCTCGGTAGGCCCCGACGATATCTTCGGGCTTCATGTCTTGCATGGCGGCCTCTTGGAACTACGGTGGTCGGGCTGTACGCCGGTCAAATCAGGCCGGCTATGCTTTCGGCCGCCCGTTTTACGTCCAGAAAGATCAGACCCAACTTGGCATTGGGCTTGGCCATCACGGTCAGCACCGCTTCCTTGCCGGCATAAGTCATCAGCACGTATCCCCTGTCGCCTTTGATGAGCACCTGCTCGAGCGTACCCCGCGACAGTTCCTGGGCGGTCCTGTCGCCCAGGGACAGCATGGCGGCGCTCATGGCACCCACCCGATCCTCGTCCAGGTTTTGAGGCAATACGGCCGCCATCATCAAGCCGTCCGTCGAAATGACGCCGGAAGCTTCGATGTCGGCCGATGTGCCGTTCAACTCACTCAAAATGGAAGTCAACATTTCTGCACGCATAACTGAACCTCGCTCGCACTCGGATGATTCGGGAAAATTCGTTCTTGATTTATTTGCATCAGCTGCCGACGCCGGCATAGCGGCGGCTCAATATCCAGACCAGGGTAACGAAATCCGGCTGGTTGAACCTCGGCATTCCCGCGGCGACCAGCACGAATCGCTCTTTCCCCAGGTATAGCGGCCAAAATCCCACTTTGCTGTTGCCCGCCGAGTCCACTACGGACCAGGCGCTCGAATTGAGCCCCAGGTTGTTGAGCAAGAGACCCGAGCGACGCTCATGCAGATTGGCCAAATCGGCGCTGAGCGCCGACAGCTCCTCGGCGACTTCGTGGGGAAAACCGTGGGTCGCAAGATAGAACCCTTGGCTGTCGGCCAACAGAACCTTGGCTTGGCTGCTGAGCTGGCTCAGCAGTTCGGGCAGGATTTCGGAAAGAGGCTGATTCGGGCATTTCAGCGGCGCCTTCAACCCTTGCAGCCATTTCGCTTCTTGTGCATGGTGCAGCATGGCATAGGCCCTTTCGGCGTCCTCGATAGCCGACCAGTCTTTCAGGCCGGCCAGGGTGAGCGCTGGGCTGGACTCCATCTGCAGCAAGTTTCTGATGAGCTGTTTGGCTGGGGTGTGCGCCTTGGTCGTGACCGCATGGTAGGCGCCGCCTGGCGTCGGATGAAGATAAAGGTGCTCCGCCAGCGCGTAGTCCTTCATTGATCCTCCAGCCCCGGATCGATGGAGTAGAGCAGCGCCTGTACCAGCAGAGAAACGTCTTTCTTGCGCCGGGCGTCGACCTCGAAAATCGGCGGATTCAGACCGGTCGCTTCCAACTGGCGATGGTAGTCCGATACCAGAGGCGTTGCACGGACGTCCATTTGGGTGACGCCTATGACCAAGCTCGTGGCCTCGATGAAGCTGCCGAATTTGTTCAAGAAAAAGCGCAGATCCTGGAAGGGATCGGCGCGGGTGTTGTCGAGCAGCAGCACCAGGCCGATGCCTCCGGTGGTCAGAATGTCCCACATGAAGTCGAACCGCTCCTGTCCCGGCGTTCCGTACAGATGAATCTTTTCCCCGCCGGGCAAAGTCATCATCCCGTAGTCGAGCGCGACCGTGGTCGAAGCTTTCCGGCTTTTGGTCATATCGCTGGCGACTTGGTCCGTTTTGACCGGCGGAACATCACTGAGCGAGGTGATGGCGGTCGTTTTCCCAGCGCCCACGGGTCCGGTGAAAATGATTTTGTTGTACTGAATCACGATTCGATTCCGCTCCCGTCAAGACATTTTCAAGTGTTTCAAAATCTTCCCGAGAAAGGACGTGCGCTCCGGCTCCGGTCTGGCGGTCGACGCCTGAATTTCCGCGCGGGCCGTCTGCTGTTTCGGCCGTTGCTCTATCAGTCGCAAGGCATGAGCGGCGCTGATGAAGGCAAACACATACTGCTGCCGTATGCCTAAAATCTGCGCCGCCTCGCATACGGTATGGGGGCTGTGATACAACAGTGCTGCGATTCGCATGGTATGAGGGATCAGCAGGAAGCGGGTCAGATTGGGCCAGTGTTTGAGGGCTACCTCGTGTTCGAACGAGATGTCCACAGGGATCTTGCCTTTTGACGTCCAGATCGCCATCTTCCATAAGAAGGCATCCAGCGAGATCATCCGGCTCGGATCGAGCTCGGCCTGGCCGGTGTCGATCGGCGTAACTTTCAGATCCTTGGCGGTTTGCGCGCGGGGTCCGCTGATATCCATATGCGCAAGATTGTTAATGCGAATCGCGCAGGCGGCGCGCAATTGAGCTTCGTCTGCGTTGATCCATATCCGTCGAATCTGTGGAAAGACGACCAGCGGCTTCCATGGCGTTTCCACCCGCAAAGCCTGTTGATGCGAAATGGCGAGCGCGCAGGCCGATTCGAAGCTCCCCTGCAGAAAATCCTTGGGATCGTAGCGGACCGCCGCAGCCTGTTCGGGAACGGTCGGATCGATGTCGTCGCGGACGCCCAGAAAGCTCATGAAGCTTTGCTCATCCATTAGGGCGGCCACTTTGGATACGGATCCATCCGATTTTTCCGGCGCAACGACCGCCCGTAACGGAGTCGGGCGGGTTTCCGGCTCCGGCTTTCCGGCTTGCCGCGGTTGGCGGCCTTGGAGAATTTGCCGGACGCGCCGGATCGCCTGCAGCATGCTCTCAGCTTGGACCGGTTTCTTCAAAAAAACGGTCTCGGGCGAAGACGCACGGTCGTTCAGGGAAAGCAGGATAAGGACCCGGTCGGGATGGGTTTGCCGTTCCCGATCCAGCAATTCGGCCGCCCTCTGTGCGTCCATGTCGATCATACAGGCTTCCGCTTCTTCTCCGTCGCCGACGATCTCGGCCTGGTTTCGGCAAGGGCCGTGCAGGAACATCTTGAACAGTTTCGCAGTCCGCTCGTCCATCCCTAGAACCGCCAACCTTAATGGCGCGATGGCAAAATCGGTCATGGGGTATGTTCCTTTCGCAGATATCGTTCGCACTCGTCCCAAATCGCCGGCAAGGGGTCCATGATCGCCCGAAGCTTTTCACGCGTGTGCAAGAAATTGTCGAGATCACCGGTCGCCCGATACAGCAGCAGTAGTTCCTCAAGTAAATCGGTTCGCTCAGGCAGTCGGAACAATGCGCCTTCCAGTACCGCTCTCGCTTGGTCGATCTGGCTGTATTCGATGTGTTCCCGCGCTTCCACCAGCGGGTCGCGTTCTTCGTCCGAGGCATCGATCGACACCTGGACCAAATTCAGCGAACCGATGACGCCGGGGGCAAGAACCGATTGCCCGGCCGGCGGCAGCTCGGCCCAATCGGGCGTGTTTCCGCATTCAAGCCATCGATCGAGACGCGCATAGCAATCCTTCCTCAACCGATCCCGCGCCCCTGTCAGCAATCGCTTGCGGAGAGAGGGTCCCCTGTGTTCCAGGGCAATGAAAAGGTCCAACAAAGCGGCGTACAGGCCGTCTCGGTCGTTTTGATGGTAGTGGTGCAACACCCGCTGAGTGTGTCGCAGCAAGTTGTCGGGAACCGCAGACACGGAATGGGCCAGATAATCTGCGACGTCGTTTTCTGTGCCTAGGCAGAGCGGATTCGGTTGGAGCGAGTCCTCGATCAGAAAGGCCGGTTCGGCAAAATTCCCTGGACCAACGTCGGGCCCTGCCTCACCGCATCGCGGCAAGGCCGGTCGCTGAGCTTGGGAGAGATAATCGACCATCGGTGTTCTTAATGAGGAAACGGCTAGGCAATTAACAGGGATAAGGTGGACGGCTCTCTACAGGGTCGGCGGACATCGTTCTAAAGGGAAGATTCAGTCAGCGGACCCAGGCGTCCTGGCCGGACACATCAAGAATAGTCGGTTTTTGGGGGAAGGCTAGGCGGTGGAAGGCTGCCTGGACAGGCGCTCGGACGTTATGGCGGAGAGTCCGAGCTTGCAGGGAAAGCTGGGGTGAATCAGGGGCCGGTTTGGAGACGGTGATCGTTCTCGAACCGCCAGGTGCGGGTGATGATCAAAACATCCGCTTCCTGTTTCAGCTCTTGGGGAAAAGGTGCGAAGGGAGCGGCAAGCTGCACGATATTCGTTGCGGCGTCGTCCAGAACTTGATGGCCGGAAGAATGCCGGACCTGTATGCTGTACACGGTTCCGTCCGGCTTGATGCCGACGCTCAGAAGCAGGCTTCCGGAAAGATTCCGGCGGCGGGCTTCGTCGGGATAATTAAGATTGCCGATACGCTCGATTTTGTCCTGCCAGGCCTTCTCGTAGGCAGCGGCCTTGTATTTGTGGGCGTTCACCGAGTTGATGTAAACCAGCTTGGGACGGCGGGCATAGTCTTCCCGCGATTTGTTCAGTTCGGCGCTCAATTCGGCAATCTGCTGGCTGAGCGCCGCGGCGGTGAGCTTTACGGGCTGCGGTTCCGGCAGTATCTCCGTGCCTTGATCCGTGACGATCTTCTTTTCGGATTTTTCCTGTCTCAGCACGCGTTTGAGTTTGGCTTCCTGAACATGCGCGGGATTGGGCGCGTTTTCGGTTTGCTGGCCCTGTCCTTCCTGCGGTGTGGGCTGGTTCCTCGGAATCGCCTTTTCGGTATGGGTTCCGCTGCCTATCTGGTTGTCCGGAGCGAGAAAGTCGGCCTTTTCCGGAGCCTTCTGCGAAGCATTTCGCACCAGAGCGATGGTCAAGGATTTCTTGATTTCCGGGTGCTTGGGCATTTCGAAGCTGACGCCCAGGATGAGAACGGCGTGTGCGATGCCGGCAAAAACCAGGGATAGAAGAAAGCGGTCGGAAAAAACCTTTTCGGTATTCATGAGTCGACGTTATTAAGCCCGCACAACGGACTCGATATGATTCATCAGCAAGGCACTGATATTCAAGCCGAACAGTGCATCCAGCTCCTGCACGCAGGTCGGGCTGGTCACGTTCACTTCGGTCAGATAGTTTCCGATCACGTCCAGTCCCACGAATACGAGTCCTCTTTCGCGAAGCGTCGGACCTACTTGCTCGGCGATCCAGCGATCCCGCGGGGTCAGTTCGCGTCCCTCCGCGCGTCCTCCGGCGGCGAGATTCCCGCGGCTTTCTCCCAGCGCGGGGATACGGGCGAGAGCATAAGGAACCGCCTCGCCGTTCACTAGCAGGATGCGCTTGTCGCCGTCGACGATTTCCGGCAGATAGCGTTGAGCCATGACGAAGCGCGAGTTGTGCCGGGTCATGGTTTCCAGGATGACGCTCAGATTGGGGTCTTTTTCCGCGATGCGGAAAATCGAGGCGCCGCCCATGCCGTCCAGGGGCTTCAGGATGATTTCGCCCTGTTCGTGCAGAAATTCGCGGATCTTGTGCCCTTCCCTGGCCACCAGGGTCGGCGGGCAGCACTGCGGAAACCAGGCGGTAAAGAGCTTTTCGTTCGCATCGCGCAGCGAGCGGGGTTTATTGACCACGTAAAGCCCCTGGTTTTCGGCGCATTCCAAGAGATAGGTGGCGTAGATGTATTCCTGGTCGAAAGGCGGGTCCTTGCGCATCAACACCACGTCCAGGGAATCCAGCGGCGCGACCGTCTCGCCGAGGAAGCTGAACCAGGACTGCTGGTTGCGCTCCACGCTCAGGCGGCGCATCCGCGCATAGGTGCGTCCGTCCCGCAAATAAAGATCGTTGAGCTCCATGTAATGGAGCTCGTAACCCCGCGACTGGGCCTCCAGCAGCATGGCGAAGCTGGTGTCTTTGTGGATTTTGATTTTTCCGATGGGATCCATGACGATCCCGAGCTTTAGACTCATAGCGATTTTTCCGTAATAGGAGGAGCGCGGCTTGACTTAAAAACCTTGAATCATATATAAAGCCTGATTTCCGTTCCAGCTAGGCGAGTTAGAGGTCAACCATGTCCAGAGTATGCCAGGTGACGGGCAAGCGCCGTATTGTAGGCAATAACGTCTCGCACGCTAACAATAAGACGAAGCGCCTGTTCAATCCGAATCTGCACCAGCACCGTTTTTGGGTCGAAAGCGAAAACCGTTGGGTAAGCCTTCGCGTTTCCAGCCAGGGAATGCGCATCATCGACAAGAAGGGTATCGATGCCGTTTTGGCGGATATCCGCAAGCGCGGCGAAAAAGTCTAATCGAGGTCTGAACCATGCGCGACAAAATCAAATTGGTATCGAGCGCCGGCACCGGCCATTTTTACACGACCACCAAGAACAAGCGGAACATGCCGGAAAAGATGGAGATCAAGAAATTCGATCCCGTCGTCCGCAAGCATGTCCTGTACAAGGAAGCGAAAATCAAATAATCCGTGATTTGTCCGGGTCGCGGACCCAAATGACCTCCGTGATCCGGCTTATCGCCCGGCCGTTCCATTGAGCCGAGGCGGTCAGCCCGCCTTTTTTCGGCTCGATTCAAGATTAGTTCATTCGCTCGGCTGCGTAATCTGAGACCGGGCGCCGTCCTCACCGGAAACCCGCCTCGCTCCAAGCGGTTCGAAAAATCATTCGAGTTTAGTAGGTCGGCAATCCCTTGCCGACAAAGCTCCTCGCCGACCTACGAATTTTTCGGTCCTCACTGAAAAACCGCGGCGAAAAGCTCTTTAGCGGCACAGGAAATTTCGCCCTGCCTAGAGCGGTTCGAAAAAAGCGCCAAGCTCCGCCAGCAACGCCCGCTCCTCCTCGAGCCGTTCCGGATAATCGGAATGGCCGGCTTTGAGCACGAACAAGCGTTTCGGTCCCGCCAGGGCATTATAGATGGCGAATTGGCCGGGCGGTGCGACGAACGGATCGGACAAGGCCGCCGCGACATGAACGGGAATCCGAATGTGCCGCGCGGCGCAGGCGGCGTCGTAGTAGCGTAAGGTTTCCAGCACGGACCCGTGCCGGCGCTCGTATCTTCGGACGGCTTCCCCGCTTCCCAGGGTCGGCAGCGCAAGACGCAAAGGATGATGGCCGAAGGTCGGAACGTTCAGATGGGCCAAGCGAACGCGCGGCTCCCAAGGCAGGGCCAAAGCGCCGATGCCGCCGCCGAAGCTGATACCCGAGTAGCCGATATGCCCCTCGACTTGCGGAAAGACGCTCAGCAGCGCCGAGACCGCCAGCCACAAATCCTCGACGCAGCCGCCCAGGATGTAACGATCGCGCCGGTCGATGCTGTGCAGGACATGACGGGCGGGGTTGTCCGGCAGGCGCGGGTCGCGGCTCAAGGAAAGCCCGCGGAAGCAGGGAAACAACACCGCCGCTTCGCCGACCGGAAGATCGAAATCCGGACCCTCCCGGCCGCCGTAACCGTGCCCCACCACCAGCCCCCGCCGAATCGGTCCGTGTTTGGGACTCAACAGCCAGCCGCCGATCATATAATCGTCCGTCGATCGATAACGGACATCGTAAACATCGAAGTCCGGATGAACGTCTTTGCCGCGAGACAGCTCGGGGTTCGGGTAAACGCTCAGCGCGCGCCGGTAACGGGTTTCCCAGAACTCGGCGAAATCGCCGGGTTCCTCCGGGCAGTCGACCCGAAGCAGCGACTCCAGGGTGTAGCCGTAGGTGGGATCGAAAGGGGGTTTGGCGGAAATCACCGTGTTCTTTCTCGGATGATCCTAAATCAGCAGTGGTCTCGCCGTACGAGTGCGCTCATCGGGCTAATCCAGCCGCGACATCGCGGAACGCGGCCAACGCCGCTTCCAGATGGTCGATGATCTCCTGCTGCAGCACATCCGGCGGCGGCAAGTCGTCCAGGTTATCGAGGCTGTCGTCCTTGATCCAGAAAATGTCCAGGCTGGCCTTGTCGCGGGCGATCAATTCGTCGTAGCCGAAGTACTTGAAGCGCTTGGTTTCTTTTCGCTCATGCCGGTTTTCGGGGTGATAGCAGTCGATGAAGTCACGCAAATCGTCCAGCTTGAGCGGCTTGGTCTTCAGCGTGAAATGCCTGTTGGTGCGGAGATCGTAGAACCACACGCCCTTCGTGTGCACCTTGCCGTCCTTGGGTTTGGCGTCGAAAAACACTACGTTGGCTTTCACGCCCTGCGCGTAGAAGATGCCTGTCGGCAAGCGCAGAATGGTATGTACGTCGCAGGTTTCCAAAAGTTTCCGGCGAATCTTCTCGCCGGCGCCGCCCTCGAACAGCACATTGTCCGGCAGCACCACCGCCGCCTTGCCGTCTGGCTTGAGCATGCCGACGATGTGTTGCAGGAAATTGAGCTGTTTATTCGAAGTGGTTTCCCAAAAATCCTGGCGCTCGTAGGTGAGGGCATCCCGGTCCTCCTCGCCTTCACCATTTGTGATGGTCATGCTGCTTTTCTTGCCGAAAGGCGGATTGGCCAGCACGTAGTCGAAGCGCTGGGAAGGTTCGGCGATCAGCGCGTCTGCGCGCTGGATCGTCGGTTCGCTGTCCAGATCGCCGATGTTGTGCAAGAACAGATTCATCAGGCACAAGCGGCGCGCGCCGGCGACGATCTCGTTGCCGAAAAAGGTCTTGTGCCGTAGGAATTCCGCCTGTTTCTTGTTCAGACCCTGGCGCAGCAGCCACGCTTGCGCGCCGAGAAAGAAGCCGCCCGTGCCGCAAGCGGGATCGGCGATGGTCTTCATCGGTTCGGGGCGCACGCATTCCACCATGGCCTGGATCAAGGGCCGCGGGGTGAAATATTGGCCGGCCCCGCTCTTGGTGTCTTCCGCGTTTCTTTGCAGCAGTCCTTCGTAAAGATCGCCCTTGGTGTCGGTATCCATGCCCACCCAGTTTTCCGCATCGATCATCTGTACCAGCCGCGCGAGCTTGGCGGGGTCCTGGATCTTGTTCTGCGCCTTGAAGAATATCGCCCCGAGCATGCCCGGCTCGTTGCCCAGCTTGTGCAAGACGGCCAGATAGTGCGCTTCCAGCGGTTCGCCCGTCTTCGACCTCAGGCTGCCCCAATCGTAACCTTGGGGGATATGGGTATCGCGGTTGTAAGGTTCCTGGGCGTATTCGTGCGCCATCTTCAGGAACAGCAGATAAGTGAGCTGTTCCAGATAATCGCCGTAGCTCACGCCGTCGTCGCGCAGGGTGTGGCAGAAGTTCCAAACTTTTTGGATAAGGGTGGAGGCGTTCATCTCTATGGAGATAATAAAATTTTTATAAGTGTTTGAAAAACAAATAAAATGTAATGGTTTATGGTTTATTATCCAGTCCGAAAGATAATAACGATCTCTCGGTCTGTTCATACAGGCTCGAATGTGGATTTGTTGCGGCTTGTTAGATCGGCCGCTATCTCCCGATGACCGCCGAGCAAGTTTCGGTGTCAAGCAATCAAACGCCTGAGTTGCGAGCAAACGGGTTGCCTTCCGGTACAGTCACCTTAGAACAGGGTGCAGATGCAGTTCGTGTCGACTAAGCTCGTCCGAGATAATAAACAATCTTGTAAGAACTTGTTTGTAAATGAGTTTTAAGCGATGTCGTCGTTATTATCTTCGGTATCGGATAATAAATCCGGCTGTCTTCCCGTTTCCGTTTGTGTCGGCTTGCGATAAGCCATATTACGCTTGGCTCGACCCTCTACTTGCTCTAATACTCCTTGATCAACCCAGCGTTTGAGCATTTTCGAAGCACGTAACGTGTCAACGCCGGCAATCTGGCAGAGGTCGGCATTCCCGATTGGGCCATTGCGGTCGATCCAGTCGCTAACCTGCTCCCAGATAGGAGGCCGCTCTTCATTGAGCAGGGTTACCGAAACGGATTCTGGCGCTTGCTCGCGTAACTCTCGGTACACGGGCGGATAGAGGTTATTAGCGCGCATAAGATTGAACATCATGCGCACTCCCTCTCCGGCATCCACATTCGGTGGTTCAGAAAATTCTCGTAGATTACGTGCAATCAAAGGGTTGCGTGCAAATGAACCGGCGCGATGAATATTGGCGGGGGTTATTCGCCCCGGAAACAGGCCCGGGCTGAATACTTCGATGCGATTGTCGAAAATGCGGATCTGAATATCGCGGTTCAGTCGGTAGTCACGATGGATGACGGCGTTGGTGATAGCTTCTTTAATGACACGTTCCGGATATCGGTGCACGGTGCGAAAGCCGGACGCGGCCAAGGTTAGACCAGCCGCAAGCTCTTCCAACAAGTAAGCATGGGCTTGCGCGATTTGCCGGTAGAGGGGGCCACTGATTGTTTTTGGCGGTTTCTTCAAGTTGGGGACTTCACCTTCCTCAACCACATTTCCGCGGTAGTGAAACACTCGAATGTCGGCGCGCGACCCGATGCCCGCCAACAAGGCCCCAGGTTCATCGGCAAACAGCAAAACAGCGGCTCGAACCGGTTGCAATTCATTGCCGACCCTCTTTGCCAAACCCAATCGGTAAAGTCGATCTCGCAAATCGCCGCTGAGCAATCCCCGACCCTGCAGAAAGAGCCGCCAAGCGTCGGTATCCAACAGATCGAAATCGACCGATACCGGTTCCGATTCTGCACTTTTAACGCCGCGTCGGTATGAAAGTTCGGTGATTTCGCTCGCGTTCATCTCCCGGTTGCTGGCTTCACCGCGTGACCAGGTACCGTCATCGAGAATCGAGTGCACCTTATCACTGGCAGGCACATGAAGCGCCATAACTGTGCCGTCCATGCCATTTCGCAGCGTGCACGGTATCCGCACGGCGGTGATGCCTTCAACTGCCGGTAGTAAGTGAGTATTGAGCTTGCGCAGCAACTCGTCCACGGCTTCCCGGTTTTCATCAATACCGTACAGACGGTCCCATTCCTTGGCCTTGGTTGTATCATCTACACCCAGCACCAGCCAACCGCCGCGAGTATTCGCAAAGGCGCATACGGTCTCCAGCGCCTTGCCCACCATCTTGCCGGAGACACGCTTGGTTTCGAGTTGCTGAGTTTCACCCGAAGCCAGCACCGTTTTCAGAAAGGGTTCGGCTTTTTCCCTTTTCCATTCAAGCATGAGAGGTCTTCCTTTGCCGATGCCGCGACTTATCTTTTTCCTTCGCCTCCCGCTCGGCACGAATGCGCTCCAGCAGCACGCTGGCAGGTTCGTCGTTCGGATCTTGCGGCACGAGCTGGCCGGAGAAGGCGGCTTTGAGGATGTTTTTGCGTTGGGCGGCGGATTGTTTGAGCGAGTGCTCAATCGTGGCGTTTTGGGCAATAGCTTGAGATATCGCTTGATCCAGTACAGCCACAATAGCCTTAGTCTCATCTAACGGCGGTAACGGAAATGGAATGCTTTCAACGATTGATTTATTTAGCGCTGGCTGATTGTTTCCGCTACTTCCGCGGCGTGTTTCTTCGTAACGGGACCATAGCCAAAAATATACGTATTCCGGTGGGATAGCTGTTTCGCTAACCCAAATAGCCGCACAGTTCTGATTGTTTGCAGCCTCGATATCTAAGATTGCAACCTGCCCACGGGTCTTGCCCTCACCGATCATGCCAAGCAACACACTTCCGACCGGGTTGATTTGCGTACTGGAATTATTCAGCCCTTCCCAGGTAATTCGTTCTTTTGTTTCAGTAATCCGACTAAATCGAACCTCACCGGAACTCACCCATGGGATAGTGCCGTTCCAATAATCTGGTTTTTTTCTACTGGGGGTTGCGCCTACGACGACATGAAAACATTCACCGATAGAGCTCCACACCCACCCCTCCGGCAATTCCGGCAAATTGGACGTATCCGGTTTGACCGGTTCGGGGTATTTGGCTTGCCAGTCTTTCGGCGGGGTTTTGCCTTGTTGCTTGAATTTGGCGAGCTGCCTGGCTTCCCAGCGGGCTCGGCGCTCTTTGAGGATGCGTTCCAGCAGTTGTGCGCCGGTTTCCTGGGGTTTGTTCTTGGCACGCCATTCGGCGGTGAGCGCGCCTTCCACCGCCGCTTTCAACAGCGATTGGCGGTATTGCGCTAGCTTCTTTTGCGCGGCCTTGAGTTCGGCCACGCCCGCGTCGAGATCGGAGAGCAGTTCTTCAAGCTTTTCGACGATGCGGGTTTGTTCGGCCAGCGGCGGTAATGGCAACTCGATTTCTTCGATGCTTCTCGAAGACAAGTGTTTAACTGTGACCGACGAGGTGGCCGCGTTGATCGCCGCCAAGAAGCCGGGTAGAACGAACTCTAGTAGACGCCCCGAGTAATAGCGCTCATCAGCCGTTAGCTTGCAGACTCGCTGGTTCAATAGAGCTGGACCGGATCGCCAGCGAGCACAGTTGAAGTCGCCGTCCATCCCGATCAATAGTTCTCCGGGTTTCACCAGAAGCTGATTCTCAAATTCGCCAGTGTAGAACGTTTCAGTCGTTCCGGTTAGAACATCGCGGATACGGATGAGCGGTGTGCCGTCCGATGGATGAAACAGACGCGACTCAAACGGAAACCCATTGAGTACATCTGCCACTTCCCGTAGGCAGACGCGTTCCCACGATTCATGCTTTGAGAGAAGACCCGTTCTGTCTTCAGCAATGATTTCTTTGAGACTTTTTGTTAATGCCATCTTGCATCAGCGGCTCACGCCACCAACTCCTCATTCATCTCTTTCATCACTTCATCCAGATCCTTGCCGAACAATTGCCACACCTTTTGCAGCCCGCCCTTGTTGGCGAATTCGGCGTAGTCGAAATCCTCGCGGGTGATGCAGCAGCTCGATGCGATGTGGTCTTTCATCAGCCGTAGCCATTCGGTTTGCTCGGGGGTGAAGGCGGTGGTGCGCCGGGCGTTGTGGCGGAAGATCCACTCCTGGAAGCGCTTATCCACTTGTTCCCGGAAGGGCTTGAGCTCGTCATCCAGTCCGATGGCGAAGCGAACTAGCGCGATCAGGTCGGTGAGCTGGCGTCTGGCATCGGTGCCCTTGACCAGGTTGGTCCCGACGCGGGCATAGGCGCTCCATAGCCGCTCGGTGGTGAGCATCAGCGGCGGGCGGCTCAAGGCGTCGTGCAGTTCTTCGATCATTTCGAAGGTGAGCGCCCGGCGCTGGTAGGGCTGCTGATAGAAGAAGCTCAGGGCGGCGATTTCGTCCTTGTGCCGGGCGATGTAGTCGGCAAAGGTCTGGATCACTTTTTGCGCCTGCGCTTCGGCTTGTTCGCTGAAGCCGGCGAAGGTGAGCTGGTCGAGATTCACGTGGTCGATGATCTGTTCCCGTTCGCGGCGGGCGTTCTCGATCTCGTCGCGCAGTTCCGGCTTGTCGAAGGGCGCGCAGGCGGCGGCGACGCGCTGGGCTCGGGCGACTTGGAGTTCTTCCTCGGTCAACGTGGCTTCGCTCCGGGTAATGCCTTGTGCCTCGGCATTGGCCAGGGCGGTTTCCACGATCTTGTCGGGATCCAGCGCCATGATCAGCGCCTTGCCCAGTTCGCCCACGGACATGCCGCCGGCGTGTTTTTCGATGCGCGCCAGGGCCTTTTCGTCGAGCTGCTTGGCCAGGCGTATCAGGCGGTTGCCGAGGCTAAGCACGGTATCGTCGTCGCGGCTGCCCATCGCGACGCCGAGCAACAGGTCCTTGAGGGGGACGCCGGGCTTTTTCTCCAGCGGGCGGCTTTCGGTCTTGAGCGATTTTTCCACGCTGACGGCGTCGATCAGCACGAACCGGGTCTTGGCGCTGTCGGCGCTGTTGGAAACCCGTTTCAGGTCGTCGAAGCCCAAGCTGCGCACGCCTCGGCCCTTCATTTGCTCGTAGTAGCCGCGGCTCCGCACGTCGCGCATGAACAGCAGGATTTCCAGCGGTTTGACGTCGGTCCCGGTGGCGATCATGTCGACGGTAACGGCGATGCGCGGGTTGTAGTCGTTGCGGAAGCTGGAGAGGACGCTGTCCGGGTCTTCCTCGGCGCGGTAGGTGACCTTTTTGCAGAAGGCGTTTCCCTGGCCGTAAACCTCGCGCACGATCTGGATGATGTCGTCGGCGTGGCTGTCGGTCTTGGCGAAGATCAGGGTTTTGGGCGTTTCTTTTCGGCTGGGGAAGATCTGCGTTTCCACGGCCGTTTTCATGGTCTCGATCACCTTTCGGATCTGGTTGGGGTTGACCACCGATTTATCCAGCTCCTTGCCGGTGTAGACGATGTCTTCCTCGGTTTCGGCCCAGCGTTTCTTGCGGGTCTGGCGGTCGCGGCGGTCGACCCATTCCCTGGCCTTGAGTTCCGCGCCTTTCCTGGTGATCTCGGTTTCGATCTCGTACACGTCGTAGCCCACGTTCACGCCGTCCGCCACCGATTGTTCGTAGGTGTATTCGGCCACGATGTTTTCGTTGAAGAAGCCGAAGGTGCGCTTGTCGGGCGTTGCGGTGAGACCGATCAGGAAGGCGTCGAAGTAGTCGAGCACCTGTTTCCACAGGTTGTAAATACTGCGGTGGCATTCGTCGATGATGATGACATCGAAGGTTTCCACCGGAATGGCCGGGTTGTATCGGACGACCTTGGCCTGCTTCTCGGTTTGCTGCACGTCGAACAGCGACACGTCCTCGGCGGATTCGTCGATGGGTTCGCCGGAAAGAATGGAATACATGCGCTGAATGGTGCTGATGCAAACCTTGGCCGCCGGGTCGACGGTCGAGCCGGAAAGCCGCTGCACGTTGTAAAGCTCGGTGAACTTGCGCGCATCGTCGGGCGGGGTGTAGGCCATGAATTCCTGGTGCGCCTGCCTGCCCAGGTTGCGGGTATCCACCAGAAACAGGATACGCTTGGCCCCGCCGAACTTGAGCAGACGGTAGACGGCCGTGATCGCGGTGAAGGTTTTGCCGGCGCCGGTCGCCATGTGGATCAAGGCGCGCGGCTTATTCCGGGCCAGGGATTCTTCGAGGCCCGTTACCGCGTCGATCTGGCAAGCGCGCAGATTGCGCGTATCCAGCGCCGGCATCCAGGTGTTCAAGCGGCGGCGGAAGGTCTCGGGCTGGCTCAGCCACTCGCTCAGTTGCTCGGGCCTGAAGAAATGGAAAATTTCGCGCGAACGCGGCGCCGGATCGCGCCCATCGGTAAAGCGGATGATCTGGGAAGTCGCTTCGAACAGGAACGGCAGCGGCGTGGTTTGTACCCGCCATTTGAGGGTGGCGTTGGCATAGCGGGCGGTTTGGTTTTCGGCCACGGTCAGGTTCTCGCCGGCTTCGTCGCGCTTGGCCTCGATCACGCCCGCCGCTTCGCGATTGACGAACAGCACGTAGTCGGCCGGACCGGTATCGGTCGGGTATTCGCGCACCGCGACGCCTAGGGCCGCGCCGAGATTGAGGTCTTTAAGGTCTTGGATGGCCCAGCCCGCTTGTTCCAGCTTTTTGTCGATTTGCTGGCGAGCCTTTGTTTCAGGCGTCATGTCTCCCCCCTTCCGATATACCAGCTCAAGGCAAGCCGTGAATTTTTGTAGCCGTTACCGATGGTGCCACGCGTCATTTTAGATGTTTTAAGACGGCTTCTTCACCGATCCAGTTTAGAGCGGTCGTCCGCGATTCCGGCCTTAATCTTTCATTTCGTGCTGATTCAGTTCCGACGCCCCCATCCAATAGCACAGCAAGGGCGCCGGCAGGCGGATGATTTTGCCGTCGGTTTCGGCGGCTGGAGGGAGGCCCGTCAGCGGGCCGATGTCGTCCGGCGATTTGGTGACGACATAGGCGCATTCGGTTTTCTTTTGCGTGCAAAGCTGGATGAGGCCTTTGAGTTCGCGGGCGCCGGGGTGCTGGCTGCGGTATTTCACTTCGAAGGGGATTTAGTGTTTGTAGGTGCGGTCAGGCCGCTGGCCGACAAGCGCGCACGAGACCGTGCCTTTGGGCAGGCTTTGTTTGTGTAGGAACAAATGGAAAGATGAATGCTCCGGATCGAGCGGCGCGGTCATATCGTGTTTGCGGTTTTTGTCGACAGGCGAGAGAGTTCTTCTTGTGAGCGCCACATTAAATTATTGTCGTGTATGCATTGCAATAAACCAATGAAAATGAAATTTCACGCGAAATATGGATGTTTTTGGATGGACTCAGCGGGGAATGGCGAATTTCGATGCATGTCAGGGCGGTCATTCTCTTTCCTTACAAGTACGCGCGTATCCCAATAGGCCGTTCGCGCTGAGCCTGTCGAACGGTTCTTCGGTCCTACTGGAATAGGCTCCTGGTGAGTTTTAATTCCTCGTTCCATCGAATCGTTTTGTAAGAGCTAAAAGAGGAAACAAAACCATGGAATTCAGATCCTTCGGCAATTCCGGGCTGAAAGTCCCGGTTCTCAGTTTCGGCACCGCCACCGCCACTTTCGGCGGTGGAAACGAATATTTCCGCGCCTTCGGAAGCACCGATGTCCAGGAGGCCAGCCGCTTGGTGGATATTTATCTGGACGCGGGCGTCAATCTTTTCGACACTGCAGACACTTATTCTCATGGCTTGTCGGAAGAAATTCTCGGCCAGGCCATCAAAGGGCGCCGGGACAAGGTTCTGATTTCGACGAAATCGACCTATCCGATGAGTGACGACCCCAACGACCGGGGCACCTCGCGCCATCACCTCGTACGCTCCTGCGAAGCCAGCTTGCGGCGACTGAACACCGATTACATCGACATTTACACCATGCACGGATTCGACGAGCTGACGCCGGTCGACGAAACGCTGCGGGCGCTCGACGATCTCGTGCGAAGCGGCAAGGTCCGTTATCTCGCCTGTTCCAATTTTTCCGGCGGGAATTTGATGAAATCGCTGGCTCTCTCGGAAAAATACGGCTGGTCCCGCTATGCGGCTCATCAGGCCTATTACTCGCTGATCGGACGCGATTACGAGTGGGAGCTGATGCCGCTGGCGCTCGATCAAGGCGTCGGAACGGCCGTCTGGAGCCCGCTTGGTTGGGGAAGACTTACCGGGAAAATTCGGCGTAATCAACCTCTCCCGGCGCAAAGCCGGCTCCACAAAACGGCGGAAATAGGACCGCCGGTACCCGATGAACTCGTATATCGCGTCGTGGACTCCCTGGACGAAATAGCGGCGGAAACGGGCAAGACCATGCCGCAGATCGCCATAAACTGGCTCTTGCAGCGCCCGACGGTGTGTACCGTGGTTATCGGCGCCCGCGACGAAGCGCAGCTCAAAGACAACCTCGGCGCAACCGGCTGGAACCTGACTCCCGAACAAATGGCGAAGCTGGATGCCGCGAGCGAAGTGACACCGGTTTATCCCTATTGGCACCAACGGCACTTTCTGGTGAATCCCTGACGGATGTCCGTGTACGACCGTTGAAAAACCGGAACCCTGAGTCAGCGGCATCAAACGGAAATCGTGGTCCGCCGCGGCGTAAGGTAGTTTCAGGCCGATTGGAAAGGCGAATTCATCCGGCCATGAAAAGCGCCGGAAGCGAATGAGAGCCTTTCTCCTAGGCCATTCGCCCTGAGCCTTTGAAGGGTTTTGGAACCTACCGGGATAGGCTCTAATACTACAGTCGCAGTTATGGTGGACGACCACGACAGCGGCGTCGGTAATGGCACTGCCTGGCGCGCCACTGATGACGGCGCCGCCAGAGTGACCA